>NZ_CM001792.1:0-113115 GCF_000340475.1 Oceanobacillus kimchii X50
CGAAAAAAGAGTTAAGCAGATAGTGCTTAACTCTTTTTGTTATAAATTGATATTCATACGAAATAAACGCAAAGCATAATTATATACTTGGTTAACTAATAAGAGGGGAGGAATGTGTATGACTTCCTTATTGGAATATTTAATGGGAGAAGACTTTTTAATTATTGCTGGTAGATTATTCATAGCATTAATACTATCTGGTTTAATTGGTTTTGAACGAGAAATTAATAATCATTCTGCGGGCTTTCGTACACACATATTAGTAGGTGTTGGTTCTTGTCTCATGATGATACTATCGCTATTTGGATTTTTAAATTTTATGGAAATGTATGATAATGTTCAATTTGACCCCGCACGTATTCCTTCCTATGTTATTAGTGGAATTGGGTTTTTAGGGGCAGGTACCATTATTGTATACGGAGGAACGATACGGGGTCTTACTACAGCTGCATCTATATGGACTGTGGCAGGTATTGGCCTGGTTATCGGGGCAGGGATGTATAGTGTCGCAATTGTAGCAACACTTATTATCCTTGTTAGTTTAATCTTCCTAAATCAAATCGAAAATCTTTTCCCGAAATATAAGTCTAGCAACTTCTTGGAAATCATTGTATCTGATGGATTTCATCTATCCACAGCTGTAGAAGTAATTGAAAAAAATCATTTTACTGTTAAACGGGTTGAGATTCAAACTCTAGAAGGTGGACAAAGAAAAATACATGTTTGGACCAACCTAAGAAAAAATAAAGATTTGATGAATGTATTTGAGGAAATATCAAGTATGGACTCTGTTCAAAACATATCTAAATTAAATTAACCTTATAACGTAAGAGAATCTTAAAATAAAAAGGTCTCTTGCGATATAAGGTTTTTGTTTTGATTTTAGTATTTCTTGTCTAAAATAAGATATGTAATCTATTTGCAACTTTATTTATTTCGCGTATAATAAAAATATAGTCAAAGATAGTCAAAGTCAAAGAAATAAATTTTCATCTTAATAAGATATGAGGTGCAAATTATGAGCAATATATCTGACATAATTGAGCAGTATTTAAAGCAAGTATTACAGTCACAAGGGAAAGATGTTATTGAAATTAAGCGTAGTGAGATTGCTGATCAATTTCAATGTGTACCTTCTCAAATTAACTATGTAATCAATACAAGGTTTACAATAGAGAAAGGATATATTGTTGAGAGTAAACGTGGTGGCGGTGGATACATTCGGATTATGCGAATTCAGCATCAAAGTCAAGCTGTATTAATTGATGAGATTATCCAATTAATTGGTGATTCTATCCCACAACGATCAGCAATAGATATTTTGGAAAGGTTATTAGAAGAGGATCTAGTTACAGAACGAGAAGCTAAACTAATGCTTTCTGCAATAGATAGAACGACGCTTGCTTTTCAATTACCTATAAGAGATGAAATTCGTGCTCGTATTTTAATCTCTATGTTAACAACACTGAAGTATTTGAATAAATAATTCATGTAAGGGGGAATGGATTTTGGAATGCCAAGAATGTCATGAAAACCCAGCGACACTTCATTTTAAACATGTTATTAATGGAGAGGAACGAAAGTTAAGTCTTTGTGAGGCGTGTGCAAAGAAAAAAGGTTATGTTACTTTCCCTGAAGAAGGGTATTCCCTTCATGACCTACTAACTGGATTATTTAATGTAGAAACATTAAATATGAATTCAACAAGTAAGAATCAAATGAAACAGTTAAAAGAAATAAAATGCTCTTCATGTGGAATGACTTTTTCTGAGTTTAAAAAAATTGGAAAGTTCGGTTGTGCTAATTGTTATTCTTCATTTGCAAAAAAAGTTGAACCAATATTTCGCAGAGTTCATGCAGGAAACACAAAACATAATGGAAAAATTCCTAAACGAACAGGAATAAATCTACAAACTAGACGCCAGATCGAAATGTACAAACAAGAATTAAAAAACTTTATTGATAATGAAGAGTTTGAAAAAGCTGCTGAGTATAGAGATAAAATTAAGGAACTACAAGCAAAGGCTTCGAAGAAAGATGATTTGAAAGAGGGTGATGATCAATGACATTAGATAAATTTATTGATCAAGCAATTAGCCCTTGGATGCGTGAGGAAGGACCGGATAAAGATATCGTGATGAGTAGTCGAATTAGACTTGCTAGAAATTTTGCCGATCAAACGTATCCTATATTAGCTAATGAAGAAAAATTAGTGGAGATTCAAGAATTTATTCGAGATGAGTATGCAAATAAATCTTTTCAAACTTATAAAGATTTGCAGTATGTTCCTTTGACAGATTTATCACCAGTTGAAAAAAGTGTACTAGTGGAAAAACATCTAATAAGTCCACATTTAATAAAACATTCCGATTATGCTGGTACATTAATCTCGGAAAATGAGCAAGTGTCCATAATGGTTAATGAGGAAGATCATCTTCGCATACAAGTATATTATCCAGGTCTTCAATTAAAAACCGCTTTAGAGCAATCATTTGCATTAGATGATTGGTTAGAAGAAAAAGTCGATTATGCATTTGACGAGACAAAAGGGTACTTAACAAGTTGCCCGACGAATGTTGGAACAGGAATGAGAGCTTCCGTGATGATGCACTTACCTGCATTGGTGCTAACCAAACAGATTAATCGTCTAATACCTGCGATTAGTCAATTTGGTCTTGTGGTAAGAGGGATTTATGGAGAAGGAAGTGAGGCGCTTGGAAATATATTTCAAGTGTCAAACCAAATCACCTTAGGTAAATCCGAACAAGATATTGTAGATGATTTAGAGAGTGTTGTTCATCAACTAATTGAGCATGAACGAATGGCACGTAATCATATACTAGAAAGAACAGGAAAAAAATTAGAGGATCGTATTTTTCGTTCATACGGGACACTAGCATATAGCCGTATCATTGATTCTAAAGAAGCATCTAAATGTATTTCGGATGTTCGTCTAGGAATTGACTTAGGTTGGATAGACAATACTTCAGGGAACATTCTGAATGAATTAATGGTTCTTACACAGCCAGGCTTTTTACAACATTATGCGAATCGATCTCTCAGGCCGGATGAGCGTGATATTTTACGTGCGTCAGTTATTCGTGAGAGATTGAAGCTGGAAGAGTAACGTCCTTTCTTTACCTGTTTAATAAAATGTTTAGAGACATGGAATGCAAGGGAATAAGTTAGAAGGCTTTTGTTTCTTCGGATAAATACATTCAAATATATAGCCGATATTCGACCTACCGATATCGATTAAATCTCAGAATAATAGGAGGAAAATCCTTATGATGTTTGGACGCTTTACAGAAAGAGCACAGAAAGTACTTGCACTATCGCAGGAAGAAGCAGTACGTCTAGGCCATAATAACATTGGAACAGAACACATTTTGCTAGGGCTTGTACGCGAAGGAGAAGGAATCGCAGCAAAAGCTTTACAATCTCTAGGTTTAGAGGTTTCGAAAATTCAAGAAGAAGTAGAGAAATTAATCGGAGTGGGTAAACAACCTACGCAATCGATTCACTATACACCTCGTGCAAAAAAAGTAGTAGAACTTTCTCAAGATGAAGCACGAAAACTAGGGCATTCTTATGTAGGTACAGAGCACATCTTACTGGGCTTGATCAGAGAAGGAGAAGGTGTCGCTGCCAGAGTTCTTAATAATTTAGGTGTAAGTCTTAATAAAGCAAGACAACAAGTACTGCAATTATTAGGAAGTAATGAATCTCAAGCTGGTCGTCAAGGACGTTCAGGACAACAGTCAAATGCAAGCACACCGACGTTGGATTCATTAGCCAGAGATTTAACTGTAAGTGCAAAAGAAGGCAAAATTGACCCGGTAATTGGGCGTTCTAAAGAAATTGAACGAGTGATTCAAGTGCTTAGCCGTCGTACAAAAAACAATCCGGTATTGATTGGGGAACCTGGTGTAGGTAAAACAGCTGTAGCTGAAGGGCTTGCCCAGCAAATTATTGATAATGAAGTGCCAGAAACTTTACGTGATAAACGAGTAATGACATTAGATATGGGTACGGTTGTTGCTGGTACGAAATATCGCGGGGAATTTGAAGACCGCTTAAAGAAAGTAATGGAAGAAATTCGCCAAGCAGGTAATATTATTCTATTCATTGATGAGTTACACACACTTATTGGAGCTGGAGGAGCAGAAGGAGCTATTGATGCTTCGAATATCCTAAAACCATCTCTTGCACGTGGAGAATTACAATGTATTGGTGCAACGACGCTAGATGAGTATCGAAAATATATTGAAAAAGACGCCGCATTAGAACGACGTTTCCAACCAATTCAAGTAGACGAACCAACATTGGAAGAAACAATTCAAATTTTAAATGGCTTGCGTGATCGTTATGAAGCGCATCACCGCGTGACGATTACCGATGAAGCAATTGAAGCAGCAGCGTCATTATCAGACCGCTATATTACCGATCGTTTCTTGCCAGACAAAGCGATTGATTTAATCGACGAAGCCGGATCAAAAGTTCGATTACGTTCGTATACTGTTCCACCAAACTTAAAAGAGCTGGAGCAAAAACTAGATGAGGTACGTAAAGAAAAAGATGCTGCAGTACAAAGTCAGGAATTTGAAAAAGCTGCATCTTTACGAGACTCAGAGCAACGTTTCCGTGAAGAGTTAGAAACGACGAAAAATGAATGGAAAGAAAAACAAGGACAAACAGATTCAGAAGTTACCATGGAAGATATTGCTGCGGTTGTTTCTATATGGACGGGGGTACCCGTATCTAAATTAACAAAAGATGAAAGCGATCGTCTTCTTAACATGGAAGAAATCCTTCATGACCGTGTTATTGGGCAGTCTGAAGCTGTTAATGCAGTTGCTAAAGCGATACGACGTGCTCGTGCAGGATTAAAAGATCCAAAACGTCCAATAGGTTCATTTATATTCTTAGGACCAACTGGAGTAGGTAAAACAGAACTTGCTCGTGCGCTAGCAGAAGTAATGTTTGCAGATGAAGATGCAATGATCCGTATTGATATGTCAGAGTATATGGAAAGACATGCAACTTCACGATTGGTCGGTTCGCCGCCAGGATATGTTGGATATGATGAAGGTGGACAATTAACTGAGAAAGTTCGTCGTAAGCCTTACTCTGTGGTTCTATTAGACGAGGTGGAAAAAGCTCATCCAGAAGTATTTAATATTCTTTTACAAGTGCTTGAAGATGGTCGCCTAACCGATTCAAAAGGAAGAGTGGTTGATTTTCGTAATACAGTTATCATCATGACTTCCAATGTTGGGGCAAGTGAATTAAAAAGAAATAAATACGTTGGTTTCTCTTTAGATGATGAGGAGAAAGACTATAAAGATATGAAATCAAAAGTGATGGAAGAATTGAAGAAAGCTTTCCGTCCAGAGTTCCTAAACCGTATTGATGAAACTATTGTATTCCACTCTTTAGAAAAAGAACATATGAAGGATATTGTGACATTGATGGTAAAACAATTACAAAAACGATTAAAAGAACAAGACCTTCATTTATCATTAACGGATAAGGCAGTTGAAAAAATAGCTAATGAAGGCTTCGATCCAGAATACGGTGCTCGACCATTACGTCGATCCATTCAAAAAAATATCGAAGACTTGTTATCAGAGGAGCTATTAAAAGGAGCCATTGAAAAAGAACAACAGGTTAAAATTGGATTAAATAATAAAGGTGAATTTATTGTTTTACCATAGAAAAAGGTAATATGATGGAATAGAAATAAAGCTAGAGGACTTGATTCTTCTAGCTTTTATTTCCATTTAAGGGATTTTTATGTCAAAACGCCTGGTTGTGGCATAAATATGGAAGATGAATTTGTAAATTGATAGCTTTCTGTAACCTACTACATAAAAAAATAGGCTACAATAATAGAGAAGGGGTTAATAAATTTGGCAAAACGAAAAACAAAGTTTGTATGTCAGGAATGTGGATATGAATCAGCTAAATGGATGGGAAAATGTCCGGCTTGTCATCAATGGAATACCATGGTGGAGGAAATAGATCCAGCTTCGGTTAAAGGTCGGACAGGCTATGCTACTAGTACGACATCTGCAGGTGCAGGTAAGCCTGAAAAAATCACAGCGATTGAATCGAAGAAAGAACCTAGAATTACTACGAACATGAAAGAGTTCAACAGAGTGCTAGGTGGCGGAATTGTACTAGGTTCACTTGTTTTAATTGGAGGAGATCCGGGTATTGGTAAGTCAACCTTATTACTCCAAATATCCTCTCAATTAGCAGAAAAAGATATGTCAGTACTTTATGTTTCTGGAGAGGAATCAACTCGTCAAACAAAATTACGTGCAGATCGACTCGATATTGCAACAGATCAGTTGTATGTTTTATCAGAAACCAATTTATATGATATTAGTAAACAGGTAGAAGAAGTAAAACCGTCCTTTGTAGTAATCGATTCGATACAAACCATATTTAAAGAAGAAGTAACGAGTGCTCCAGGAAGTGTTTCTCAAGTACGTGAATGTACAATGGAGCTAATGAAAATAGCAAAATCAAATGGAATACCTATTTTTATTGTTGGTCATGTAACAAAAGAAGGTTCCATTGCTGGTCCTCGATTATTAGAACATATGGTAGATGCTGTTCTATATTTTGAAGGCGAGCGTCATCACACATATCGTATATTACGAGGAGTAAAGAACCGTTTTGGTAGTACGAATGAAATGGGAATATTTGAGATGAAAGAAGAGGGATTACGAGAAGTAATGAATCCGTCTGAGATATTTCTAGAAGAACGATCAGAAGGGGCAGCTGGGTCGACAGTTGTAGCATCGATGGAAGGAACGAGAACGGTATTGGTAGAAATTCAAGCATTAATTTCTCCCACTAGCTTTGGAAATCCTCGTCGTACTGCAACAGGAATAGACCATAATCGTGTACCGTTGTTAATGGCCGTTTTAGAAAAACGTGTCGGTTTGATGCTTCAAAATCAAGACGCATATATAAAAGTTGCTGGCGGCGTAAAGTTAGATGAGCCAGCTATTGATCTAGCATTAGCTGTAAGTATCGCTTCTAGCTTTCGAAATCAACCAACGAATCCGAATGATATTTTTGTAGGTGAAGTAGGTTTAACTGGTGAGATTAGAAGGGTTTCTCGAATTGAGCAACGTGTACAAGAAGCGGCGAAATTAGGTTTTAAACGCGTAATATGTCCAAAAAATAATTTGGATGGTTGGAATTATCCTAGTGGAATTGATGTCATTGGTGTATCAAGTGTACAAGAGGCTTTAGATATTGGATTACGTCATTAATATTTCTTTTTATTCTATGAAAAAACCTTATGGGATACTTTTCCAAATAATAGGCAATACTAGGGTTAGGAGGTGAGCGATGGTGCTTAAAAAGATAGTTCATTTATTCTTTATTATATTAGGTGGTACCGTCGGGTATTTATATATACCGGAAATTTTTAGTTTGTTAAACGTAACAGATCCTGCATGGTTGAATTCGCCGATATTAGGTATGATTATTGGTGCTATTATATTCTTCATACTCTCCTACTTATTGGTTGATTATATTGCAGGTTTCTTACGCTGGGTTGAGGATGCGCTTATTAAACTCCCAGCGATGGATTTATTTTTTGGAAGTATTGGTCTGATCGTAGGTTTAGTGATTGCGTATTTTATCAATATACCGCTTCAAGATACAGGAATTCATATCTTGTCACAGGTATTACCATTTTTCATTATGATTACCTTTGGATACTTAGGATTCCAAGTAGGCTTTCGAAGACGTGAAGAATTTGGCAATTTAATGCGGGCTAATAAAAAGGGACGTCGTATTCCAGAAGAAAATGCAGCACCGGCTGATAAACCAAAGGCGAAGATTTTAGATACAAGTGTAATTATTGATGGAAGAATTGCAGACATTTGTCAAACGAACTTTCTAGAAGGAACCATAGTCATTCCACAATTTGTTTTAGGAGAATTACAGCATATTGCTGATTCATCGGACACGTTAAAACGTAATCGTGGTCGTCGTGGATTGGATATCTTAAATCGTATTCAAAAGGAATTACCGATTAATGTGGAAATATATGAGGGAGACTTTGAGGATATCCAAGAGGTTGATAGTAAACTGATTAAATTAGCGAAAGTAATCAATGGTATTGTCGTGACGAACGATTTTAACTTGAATAAGGTTTGTGATTTTCAAGGAGTAAACGTTCTGAACATTAATGACCTAGCGAATGCGGTAAAACCAGTCGTATTACCTGGTGAAGAATTACATGTACAGGTTATTAAAGATGGGAAAGAGCAAAACCAAGGTGTTGCTTATTTAGATGATGGTACGATGATTGTCGTTGAAGAAGGCAGAGACTATATTGGAAAAAATATTGAAGTAGTTATTACGAGTGTTTTACAAACTTCTGCAGGTAGAATGATATTTGCAAAACCAAAATTACTTGAAAAAGCGCTCTAAAAAGGGTATAACTGATAAAGGACGAAGAAAAGTGATAACATGAAATATGTTATCACTTTTTCATATAGAACTTATTCGATGATAAGCGAATTCATATTTATTTCCTAAGGAGGCAACAAGTAATGAGTCAAGAAGTTCGCGTGCGTTATGCTCCAAGTCCAACCGGACATTTGCATATTGGGAATGCACGAACTGCATTATTTAATTATTTATATGCAAAGCATTTTGATGGAAAGTTTATTATCCGTACGGAAGATACAGATGATAAAAGAAATGTTGAAGGTGGCGAAGAAAGCCAATTAAAATACTTAAAATGGTTAGGGCTCCAGTGGGATGAAGGTGCTGATATCGGTGGAGAGTACGGCCCTTATCGTCAAACGGAACGCCTTGATATTTATCAAAGATACCTTGATGAATTATTTGCGAAGAATTTAGCTTATAAATGCTATATGACAGAAGATGAATTAGAAGCAGAACGTGAAGAGCAACGCCAAAATGGACAAGTTCCAAAATATTCTGGAGCTCATCGAGATTTAACACCAGAACAGATCGAACAATTTGAAGCAGAAGGTCGTCAACCAAGTATTCGTTTCCGAGTTCCAGAGAACACTACGTATACATTTAATGATCTAGTGCGCGGACCGATTACATTCGAGTCAAGTGATTTTGGTGACTGGGTTATCGTGAAGAAGAATGGAATTCCAACCTATAATTTTGCAGTAGCGATTGATGATCATTTAATGAAAATCAGTGATGTTTTGCGTGGGGAAGAACATATCTCGAATACTCCGAAGCAAATGATGATATTTGATGCATTTGGTTGGGAAGCTCCACGTTATGGACATATGACACTTATCCTTAATGAAGAGCGAAAGAAATTAAGTAAGCGTGATGAACATATTCTCCAATTTATTGAGCAATATCGTAATCTTGGCTATTTACCTGAAGCGATGTTTAATTTCATTAGCTTACTCGGATGGTCTCCGGTTGGGGAAGAAGAGATGTTCACACAAGCGCAACTGATTGAAATTTTTGATCCAGAACGTCTATCTACTTCTGCTGCAATCTTTGACCAACATAAACTGAAATGGATGAATAACGAGTACATTAAAGCAGCGGATCTTGATAGAGTTATTGATCTTGCATTGCCGCATTTAATAAAAGCAGGAAAACTGCCAGAGGAAATGGATGAAGAAACTCGTCAATGGGCAGAAAATGTGATCTCGCTTTATCGTGAACAGTTACGTTATGGTGCGGAGATTGTTGAACTTACAGAACTATTTTTCCAAAAAGAACTTTCTTATGATGAAGCAGCATGGGAAGTGCTTAATGGGGAACAAGTTCCGGAAGTGCTACAAGTTTTTACGGATAAGTTGATTCACTTGGAATCGTTTGATAAAGACTCTATAAAAGCTCAATTTAAAGCAACACAGAAAGAAACTGGTCATCGTGGTAAAAAATTATTCATGCCAATTCGTGTTGCGACAACTGGTCAAATGCATGGCCCTGAACTGCCATTTGCGATTGAGTTACTAGGTAGAGACATTATTCTTGATCGATTGGATAAACTATTGAAAGAAATGGGAGCATAAGGATTCACATTTAGGCGAATTTGTAATATATTAAGCATATAGAAACCCGATAAATATGAGCTATTAAAATAGATAAAACGTAGAAGAGGGAAAGTAAGATTAATTTGTTTACACAGAGAGAACCACGTTTGCTGAAAGTGGCTTTAAGCAATTAATCTGAAGTGCTCCTCGGAGTCTGTGATGGAAAATGTAGAGTACATCACAGCGGGAACTCTGCCGTTATAGGAGTCAAGTTGAGAGAAGTAATGGTATAACCCTTCTCTAAACAGAGTGGAACCGCGCGAGAGGCGTCTCTGTGTATATCATACACAGAGACGCTTTTTTAATGCAGGAAGGAGGTTTTCCGTTTGGGTATTTTTAAAATGATGAAAGAGGATATGGATGTTGTATTTGAGCAGGACCCAGCTGCTAGAACGTATGTTGAAGTAATGCTTACGTATTCGGGATTACATGCTGTATGGTCACATCGTGTTGCCCATTGGTTTTATAATAAGCGATTATTGTTTATTGCACGTGTGATTTCACAATTAAGTCGGTTTTTCACTGGAATCGAAATCCATCCTGGAGCAAAAATAGGCCGTCGATTATTTATTGATCATGGGATGGGAGTTGTCATCGGAGAAACATGTGAGATAGGCAATAATGTTACCATTTTTCAAGGAGTAACCCTTGGTGGTACCGGTAAAGAAAAAGGTAAACGCCATCCGACTCTAAAGGATAATGCGCTGATTGCAACTGGCGCCAAAGTACTTGGTGCGATTACGATTGGTGAAAATTCAAAAGTCGGTGGCGGATCAGTCGTGCTCAAGGATGTCCCAGATAATTCCACGGTTGTAGGTGTTCCTGGGCAAGTAGTCGTACAAGATGGAAAAAGAGTACGAAGAGACCTCGATCATCATAAAATACCAGATCCTGTCTCTGATAAGTGTGAAAATTTACAGACACAAATAGACGAGTTAACAGCGGAAATTGCTTCGTTGAAAGAGGAAAGGAGAACTTTAGAAAATGACCATTCAAATATATAATACGTTAACAAGACAAAAAGAAACGTTTAAACCAATGGAAGAGGGAAAGGTAAAAATGTATGTATGCGGCCCAACCGTGTATAACTACATCCATATTGGTAATGCAAGACCCGCGATTGTGTTTGATACCGTTCGACGATATTTAGAATATAGAGGATTTGATGTAGATTATGTATTAAACTTCACGGATGTTGATGATAAAATCATTAAAACGGCAAAAGAAGTCGGTGAAGAAGTTCCCGCACTTGCGGATAGATTTGTAAATGCGTATTTAGAAGACGTTGGAGCACTTGGAGTAAAAAAAGCTACAAAAAACCCGAGAGTAATGGATACGATGGATGATATTATTGCTTTCATTTCAGCCTTAATTGATAAAGGCTATGCGTATGAAGCGGATGGAGACGTGTATTTTAAACCAAGATCCTTTGACTCTTATGGCAAATTATCTCATCAATCAATTGATGAATTACGTTCTGGAGCACGCATTCAAGTAGGAGAGAAGAAAGAAGATCCACTTGATTTTGCATTATGGAAGAAGGCAAAAGACGATGAAATTGCTTGGAAATCTCCTTGGGGGGAAGGAAGACCGGGTTGGCATATTGAATGCTCGGCAATGGTAAAGAAACACTTAGGGGATACGATTGATATTCATGCTGGTGGGCAGGATTTAACCTTCCCACATCATGAAAATGAAATAGCGCAATCGGAAGCAATGAACGGGAAGCCTTTTGCAAACTATTGGATGCATAATGGGTATATTAATATTGATAATGAGAAAATGTCGAAGTCACTCGGTAACTTTGTACTTTCAAGAGACTTAATCCAAGCGCATGATCCAAGAGTGTTACGCTTCTTTATGTTATCTGTTCATTATCGTAATCCAATTAACTTTACAGAAGAACTACTTGAGAGTGCAAAAACGAGCTTAGAACGGATTCAAACAGCTTATCATAATCTGTCTCATCGACGCGATTCAAGCTTAAATCTAACTAACAATGATGCTAAGTGGCTGCAAATGGTAGAAGCTGCAATGAGTAATTTTGAACAAGATATGGACGATGATTTCAATACAGCTAATGCAATTTCTGTTTTATTTGATTTATCGAAAGAAGCGAATGTTTATCTTCAAGAACATCAAACTTCTACTAAAGTTATAGATGCTTTTCAAGATGCGATTGCACAGATTCTAACAGTATTGGGAATTAATATTTTAGAAGATGAAGAAATATTACTTGATGAAACAATTGAAGCGTTAATTGAAGAAAGAAATGAAGCCCGTAAAAACCGCAATTTCAGTAGAGCAGATGAGATTCGTGATATGCTCAAAGAAAAAAGTATAGTACTCGAAGATACTCCACAAGGTGTTCGTTGGAAAAGAGGTAAGTAATGAAACAAAGTGATGTGAAGCAGCTAAAAAGCCTTGCCCTTGCTTATATAGGTGATTCTATTTATGAATTATATATTCGAGAATATCTTTTAGAACATGGTACGGTAAATCCTAATAAGTTACATCAGTCTGCAACATCGTATGTCGCGGGAAAAACTCAGGCAATGGTCATTTTACGTTGGTTGGAAGTTGACGGATTTCTTACCGAAGAAGAACAAAAAGTTGTTTCTCGGGGAAGGAATGCTAAATCGGGTTCGGTACCAAAAAATATAAGTGTCCAAACGTATCGGTATAGTACCGCGTTTGAGGCACTAATTGGGTATCATTATATGTTGAAGAACCAAGGTCGATTAGAAGAACTTATTCAAAAAGCAATTCAATACGTGGAAGAAAGGAGAGATAACCATGGACAATGAAGTCATTATGGGAAGGAACCCAGTTATAGAAGCTTTGAAGTCTGGGCGATCAGTGAATAAAGTAATGGTTACAGAGCAAATACAAGGTTCCACATTTCAAAAAATTAATCAATTAGCAAGAGAGGCTGGAACAATTGTACAAAAGGTGCCACGTTCAAAATTAGATCAGATGGAATTGGGGAATCATCAAGGAGTGATAGCATATGTAGCTTCTTATACGTACGCCACATTAGACGATTTATTTAATCGGGCAAATGAACGTGGAGAGGACCCCTTCTTTATCTTATTAGATGAATTAGAAGACCCCCATAACTTAGGTTCGATATTACGAAGCGCAGATGCAACAGGTGTCCATGGTGTTATTATTCCTAAACGACGTTCTGTTGGATTAACCGCAACTGTAGCAAAAACAGCAGCAGGAGCAATAGAACATATTCCAGTTGTGCGTGTAACCAATATGTCTAACACCATTGATGAATTAAAAGAACGACATGTTTGGATTGTTGGAACTGAAGCGGAAGCAGATGAAGACTATCGAAAATTAGATGGATCGTTACCTATTGGTATCGTTATTGGTAACGAAGGTAAAGGTATGAGTCGTCTCGTTCGAAAAAAATGTGACTGGACAGTGGGCTTGCCGATGGTCGGACAAGTATCTTCACTCAATGCGTCGGTAGCTTGTGGGCTTTTACTTTATGAAGTCTATCGTAAACGTTATTCTCTCGGGGATCAGTAATGAAAGAAGTCTTGATTGTCGATGGATATAACGTAATTGGTGCTTGGGGAGAATTACAACGGCTTAAGGAAAAAGATATTGGTCAGGCAAGAGATCGACTCATTGAAGTGTTAGCGGAATATCAAGCTTTTACTGGAAAGCATGTGATTCTCGTTTTCGATGCTTATTATGTACGTGGTGTAGAGAATAAACAACAAAAATTTAACATTGAGATTATTTATACGAAAGAAAAAGAAACGGCAGACGAATGTATCGAAAAATTGGTTAAAGAAGTGAAAAACATCCAAACTCAAGTCTATGTAGCGACCTCGGATTACGCAGAACAACGGACTATTTTTGGACAAGGTGCACTTCGTAAATCTGCTCGAGAGTTACTTATAGAAGTGCAAGATATGGATAGAGAGATTCATATTAGTTTAGAAGTCCATCGAAAAACAAAACCACAAGCAAAAATAAAAATTGATAAAGAAATCATGGAAAAGTTCGAACAAATGCGAAGAGGGGAATAGTAGCTCGTACGTCTCATCAAAATCATACAATTCGACAAATTATGACTTTTTTGGAGTTTAGGTCAAGTTGACGGTATTAAAACGCTTCCTGTATAATATTTCCTATACTTATAGAAGCGGAATTGCAGGAGGCGATCTTTGGTGAATATCGGGCAAATAGACACGACCAACAAGGGATTAGAACAGCTTGATGATACTGATTTGCTAAAATTCATTCGTCAAGGGAATAGTCATGCGCTAGACCTCCTTATACAACGATACATTAGTTTTGTACGAGGAAAAGCACGGACATATTTTTTGGTGGGTGCTGATAAAGAGGACATTATTCAAGAGGGGATGATTGGTCTTTATAAAGCAATACGTGATTATGATGTGGACAAGCTCTCCTCTTTTAAAGCATTTGCAGAATTATGTGTAACAAGACAAATTATTACGGCAATAAAAACAGCAACCCGTCAAAAACATATTCCATTAAATTCATACGTTTCTTTGGACAAGCCAATTTATGATGAAGAATCAGACAGAACTTTGCTAGACATAATAGGTGGATCCATCGATGTCGATCCACAAGAATTATTGATTAGTCAAGAAGATTATGGAACGTTGGAACACAAATTATCGAAATTATTAAGCGACTTAGAAAAGAAAGTATTGCAATTATATTTAGATGGACGCACATATCAAGAGATATCAGAGCATTTAAACCGTCATGTGAAGTCGATTGATAATGCGCTCCAGCGAGTAAAACGAAAACTAGAGCAACTGATGGAATCGAATGGAGTTTCATTGTAAATTATAAAAAAACTTATCGACAGAAAACGACAATAAGAATCTGAAAATTATGGGAAAATTTTACTGTTTCTTGTAATAGAAGTGATAGATTGTTGTGATGCCGTTGACATAATTCGTGCTAGGTGCTACAGTAATATAGTCTATAATCCCTTCGTAAGGGGTGGAATAATGAGTACAAAAATCACATTGGCATGTGCTGTATGTTCAAGCAGGAATTATTCGACAAAGAAAAATGTATCCAATCAATCTACAAGATTAGAAGTAAAAAAGTATTGCAAAACATGCGGGAAACATACATTACATCGCGAGACGAAATAAAAGAATGCAATTTAACATTATGCGCCATAACTGTCTGCAAGATTCGCTCGCGAGAGAGGGAATTATCAGACGGTCAAACTGTTTTATTTAGGTAAGATCAGTGGGGTGATAAATCCCGGTGGATAAAGTTTTGTTTTTATATAGAATCGTGTGGGTTCGGGGGGTACAAAGAATGTTTAAGTTTTTAAGAAATGTATCTAGAGAGATGAAAAAGGTAAGTTGGCCAAAAGGAAAGGAACTTAGAAATTACACTGTGGTCGTTATTTCTACAGTAATTTTCATGGCTGTATTCTTTTTTGTCGTAGATTTAGGGATTTCTCAAATTTTAAATGCATTTTTTGAATAATTAAGCTATAATAAGGTATACTGTACTAAGCGCATATATATTTAAACTAAAAACCCGGCATTTGCGGGTTTTTTAATGTTGGAAGAAAACTCTTAAAATAGTGTTGGTGTGTTTCATATAATGAATTGCAAGGGAGGGAAGGACAACATATTGTCCTAATGAAGATGGAGAAAAATTGGTATGTCGTTCATACTTACTCAGGGTATGAAAACAAAGTAAAAATGAATCTAGAAAAACGTGTTGAATCAATGGGGATGGAAGATAAGATCTTTCGAGTAATTGTCCCAGAAGATGAAGAGGCTGAGATCAAAAACGGCAAGAAGAAAATGGTGAAGAAAAAGTCATTCCCCGGATATGTGTTAACCGAGATGGTGATGACAGATGATTCATGGTATGTCGTTCGTAATACACCAGGTGTAACTGGATTCGTAGGTTCTAGTGGACATGGTGCAAAACCAACTCCACTAATGCCTGGCGAGATTGATGTAGTACTAAAACGTATGGGTGTATCTGAACCAACGGTACAAGTAGATTTTGAGATAAAAGAAAATGTCCGCGTTACAGATGGACCGTTCACGGACTTCACAGGGTCTATCGAACATATAGATACGGACAAGCAAAAAATTAAGGTGCATGTAAATATGTTTGGTAGAGAAACTCCAGTAGAACTAGACTTTTCACAAGTAGAAAAATTATCATAAATTCTCCATCACTAAAAGCTTGCATTTTTTCGAAATACATGCTAAAATTCTTTTGTTATTCATGTGCCCCGAGTTGGTGCAGATGGTAAATTTGAGTGGGAGGGTTTACCAAATCTTATAACCCTATTACCACATCACGGACTTTAAGGAGGTGTGTCTCGTGGCTAAAAAAGTAATTAAATTAGTTAAATTGCAAATCCCAGCTGGTAAAGCTAACCCAGCGCCGCCGGTAGGACCAGCACTAGGTCAAGCAGGTGTTAATATTATGGGATTCTGTAAAGAATTCAACGCTCGAACACAAGATCAAGCGGGTATGATTATTCCTGTTGAAATTACGGTATTCGAGGACCGTTCATTTACATTTATTACTAAGACTCCACCGGCAGCAGTACTATTGAAAAAAGCAGCTGGAATCGAGTCTGGTTCTGGTGAGCCAAACAAAAACAAGGTCGCTTCTGTTAAACGCGATCAAGTTAAAGAAATCGCTGAAACGAAAATGCCTGATTTAAACGCAGCTGACGTTGATGCGGCAATGCGTATGGTAGAAGGAACTGCACGCAGTATGGGAATCACGATTGAAGACTAATCGATTCCGCTATTCAATCAATAAGATTTGATTGAAGTTTACAATAAGAGGTTGCGGCTGGATGACATCCGCAGCCTTATTCGTGAGATGCTAACACGGTGTTTGTGTTAGTGTGCTTGATAAAAGCCTTGTGCTTTTATAAGTGGGAGGTACAACCGTTATAACCACAATAGAGGAGGAAATAAAATGGCAAAAATCGGTAAGAAGCATCAAGAAGCATTAAAGCTTGTTGATCGCTCTAAATCATATGAAATTAAAGAAGCTGTTGAATTAGCTAAAAAAGCAGCTAAAGCAAATTTTGATGAAACTGTAGAAGCGGCTTTCCGTCTTGGCGTAGATCCTAAGAAAGCAGACCAACAAATCCGCGGTGCTATGGTGTTACCACACGGCACTGGGAAAACACAACGTGTATTGGTATTTGCTAAAGGTGAAAAAGCGAAGGAAGCAGAAGCTGCTGGCGCAGATTATGTAGGTGAAGCAGACTACATTAACAAAATCAACCAAGGTTGGTTTGAATTTGATGTAATCGTAGCTACACCTGATATGATGGCTGAAGTAGGGAAACTTGGTCGTGTGCTTGGACCAAAAGGTTTAATGCCAAACCCTAAAACTGGTACAGTAACATTCGAAGTTGAGAAAGCTGTTAACGATATTAAAGCTGGTAAAGTAGAATATCGAGTAGACAAGTCAGCAAACATTCACGTACCGATCGGAAAAATTTCTTTTGATGATCAAAAATTAGTGGATAACTTCGTTGCATTAACAGAACAATTAGTAAAAGTGAAACCTCAATCTTCTAAAGGTATTTACATGAAGAACGTTTCTATCACTTCTACTATGGGACCTGGAATTAAAGTAGATGTTTCTAACTACCGTTAATTGGTAGTTGACTTTTGTCGTAACGTTCGATATACTAATTCAGGTAATAAAAAGAATACGTTATACCGTAGACAGCGGGGGCTTTATAGCTTAATTATCCTGCCGAGGTGTTTATGATGAAGATAGTTTCGCGTTATTAAAGCATTGCTATCTGCCATATATAAGCTCTCATGTCTGCATGAGAGCTTTTTACATGTCTAACTCTAACGTAAAGATTTTACGTTCTGTACGAATATGTAAAGCACAAACGAACGGTGTAATGAGGAACTTTATAGGAGGTGGAACAATGTCAGGTATCATTGAGAAAAAGAAACAAGTGGTTGAAGAAATCGCTGAAAAATTCCGTGCTAGCCAAACAGCTGTAGTTGTTGACTATCGTGGTCTTGACGTAGCAGAAGTTACTGCATTACGTAAAGAGCTTCGTGAAGCTGGTATCGATTTTAAAGTTTACAAAAATACAATGACTCGTCGTGCGGTTGAAGCTGTGAAACTTACAGACTTAAACGATACGTTAACTGGACCTACAGCTATCGCGTTTAGTAACGAAGATGTAGTAGCACCAGCACGTATCTTGAATAACTTCAAGAAAGAGCATGAGGCATTGGAAATCAAAGGTGGCGTAATTGAAGGACAAGTCGCTACACTTGATCAAATCACAGAACTTGCAAACCTTCCGAACTACGAAGGTATGGTTTCTATGTTGCTTAGCGTACTTCAAGCTCCAGTTCGTAACTTCGCTTATGTTACAAAAGCTGTTGCTGAGCAAAAAGAAGAACAAGGTGCGTAACACACCAATCGGTTTACAAATAAAAATTAATTACAATTAATAGGAGGATTCAATCATGACTAAAGAAGAAATGATTAGCGCAATTAAAGAAATGTCTGTATTAGAACTTAACGACTTAGTAAAAGCTATTGAAGAAGAATTTGGAGTAACTGCTGCTGCACCGGTTGCTGCTGCAGGAGCTGCTGGCGGAGCTGCTGAAGAAGAAAAAACTGAATTTGACGTTGTTCTTAACAGTGCTGGTGCATCTAAGATCAAAGTTGTTAAAGCAGTACGTGAAATCACTGGTCTTGGCTTAAAAGATGCTAAAGACCTAGTAGATAACGCTCCTAAAGCAATCAAAGAAGGCGTTTCTAAAGAAGAAGCTGAAGAAGTTCAAGGTAAACTTGAAGAAGCTGGAGCTACTGTAGAAGTTAAATAAGGAAAGCTAAATAAAGAGGGAGCTCGCCGTTTTTTGGCGGGCTCTTTATCACGAAACCTCCGTTATAAAGGAGTAGTAATAGAAGTAAACCACCGTTATAGAAGAAAAAGCACATGCTAGTCAGCTAGGATATTTTTCGATTAATCGGTGGTTTGTTTTTTAGATATAGAATCTCCAACAAACATTTCATAGTAAAGTAGGTGCCTATATGTCAGAGCATTACTTTTCCAATAATCCTCAGTCGAAAACTTCACCAAGAACGTGGATGTATGAATTGCGAGGTCGAACCTTTCGTTTCACAAGTGATATAGGTGTCTTTTCAAAGAATGATATAGATTTTGGTTCTCGTTTGCTTATCGAACAATTTCAAGAGCCTCAAATTAATGGAGATATACTTGATGTAGGTTGTGGATATGGGCCAATCGGGCTATCATTAGCAGCGGAATTCAATGAGCGTGAAGTTTCAATGATTGACGTCAATGAACGAGCGGTAGAATTAGCGAAAAAGAACGCGAGCGCAAATAATGTAACGAATGTAACTATACAAACAAGCGATTTATACAGTGCCATTGATGATGAATCTCGTTTTGCTGCGGTGGTTACAAATCCGCCGATTCGTGCGGGAAAAAAGGTAGTGCATCAGATTTTTGAGGGTGCGAAGGAATTATTGCTTCCTAATGGAGAGTTATGGGTGGTTATACAGAAAAAGCAAGGTGCCCCGTCTGCCAAAGACAAGCTAGATGATTTGTTTGGTAATGTAGAGATAGTGAAAAAAGATAAAGGTTATTTTATTTTAAAAGCGCAAAGCGTTTGACCATCGCTTTCGGGTATGCTAAGATAGGAAGATGGTAGAATGAGGATACTCTTGTCAAGGGGTATATTCATTAAAAGAAAATGTATATTTTAATCATTACAGGTAAAACTGATAGAATCGGAAAAAATACTGACCGGTTCATTGTTTTCTATAGTTTACCAAATTTTTAGCAATCTGTACAATCAGATTATGATTGTATAAGAATTATTGCTGAATGAGACCATCTGCATATCGTATGATTCATTTTGATAGCCAGATGATTACTTGTTAGATGTTGTTAGTTTCAAAGAACATAACTGATTAATAGTATCAGTAAGTTCTTTTAAATATGATTCACATTTTTATAGTTAAAATACTATTTAAATGTAAGATTTAAGGGGTGAAGCAGTTGACAGGTCAACTAGTTCAGTATGGACGGCACCGCCAACGCAGGAGCTATGCGCGTATCAGTGAGGTGTTGGAATTACCAAACCTAATCGAAATCCAAACCGCTTCTTACGATTGGTTCTTGGAAGAAGGTTTACGAGAAATGTTTCAGGATATTTCTCCAATCGAAGACTTTACAGGAAATCTATCGCTTGAATTTGTTGATTATAGTTTAGGTGATCCAAAGTACCCTGTAGATGAAGCGAAGGAAAGAGACGTAACGTACAATGCTCCGCTTCGCGTGAAGGTTCGTTTAATTAATAATGAAACCGGTGAAGTAAAGGAACAAGAAGTATTTATGGGTGATTTCCCTCTTATGACAGAAACGGGAACATTCATTATTAATGGTGCGGAACGAGTAATCGTATCGCAACTTGTACGTTCTCCGAGCGTATACTATAACGAGAAAATCGACAAGAACGGAAAACGAGGCATTGCTGCAACAGTAATTCCAAACCGCGGAGCGTGGTTGGAATTTGAAACAGATGCAAAAGATATCGCGTATGTTCGTATTGATCGTACTCGTAAGTTACCGATCACTGTGCTCTTACGTGCATTAGGATTTGGTACAGATCAAGAAATCACAGATTTGCTTGGTGAAAACGAATATTTACGTAATACACTAGAAAAAGACAATACAGAGAATGCTGAAAAAGCTCTATTAGAAATCTATGAGCGTTTACGCCCTGGTGAACCACCTACTGTAGAAAACGCAAAGAGCTTGTTAGTATCTCGTTTCTTCGATCCAAAGCGTTATGACTTAGCGCATGTTGGACGTTATAAAATGAATAAAAAACTTCACATGAAGAATCGTTTGTTTAATCAAATCTTAGCTGAACCAATTGTTGATCCAGAAACTGGTGAAGTAATAGCAGAAAAGGGAGATAAGTTAGAACGAAAATTATTAGATAAAATCCTCCCTTACTTAGAGCGTGCGGAAGATCGTTTTGGGGAATCTGTTCTATCCCCTCATGAAGGTGTGTTAGAAGACGAAATCACGATTCAATCTGTTAAGATTGTTGACCCGACAGATCCTAATGGAGAAAGAGAACTTACTGTGATAGGTAATGGCGGAGTTACTAATGATGTTAAAAACATTACTCCGGCTGACATCTTATCTTCCATTAGCTATTTCTTCAACTTGCTTCATGAAGTTGGAGGAACGGATGATATTGACCACTTAGGTAATCGTCGCTTGCGTTCTGTTGGAGAATTATTACAAAATCAATTCCGTATCGGATTGTCTCGTATGGAACGTGTGGTTCGCGAAAGAATGTCTATCCAAGATACTTCAAGCGTTACACCACAACAACTAATCAATATCCGACCGGTTATTGCATCAATTAAAGAATTCTTCGGTAGCTCACAGCTATCTCAATTTATGGATCAAACAAATCCACTAGGTGAGCTAACGCATAAACGTCGTCTATCTGCCCTAGGACCAGGTGGTCTTACACGTGAGCGTGCAGGCTTTGAAGTTCGAGACGTACACTATTCCCACTATGGACGTATGTGTCCGATCGAAACTCCGGAGGGTCCGAATATCGGGTTGATAAACTCGTTATCTAGTTATGCGAAAGTGAATAAATTTGGTTTTATTGAGTCTCCTTATCGTCGAGTAGACCCTGAAACTGGTAAAGTAACAAATAAAATTGATTACCTGACGGCGGATGAACAGGACAACTATATTGTTGCCCAAGCAAACTCTCCGTTAGATGAGGATAGTCGTTTCCAAAACGAAGAAGTAATTGCGCGTTTCCAAGAAGACAACATCGTAGTTTCACGCGATAAGATTGATTACATGGACGTATCACCGAAACAGGTTGTTTCTGCTGCGACAGCATGTATTCCATTCTTGGAAAATGATGACTCGAACCGTGCACTAATGGGTGCAAACATGCAACGTCAAGCAGTTCCATTGATGAAGCCACAAGCTCCAATCGTAGGAACTGGTATGGAGTATGTAAACGGAAAAGATTCAGGTGCTGCAGTTATTTGTCGTCATGACGGTGTGATTGAACGCGTTGAGGCAAAAGAAGTTTACGTTCGTCGTATTTCTGTTGTTGATGGTAAAGAAGTTGAAGGCGACTTAGATCGTTATGGATTACAAAAATATAAACGTTCTAACCAAGGAACGTGTTATAATCAGCGTCCGATTGTAAGTCAAGGAGATCGTGTAACAAAAGGCGAAGTTCTTGCAGATGGACCTTCTATGGAAGACGGTGAACTTGCACTAGGTCAAAACGTTTTAGTTGGTTTCATGACTTGGGAAGGTTATAACTATGAGGATGCTATCATCATGAGTGAGCGTCTTGTGAAAGATGATGTATATACATCCATTCATATTGAAGAATTTGAATCGGAAGCTCGTGACACAAAATTAGGGCCAGAAGAAATTACAAGAGATATTCCAAACGTTGGTGAAGATGCACTGAAAAATCTTGATGAGCATGGTATTATTCGTGTTGGTGCGGAAGTAACAGACGGAGATATCCTTGTAGGTAAGGTAACACCAAAAGGAGTAACAGAGCTTTCTGCAGAAGAACGCCTATTACACGCCATTTTTGGTGAAAAAGCTCGTGAAGTACGTGACACATCTCTACGTGTACCACACGGCGGTGGCGGTATTGTTCTTGACGTGAAGATATTCAACCGTGAAGACGGTGACGAGTTACCACCAGGTGTAAATCAACTCGTACGCGCTTATATCGTACAAAAACGTAAAATCCATGAAGGAGATAAAATGGCAGGTCGTCACGGTAACAAAGGGGTTATCTCCAAAATATTACCGGAAGAAGATATGCCATATCTACCAGATGGAACACCGATCGACATTATGTTAAACCCATTAGGTGTACCTTCTCGTATGAATATCGGACAGGTGTTTGAGCTTCATTTGGGAATGGCTGCAAGACAGCTAGGTATACATGTGGCCAGCCCAGTATTTGATGGTGCACGTGAGGAAGATGTTTGGGAAACTCTTGAAGAAGCAGGCATGCCTCGTGATGCAAAATCTGTCTTATACGACGGAAGAACTGGTGAAGCATTTGATAACCGTGTATCCGTAGGTGTTATGTATATGATTAAACTTGCACACATGGTTGATGATAAGCTGCACGCTCGTTCAACTGGACCATACTCACTTGTTACACAACAACCACTCGGTGGTAAAGCGCAGTTTGGTGGACAGCGTTTTGGTGAGATGGAGGTATGGGCACTCGAAGCATATGGAGCTGCTTATACACTACAAGAAATCCTTACCGTTAAATCGGATGACACAGTTGGTCGTGTGAAGACATACGAAGCAATTGTTAAGGGTGATAATGTTCCAGAACCTGGCGTCCCAGAATCCTTTAAAGTATTAATTAAAGAGCTTCAAAGTCTTGGAATGGATGTTAAAATGCTTTCCAGCAGTGAAGACGAAATTGATATGCGCGAATTAGAGGAAGAAGAAGTTCAGGCAGCAACAAAGCTAAACATTGATGTCGAAGAAAGTGAATAAAACAATTAGCACAGAAGGTTTTAGGGTGACAATCCGAGAACCTTTCTGTTGCTTTCTATAAATAATCTGATCCAGTGGTAAAATCGCACATTAAAAAGGGAGGATTGCCCCTTGTTGGATGTAAATAATTTTGAGTACATGAAAATAGGTCTCGCATCACCTGAAAAGATTCGTTCTTGGTCATACGGTGAAGTTAAAAAGCCGGAAACGATTAACTATCGTACATTGAAACCGGAAAAAGATGGTCTTTTCTGTGAGCGTATCTTTGGACCACAGAAAGACTGGGAATGTCATTGTGGTAAATACAAGCGCGTACGATATAAAGGCGTCGTTTGTGATCGTTGTGGAGTAGAAGTAACAAAAGCGAAAGTACGTCGTGAACGTATGGGACATATCGAGCTTGCAGCTCCAGTTTCACACATTTGGTATTTCAAAGGAATCCCAAGTCGTATGGGGTTAGTATTGGATATGTCGCCACGTGCGTTAGAAGAAGTTATTTACTTTGCAGCATATATCGTTACAGATCCAGGAAGTACACCACTTGAGAAAAAACAATTGCTTTCTGAGAAAGAATTCCGTTCTTATTATGATAAGTACGGCAATACGTTTAAAGCGCAAATGGGTGCGGAAGCAATCCGCAAACTTCTTCAAGACATCGACCTTGAAAAAGAGGTGGATGCATTAAGAGAAGAATTGAAATCTGCGCAAGGACAACGTAGAACAAGAGCAATTAAACGTTTAGAGGTTATGGAAGCATTCCGTAATTCTGGTAATGATTCTAGCTGGATGGTTTTAGATGTTCTACCGGTAATTCCTCCAGAAATACGTCCAATGGTTCAGTTGGATGGTGGACGTTTTGCGACTTCTGACTTGAACGATCTATATCGTCGAGTTATAAATCGTAATAACCGATTGAAACGCCTTCTTGATTTAGGTGCGCCTAGCATCATCGTTCAAAATGAAAAACGTATGTTACAAGAAGCTGTTGATGCGTTAATCGATAATGGTCGTCGTGGCCGTCCGGTTACAGGACCTGGAAATCGTCCTTTAAAATCTCTATCTCATATGTTGAAAGGGAAGCAGGGTCGTTTCCGTCAAAACTTACTTGGTAAACGTGTTGACTACTCTGGTCGTTCCGTTATCGTCGTAGGACCACATTTGAAAATGTATCAATGTGGATTGCCTAGAGAGATGGCATTAGAATTATTTAAACCATTTATTATGAAAGAGCTTGTTTCTAGAGGATTAGCTCATAATATAAAATCAGCAAAACGTAAAATCGAGCGCGTACACCCAGATGTATGGGATGTGCTGGAAGATGTTATTAAAGAACACCCAGTACTTCTAAACCGCGCACCTACACTTCACCGTTTAGGAATCCAGGCGTTTGAGCCAACTCTTGTAGATGGGCGAGCAATTCGTCTGCATCCGCTAGTATGTACAGCTTATAACGCAGACTTTGACGGTGACCAAATGGCGGTTCACGTACCACTTGGTGCAGAAGCGCAAGCAGAAGCACGCATCTTGATGTTGGCTGCTCAAAACATTCTAAATCCAAAAGACGGTAAACCAGTAGTTACACCGTCACAGGATATGGTATTAGGTAACTATTACCTAACATTGGAACGTGAAAATGCTATCGGAGAAGGCTCTTACTTTAAAGATACAAACGAAGCATTAATTGCATACCAAACTGGTTATGCTCATCTGCATACTCGTGTTGCTGTTCAAGCGTCAAGCTTAAATAACAAAACATTTACAGAAGAGCAAAACAACAAATTATTACTAACTACTGTAGGTAAGTTAATCTTTAATGAGATTCTTCCGGATTCGTTCCCGTATATCAATGAACCAACACAGTTGAATCTTGAAGAAAAAACACCAGAAAATTATTTTGTTGATCCTGGTACGTCTATTAAAGAAGAAATCCAAAGTCGTGAACTTGTCAAACCGTTTAAAAAAGGTTTCTTAGGAGATATCATTGCTGAAGTCTTCAAACGATTCCAAATCACAGAGACATCAAAAATGCTTGACCGTATGAAAGACTTAGGATTTAGTTATTCTACCAAAGCAGGTATGACGGTTGGTATTTCTGATATTGTTGTACTTGGTGAAAAACAAGGGATTTTAGATGAAGCTCAAACTAAAGTGGATAAAGTACTCAAACAGTTCCGTCGTGGTTTAATTACCGAAGAGGAACGTTATGATCGAGTAATCGCTATTTGGTCTGAAGCTAAAGACGTTATTCAAGATAAGTTGATGGATTCCTTGAGCAACCGTAACCCTATCTTTATGATGAGTGATTCTGGTGCTCGTGGTAACGCGTCTAACTTTACGCAGCTTGCTGGTATGCGTGGTTTAATGGCCGATCCAGCTGGTAAAATTATCGAGATACCTATTAAATCAAGTTTCCGAGAAGGCTTAACTGTAATGGAATACTTTATTTCCACTCACGGTGCTCGTAAAGGTCTTGCCGATACAGCATTAAAAACAGCTGACTCAGGTTACTTAACTCGTCGACTTGTTGATGTTGCACAAGATGTAATTATTCGTGAAGACGATTGTGGAACTGATCGAGGATTAACTGTTTCAGCATTAGAAGAGGGATCTGAAGTAATCGAGCCACTATTGGATCGTTTGATTGGAAGAACTTCTTTTGAAAATGTAAAACATCCAGAAACTGGAGAAGTGCTTGTTGAAAAGAATGAGCTTATTTCTGAAGACCAAGCGAAAACAATTGTTGAATCCGGTATAAAAGAAGTAATTATTCGTTCTGCTTTCACTTGTAATACGAAGCACGGCGTGTGTCAAAAATGTTATGGTCGTAATTTAGCAACTGGTTCTGATGTAGAAGTAGGAGAAGCAGTAGGGATTATTGCTGCACAATCCATCGGTGAGCCAGGAACCCAGCTTACAATGCGTACCTTCCACACAGGTGGGGTAGCAGGAGATGACATCACACAAGGTTTACCTCGTATTCAGGAGTTATTTGAGGCACGTAATCCGAAAGGGCAAGCGGTAATTACTGAAATTGATGGAACCGTACAAGAATTCAAAGAAGTAAAAGATAAACAAGAGATTGTTGTTCAAGGCGCAGTGGAACAACGTAGTTACGCAGTACCTTATAACGCAAGAATGAAAGTAGCAATCGGAGACACCGTAGAAGCTGGTCAAGAGTTGACGGAAGGTTCCGTTGATCCAAAAGAACTCTTACAAATTAAAGGTGTTGAAGGGGTACAGGATTACTTGCTTAAAGAAGTACAACGAGTATACCGTATGCAAGGGGTAGAAATCGGCGATAAACACGTTGAAGTAATGGTTCGTCAAATGTTGCGTAAGATTCGCATCGTATCTTCCGGAGATACGGAAGTATTACCTGGCTCCTTACTTGAATTGCATCAATTCAAAGAAGCGAACCATAAAGTATTGATGGAAGACGGAGAACCTGCAACTGGGCGCCCAGTTCTACTTGGTATTACAAAAGCGTCACTAGAAACTGATTCCTTCTTATCTGCTGCATCATTCCAAGAAACAACACGTGTTCTTACAGATGCTGCAATCAAAGGAAAACGTGATGAACTTCTAGGTCTGAAAGAGAATGTTATTATTGGTAAGCTTGTACCAGCTGGTACTGGAATGCCTCAGTATCGTAATCTCGAATCAGGATTAGATACGCCAGAAACTGTTGAAGAATCTTCAGAAGAAGAAACTCAAACAGTTTAAATGGTTGAAGTCCTATAAAGACTTTTAAGCGACAATTATAATAAGCAATCGGAAGCACCAAAAAAATACCTTTTTGATATTGACATTAAAATTCTAGAATGGTACTATATTCAAGGTGCTTCCGATTATGCTTACTAAGTATTTTCGGTTGTAAAAAGTGTAATCGGAACTTACGGTTTACAAGATAACACTAAATTTATTACTAGACTAATCAACGAACAGTGACTATATGTTGATTGATACAAAGAGATATAAGGTTTTTGTGTATATAATACGCAGAGACGTTATTTTTTCCCTAAAGATGAACCACCTGGATGTGTGGCATTACAAAACATGATTCTACGGTCACTGATTGATTAATCACATAAACAAATGAAGGGAGGATAAAATCATGCCTACTATAAATCAGCTAGTGCGTAAAGGTCGTGTCAGCAAAACAAAAAAATCTGACTCTCCTGCACTTAATAAAGGCTACAACAGCTTTAAGAAGAAAATGACTGATGAAAACGCCCCTCAAAAGCGTGGTGTATGTACTCGTGTTGGTACACTTACTCCAAAGAAACCAAACTCTGCACTTCGTAAATATGCGCGTGTGCGTTTGTCTAACAACATGGAAGTAACTGCATACATTCCTGGAATTGGTCACAACCTTCAAGAGCACAGTGTTGTACTAATCCGTGGCGGTCGTGTAAAAGACTTACCGGGTGTACGTTACCATATTGTACGTGGAGCGCTTGACACTGCAGGTGTTGAAGGCCGTATGCAAGGACGTTCCAAGTACGGAACTAAAAGACCTAAAAAGAAATAAGAAATAATCATCTAGAAGAAAGGAGGATGTAACGATGCCTCGTAAAGGACCAGTACCAAAACGTGATGTATTGCCAGATCCGCTTTATAAATCTAAGTTAGTAACTCGCTTAATTAATCAAATTATGGTTGATGGAAAGCGTGGGAAAGCACAAAAAATTCTTTATAATGCGTTTGAATTAGTCGCTGAAAGAAGTGGACAAAACGCTATGGAAGTTTTTGAGCAAGCTATGAAAAACGTAATGCCTGTACTTGAAGTTCGCGCACGCCGTGTGGGTGGATCTAACTATCAAGTACCAGTAGAAGTTCGTCCAGAACGTCGTCAAGCATTAGGACTACGCTATATTGTTAACTATTCACGTTTACGTGGAGAGAAAACAATGGAAGAACGTCTTGCTAATGAAATTCTTGATGCTTCTAATAACACAGGAGCTGCTGTTAAGAGACGTGAAGATATGCATAAAATGGCAGAAGCGAACAAAGCATTCGCTCACTACCGTTGGTAATATTAATCTAACAAAAGCTTTCAATTTAGGAAGGAGAAGAATACATGGCTAGAGAGTTCTCCTTGGAAAAGACGCGTAATATTGGTATTATGGCCCACATTGATGCGGGTAAAACAACCACTACTGAGCGTATTCTTTTCTATACAGGACGCATTCACAAAATTGGTGAAACTCACGAAGGTGCTTCTCAAATGGACTGGATGGAGCAAGAGCAAGAACGTGGTATTACAATCACGTCTGCTGCAACAACAGCCGCTTGGAGAGATCACCGTATCAACATCATTGATACTCCGGGACACGTAGACTTCACTGTAGAGGTTGAACGT
This sequence comes from Oceanobacillus kimchii X50, assembly GCF_000340475.1. Classification (NCBI taxonomy): domain Bacteria; kingdom Bacillati; phylum Bacillota; class Bacilli; order Caryophanales; family Bacillaceae; genus Oceanobacillus; species Oceanobacillus kimchii. Next base: position 29,060 of record NZ_CM001792.1, read on the forward strand.
TCCTTACGTGTACTTGATGGTGCGGTGACTGTACTAGATGCACAATCTGGAGTTGAGCCACAAACTGAAACGGTATGGCGCCAAGCAACAACTTATGGTGTACCACGTATCGTATTTATCAATAAAATGGATAAAACAGGTGCTGATTTCTTGTATTCTACGGGTACATTAAAAGAACGCCTAGGTGCTAATGCACATCCAATTCAGATGCCAATTGGTGCTGAAGATGATTTTAACGGAATTATTGACTTAATCACAATGGATGCATACTTCTATTTAGATGATTTAGGTCAACGTTCCGAAACACGTGAAATTCCTGCTGAATTAAAAGATGAAGCAGAAGAGTTGCGTGCAAGCTTAATCGAAGCTGTTGCAGAAACTGATGAAGAGCTTATGATGAAATATCTTGAAGGAGAAGAAATCTCCAACGATGAGTTGAAATCTGCTATTCGTCAAGCAACACTTAATGTTGATTTTTATCCAGTACTTTGTGGTTCAGCATTTAAGAACAAAGGTGTTCAGTTAATGCTAGACGCAGTACTTGATTACCTACCTGCGCCAACAGATGTGCCTCCAATCGAAGGTATCATTCCTGGTACAGAGGAAAAAGTAACTCGTCCATCTTCTGATGATGAGCCTTTCTCTGCATTAGCTTTTAAAGTAATGACAGATCCTTATGTTGGTAAACTTACATTCTTCCGTGTGTACTCTGGAACATTAGATTCTGGTTCATACGTGAAAAACTCAGTAAAAGATAAGCGTGAGCGTGTAGGACGTATTCTACAAATGCACGCTAACTCTCGTGAAGAAATCTCAAGAGCATATTCAGGTGAAATTGCTGCAGCAGTTGGTTTGAAAGATACTTCTACAGGGGATACGCTTTGTGATGAGAAGAACCTTGTTATCTTAGAGTCTATGGACTTCCCAGAACCAGTTATTTCTGTTGCGATTGAGCCGGAAACAAAAGCTGACCAAGATAAGATGGCAATTGCATTATCTAAATTAGCCGAAGAGGATCCAACTTTCCGTACTGAAACAAACCCGGAAACTGGTCAAACTATTATCTCTGGTATGGGTGAACTTCACCTTGATATCATTGTTGATCGTTTGAAACGTGAGTTCAAAGTAGGAGCTCAAGTAGGTGCGCCTCAAGTTTCTTATCGTGAGACATTCCGTGGATCTGCTGAAGTCGAAGGTAAATTCGTACGTCAGTCTGGTGGACGCGGACAATTCGGTCACGTTTGGGTTAAATTTGAACCAAACGAAGAAGGTGCCGGATTTGAATTTGAAAACAAAATTGTTGGTGGTGTAGTTCCTCGTGAATACATTCCAGCAGTTCAACAAGGTATCGAAGAATCAATGGAAAACGGAGTTCTTGCTGGATATCCGTTAATCGATATCAAAGCAACACTTTATGATGGTAGCTACCATGATGTTGACTCGAACGAAATGGCGTTTAAAGTTGCTGCATCTATGGCGCTAAAAGCTGCTAAAAACAAATGTAAACCAGTTCTTCTTGAGCCAATGATGAGAGTTGAAGTTGTTGTACCAGAAGAATACATGGGAGACATTATGGGTGACGTAACATCCCGTCGTGGACGCGTAGAAGGTATGGAAGCACGCGGTACAGCACAAGTTGTTAAAGCGTTCGTACCACTTGCAGAAATGTTTGGTTATGCAACTGCACTACGTTCGAACACACAAGGTCGCGGTGTATACACAATGCACTTTGATCACTACGAAGAAACACCGAAAAGCATTACTGAAGAAATTATCAAGAAAAATGCTGGTGAATAATTGATTTTTTCGTAAATCTAACGTATAACATTTAGTAAAGGCTGAGAAATACAAATCTGTATTTCTTGGCACTAATACAAATTGGTATTTAATTAAAGGAGGAAACATAAATGTCTAAAGAAAAATTCGATCGCTCGAAAAGTCACGTTAACATTGGTACTATTGGACACGTTGACCATGGTAAAACTACTTTAACTGCAGCTATCACTACTGTAATGGCTAAAAGAAACGGTAGCGGAGATGCTATGGCTTATGACCAAATCGATGGTGCTCCAGAAGAGAAAGAACGTGGAATTACAATCGCAACTTCTCACGTAGAATATGAAACTGAAACTCGTCACTATGCACACGTGGACTGCCCAGGTCACGCTGACTATGTTAAAAACATGATCACTGGTGCTGCACAAATGGACGGAGCTATCCTTGTAGTATCTGCTGCTGATGGCCCAATGCCACAAACTCGTGAGCACATCCTACTTTCTCGTAACGTTGGGGTTCCTACAATCGTAGTATTCCTTAACAAAACAGACATGGTAGACGATGAAGAGCTTCTTGAATTAGTAGAAATGGAAGTTCGCGATCTATTAACTGAATATGACTTCCCTGGTGATGATCTACCAGTTATTAAAGGTTCTGCACTTAAAGCTCTTGAAGGCGATGCTGAATACGAAGAAAGAATCGTTGAATTAATGGCTGCAGTTGACGAATACGTTCCAACTCCAGACCGTGACACTGATAAACCATTCATGATGCCAGTTGAGGATGTATTCTCTATTACTGGACGTGGTACTGTTGCAACTGGACGTGTTGAGCGCGGACAAGTAAGTGTTGGTGATGAAGTAGAAATCATCGGTCTTGCTGAAGATTCTTCTAAAACAACTGTTACTGGAGTAGAAATGTTCCGTAAGCTTCTTGACTATGCTGAAGCTGGTGACAACATTGGTGCACTTCTTCGTGGGGTTGCTCGTGAAGACATCAACCGTGGTCAAGTATTAGCTAAACCAGGTTCAATCACTCCACATACTAACTTCAAAGCTGAAGTTTATGTATTATCTAAAGATGAAGGTGGACGTCATACTCCATTCTTCTCTAACTACCGCCCTCAGTTCTACTTCCGTACTACGGATGTAACTGGTGTAATCGAACTACCAGAAGGAACTGAAATGGTAATGCCTGGAGATAACATTGAAATGACTGTTGAACTTATTTCTCCAATCGCGATTGAAGACGGAACTCGTTTCTCAATCCGTGAAGGTGGACGTACAGTAGGTTCTGGCGTTGTTTCTTCTATCCAAAAATAAGTAATATAAGTAAAAACAGACAATGGAATTCCGTTGTCTGTTTTTTTTATTATGTATTATAAGACTAATTTGGGGTTAGTTTTAGCTAACATCATAATGAACAATATCAAATTAAGTACTAATAATAGTGATATAGAAATGTCGGTATTGTAGAATTGGAACGGAGATTGGGCAAAGAAACCCAACAAGGTGCCTTAAGTTTTCATCCGAAATATCTTACTATGAAATTGATTCGATGGAGTAAATAAAATATAGAAAATGCTAAACAGATAAATTAAAGAACTTTGAAAATGACATAAATAGATGGATAATAAGTTATTCCAGTACGCGCTAAATTCTTTTCATTTAAATTTAAATAGGATGACGAAAATTCAAGCCTTAATTTATTCTTTCTTCATAGGAAATTAAAGGATTTACTTTCTCCAATAAAAAGTTTCAAACCCCCTTGCATTTACTTATGAAACTATGTATAATAAAAAACTGTGCAAACTTATAGGTGTTCATATAATAAGCTTGCATTGACCAATAGTTTTTAGTATACTATTAATGTTGGTCACTTGGTGCGTTGATGCGGAAGGTTGTTGGCACACCCGGCCCCTTTGCCATGGCGAGGGTGTCGAGAAATTTCCGCGGAGAATGTCTATATGAATATGGGCGATAAAGGAGGGAAAATAATGGCAAAAGAGAAAATCAGAATCCGTTTAAAAGCATATGATCATCGTATTTTAGATCAATCTGCTGAAAAAATCGTGGATACTGCGAAACGTTCTGGAGCGAAAGTGTCTGGTCCGATTCCATTACCAACTGAGAAATCTGTTTATACAGTTTTGCGTGCAGTGCATAAGTACAAAGACTCTCGTGAGCAATTCGAGATGCGCACACATAAACGTTTAATCGATATTCTCGAGCCTACACCGAAAACAGTTGATGCGCTAATGCGTTTAGACTTACCATCAGGTGTAGATATTGAAATTAAATTATAATTCGTTCTAAATATAGGAGGTGTAACGGATGACGAAAGGAATCTTAGGTCGTAAAATCGGCATGACTCAGTTATTCTCTGATAATGGAGAGTTAATTCCAGTAACAGTAATTGAAGCTGAGCCAAATGTTATATTGCAAAAGAAAACATTAGAAAATGATGGTTACGAAGCGTTGCAAATCGGTTTTGCTGATAAAAAGGAATCACGTACTAATAAAGCGGAAAAAGGTCATGCTGAGAAAGCAGGCACTGCCCCTAAGCGCTACGTTCGTGAAATCCGTGGCGCAGAGGTTGATAGCTTTGAAGTTGGGCAAGAGATCAAGGTTGACATCTTTGAGTCTGGAGAAAAAATTGACGTAACAGGTACATCTAAAGGGAAAGGTTTCCAAGGTGTAATCAAACGTCATGGTCAACAACGTGGGCCTACTACACACGGTTCTCATTTTCATAGAGCTCCAGGTGCAATGGGTGTAATTGATCCAATGCGTGTATTCAAAGGTAAAAAGCTACCAGGTCATATGGGGTCTGAACAAGTAACGATCCAAAACCTTGAAGTTGTAAGTGTAGATACTGACAAGAATCTACTATTAATTAAAGGTAACGTGCCTGGCGCGAAAAAATCTTACGTTAAAATCACAAGTGCAGTGAAAGGTAACTAATCACACAAACGAAGGGAGGATATGTCATGCCTAAAGTAGCACTTTTAAAACAAGACGGAAGCAATGTTGGAGACATCGAGTTAAACGATTCTGTTTTTGGAATTGAGCCAAATACTCATGTACTACACGAAGCAGTAGTTATGCAACGTGCATCATTACGTCAAGGTACTCATGCTGTTAAAAACCGCTCTGATGTACGCGGTGGCGGACGTAAACCATGGCGTCAAAAAGGAACTGGTCGTGCACGTCAAGGTTCAACTCGCTCACCACAATGGGTAGGCGGTGGAACTGTGTTTGGACCAACTCCACGTAGCTACAGCTACAAATTGCCAAAGAAAGTACGTCGTTTAGCATTAAGATCTGCATTATCTTCTAAAGTAAATGAAGAAAGTTTATTTGTTTTAGAGAACATCGCTATTGATGCTCCAAAAACAAAAGAGATCATAAATATCTTAAAAGGTCTTCAAGTAGACGCGAAAGCACTTATCGTTCTTTCTGAGAAAGATGAAACTGTAGTTCGTTCTGCTAACAACCTACAAAATGTTACAGTATTAACTGTTGAAGAATTAAACATTCTTGACTTGCTTACGCATGACAAGCTGATCATCACAAAAGATGCAGCTGAAAAAGCAGGGGAGGTGCTCGCATAATGAAAGATCTACGCGATGTAATTAAACGCCCTGTCATCACGGAACATTCCGCTGATTTAATGGCAGAAAAAAAATATACGTTTGAAGTATCCCCAAAAGCAAATAAAACTGAAATCAAAGATGCTGTAGAAACAATCTTTGGTGTTAAAGTTGAAAAAGTAAACACAATGAATCAAAAAGGTAAATTTAAGCGAATGGGCCGTTACGGTGGATATCGCCCGAATCGCAAAAAAGCTGTTGTTCAACTAACAGAAGACAGTAAAGAACTAGATTTCTTTGAAGCTTAAAAAATATATTCAGTGAGAAGGAGGGACAACGATGGCGATTAAAAAATTCAAACCAACCTCTAATGGTAGACGTAATATGTCTGTGTCAGATTTCGCAGAGATTACTACAGATACTCCAGAGAAATCCCTACTAAGCCCAATTAAAAAACGCGGCGGTCGTAACAACCAAGGGAAATTAACGGTTCGTCATCAAGGCGGCGGTCATAAACGTCAATATCGTATCATCGATTTCAAACGTGATAAAGATGGTATACCAGGACGCGTTGCTACAATCGAATATGATCCAAACCGTTCAGCGAACATCGCTTTGATTCATTATGCTGACGGTGAAAAGCGTTACATCATTGCTCCTAAAGGACTAAAAGTAGGGCAAGAAATTGAGTCTGGCGAAAAAGCAGATATTAAGTTAGGTAACGCATTACCACTTGCAAATATCCCAGTAGGTAGTGTTATCCACAACATCGAGTTAAAACCAGGTCGTGGTGGACAATTAGCACGTTCTGCTGGTGCAGAAGCTCAAATCCTAGGACGTGAAGAAAAGTATACTTTAGTAAGACTTTCTTCAGGCGAAGTTCGTTTAGTATTATCTACTTGCCGCGCAACACTTGGTCAAGTTGGTAACATCGAACATGAACTAGTACGTGTAGGTAAAGCTGGACGTTCTCGTTGGAAAGGTGTTCGTCCAACAGTACGTGGTTCTGTTATGAACCCTAACGATCACCCACACGGTGGTGGTGAAGGACGTGCTCCAATCGGACGTAAATCACCAATGTCACCATGGGGCAAACCAACACTTGGTTACAAAACGCGTCAGCGTAATAAACCATCTGATAAGTATATCGTTCGTAAACGTAAAAAATAAACTAAAGTAACGGACGGGAAGTAACACCCGTCTCGAAACCCGGGAAGGAGGCTTATCCATGGGTCGTAGCTTGAAAAAAGGACCTTTCGCAGATGACCATTTAATGAAGAAAATTGAAGTGCTTAACACAGACGACAAGAAACAAGTTATTAAAACATGGTCTCGTCGCTCTACAATTTTCCCAACATTTGTAGGTCATACTATTGCAGTTTATGATGGACGCAAACATGTGCCGGTTTATATTACAGAAGATATGGTCGGTCATAAATTAGGTGAATTCGCACCAACTCGTACGTATAGAGGACACGCTGGTGACGATAAGAAAACAAAACGCTAATGAGAGGAGGTACTAGGCATGCAAGCTAAAGCCGTTGCGAAATCAGTTCGTATTGCTCCTCGTAAGGTTCGTTTAGTTGTAGATCTAATTCGAGGAAAAGAGGTTGGCGAAGCAATCGCTATTTTAAATCATACACAGCGTGGAGCTTCTCCAGTCGTAGAAAAAGTATTAAAATCTGCAATCGCAAATGCAGAACACAACTATGAAATGGACGCAGACAGTCTTATCATTTCAGAAGCATTCGTAAATGAGGGTGCTACATTGAAACGTTTCCGTCCACGTGCTCAAGGACGCGCAAGCAGAATTAACAAGCGCACAAGCCACATTACAGTTGTGGTAACTGAAAAGAAGGAGGGATAGTCAGTGGGTCAAAAAATAAATCCAACGGGTCTTCGCGTAGGTATCATTAAAGACTGGGAGTCTAAATGGTATGCTGGCAAAGACTATGCAGACTTGCTACATGAAGATATTAAAATCAGAGAATATCTTGAAAATCGTCTAAGCACAGCTGCTGTTTCTTCTATTGAAATCGAGCGTGCTGCAAACCGTGTAAACATTACGATCCATACTGGTAAACCAGGAATGGTAATTGGTAAAGGCGGTTCTGAAGTAGAAGCTTTACGTAAATCATTAAACAACTTGACTGGCAAACGAGTTCACATCAATATTGTAGAAATCAAGAAAGTTGATTTAGATGCAACATTGGTTGCTGATAGCATTGCTCGTCAATTAGAAAATCGTATTTCTTTCCGTCGTGCTCAAAAGCAAGCTATCCAACGTGCAATGCGTGGAGGAGCAAAAGGAATTAAAACACAAGTATCCGGACGTCTTGGCGGTGCAGATATCGCTCGTGCGGAACACTACAGTGAAGGTACAGTGCCACTTCATACTTTACGTGCAGATATTGACTATGGTACAGCAGAAGCTGATACTACGTACGGTAAACTAGGCGTTAAAGTATGGATCTATCGTGGAGAAGTCCTTCCAACTAAAACTAATAAGTAAAGGAGGGGGCTCATTACTATGTTAATGCCTAAACGTGTTAAATATCGTAGACAACATCGTGGTAAAATGAGAGGCCAAGCAAAAGGTGGAACTACCGTTGCTTTTGGTGAGTATGGCTTACAAGCTACTGAAGCTTCTTGGATTACAAGTCGCCAAATCGAGGCTGCTCGTATCGCAATGACTCGTTACATGAAACGTGGTGGTAAAGTTTGGATCAAAATTTTCCCAGACAAACCATACACAGCTAAGCCTTTAGAAGTTCGAATGGGTTCTGGTAAAGGTGCTCCTGAGGGATGGGTAGCAGTTGTAAAACCAGGAAAGATTATGTTTGAAATCGCAGGTGTATCGGAAGAGGTTGCTCGTGAAGCATTACGTCTTGCTTCCCACAAACTACCTGTAAAAACAAAATTCGTAAAACGTGAAGAAATTGGTGGTGAAAGCAATGAAGGCTAATGAAATAAGAGATCTAACCACTGCCGAAATTGAACAAAAAGTAAAATCTTTAAAAGAAGAGTTATTTAATTTACGTTTCCAACTAGCTACTGGCCAATTGGAAAACACTGCACGCATCCGTGAAGTTCGTAAATCAATTGCTCGTATGAAAACTGTTATTCGCCAACGCGAATTAAGCGTAAATAACTGATTCTACAGAGAGGAGGTTAGCCTCAATGACTGAACGTAATGATCGTAAAGTTTATACTGGCCGTGTCGTTTCTGACAAAATGGATAAAACAATAACTGTTTTAGTTGAGACGTATAAATTCCATAAGTTATATGGAAAACGTGTTAAGTATTCTAAAAAATTCAAAACACATGATGAAAACAATGTTGCTAAAAATGGTGATGTAGTTCGTATCATGGAAACTCGTCCGTTATCAGCTACAAAACGTTTCCGTTTAGTAGAAGTTACGGAAGAAGCGGTAATTATATAATTAAAGTTCGCTCGGAAGGATTCCGAAGGGAGGTCACAGCGTTATGATTCAACAAGAAACTCGTTTAAAAGTTGCAGATAACTCTGGTGCTCGTGAAGTATTAACCATCAAAGTATTAGGTGGATCTGGTCGTAAAACTGCTAACATTGGTGATGTAATTGTTTGCACGGTGAAACAAGCAACACCAGGCGGCGTTGTCAAAAAAGGTGAAGTTGTTAAAGCAGTTATCGTTCGTTCTAAATCTGGTGCACGCCGTAAAGATGGTTCATACATTCGTTTTGATGAAAATGCTGCCGTAATTATTCGTGATGATAAAAGTCCAAGAGGAACTCGTATCTTCGGACCGGTTGCACGTGAATTACGTGAAGCTCAATTCATGAAAATCGTATCTCTAGCTCCAGAAGTTTTATAAGAAAGAATTACCTTGTCAAGGAGGTGCGTAAAGCATGCATGTAAAAAAAGGTGATAAAGTTAAAGTACTATCCGGGAAAGACCGTGGTAAGGAAGGTACTGTATTAGAAGCATTTCCGAAGAATGAGCGCGTATTAGTAGAAGGCATCAACATGGTTCAAAAACACGCGAAGCCTTCTCAAGAGAATCCACAAGGTGGAATTCTTAACATCGAAGCTCCAATTCATGTCTCTAATGTATTACCAATTGATCCGAAATCCGGTGAACCAACTCGTGTTGGATACGAAGTGAAAGATGGTAAGAAAATCCGCATCGCTAAAAAATCCGGTGAAGCATTAGATAAATAAGTTGTCTGTGAAAGGAGGGCTACACTATGAACGAATTGAAACAGAAATATCAAGATGAAATCGTGTCATCTTTAATGGATAAATTTAATTACAATTCCGTAATGGAAGTACCAAAAATCGAAAAAATCATTATTAACATGGGTGTTGGTGATGCTGTTCAAAACTCTAAAGCATTAGATAGTGCTGTAGAAGAACTTTCTCTAATTTCTGGTCAAAAACCATTGATCACTCGTGCGAAGAAGTCTATCGCTGGATTCCGTCTACGTGAAGGAATGCCAATCGGTGCAAAAGTAACTCTTCGTGGTGAGCGTATGTATGAGTTCTTGCAAAAACTAGTTGCAGTTTCTCTTCCACGTGTTCGTGACTTCCGTGGTATCTCTAAGAAAGCTTTCGACGGTCGTGGAAACTACACTCTAGGTGTGAAAGAACAATTGATTTTCCCAGAAATTAATTATGATAAGGTAAGCAAAATTCGTGGTATGGATATCGTTGTAGTAACAACTTCCAACACTGACGAAGAAGCTCGTGAACTTTTAGCTCAGCTAGGCATGCCTTTCCAAAAATAAGCTAAAAGCTAATACAAGGAGGGAAAATTGTGGCTAAAAAATCAATGATTGCGAAACAAAAACGCCCGCAAAAATTCAAAGTGCAAGAGTACACTCGTTGCGAACGCTGCGGACGTCCACATTCAGTAATTCGTAAATTTAAACTTTGCCGTATTTGTTTCCGTGAACTTGCCTATAAAGGTCAAATTCCTGGTGTCAAAAAAGCAAGTTGGTAAACCCCGATTCGGGAAGGAGGTAATTAGTAATGGTTATGACAGATCCAATTGCAGATATGCTTACTCGTATTCGTAATGCAAACATGGTAAAACATGAGAAGCTAGAGCTTCCTGCTTCAAATATTAAAAAAGATATCGCTGATATCCTTAAGCGTGAAGGGTTTGTTAAAGATTACGAGTTAATCGAAGACAACAAACAAGGTGTATTGCGTATCTTCTTAAAATATAGCGCAAATGAAGAAAAAGTAATTTCAGGTATCAAACGTATTAGTAAACCAGGTTTACGTGTTTATGCCAAAGCTGATGAAGTTCCACGTGTACTTAACGGTTTAGGTATTGCAATCGTATCAACATCTAACGGTCTGCTTTCTGACAAAGAAGCACGCTCTCAAGCTGTTGGTGGCGAAGTACTAGCGTACGTTTGGTAATCACTAATTTTTAAATGAGGAGGTGCTAGGTATGTCTCGTGTAGGATTGAAACCTGTAGAGATTCCTGAAGGTGTAGAGCTTAAGTTTGATAACAACACAATCACTGTTAAAGGCCCTAAAGGCGAATTAAGTAGAGATCTACATCCTGATATGAAAATCAATATTGAAGATAATGTACTAACAGTTGAACGCCCAAGTGATCATAAAGAGCACCGTGCTTTACACGGTACAACTCGTAGCTTGATCAACAATATGGTAATTGGTGTAAGTAAAGGTTTTGAAAAATCATTGGAAATTAACGGTGTTGGTTACCGCGCGCAAAAGCAAGGTAACAAAACTGTAATTAACGCTGGTTATTCTCACCCTGTAGAACTTGAAGCAATCGACGGTATTGAAATCGAAGTTCCTAAAAACACACAGATTACTGTTAAAGGTATCGACAAAGAATTAGTAGGTGCAATTGCAGCGAATATTCGTGCAATCCGTCCACCAGAGCCTTATAAAGGTAAAGGTATTCGCTATGCGGATGAATATGTACGTCGTAAAGAAGGTAAAACTGCTAAGTAAGCTTAGTTAGGCGAGAAAGGAGTGACCCAGATGATTACAAAACCTGACAAAAATGTCATTCGTAAAAAACGTCATAATCGTGTACGTAGAACACTTTCAGGAACAGCGGAACGTCCTCGTTTAAACGTATACCGTTCTAATAAGAACATTTACGCTCAATTGATCGATGATATCGCAGGTGTTACTGTTGCAAGTGCTTCTACTGCTGATAAAGAGCTAGGGATCGACGGAGGAAACGTTGAATCTGCTAAGCAAGTTGGCGCAGCGATTGCGAAACGTGCTATCGATAAAGGTTACAAATCAGTTGTTTTTGATCGTGGAGGATATTTATATCATGGCCGCATCAAAGCATTGGCAGAGGCTGCCCGCGAGGAAGGTCTTGAATTTTAAAAGATAAAGGAGGTAACCATTGTATGAACACTAACATTGATCCGAACAAATTAGATCTTGAAGAACGCGTTGTTACGGTAAACCGTGTCGCAAAGGTTGTTAAAGGTGGACGTCGTTTCCGCTTTGCAGCACTTGTTGTTGTTGGTGACAAAAACGGTCATGTAGGTTTTGGTACTGGTAAAGCACAAGAAGTTCCAGAAGCTATTAAAAAAGCTGTAGATGATGCGAAGAAAAACTTAATTACTGTACCAATCGTTGGTACTACAATTCCACATGAAATTCACGGACAGTTTGGTTCTGGTAACGTATTAATGAAACCAGCTGCAGAGGGTACTGGAGTTATCTCTGGTGGACCAGTTCGTGCAATCTTAGAATTAGCTGGTGTAGGTGACATCCTAACAAAATCATTAGGATCTAACACACCAATCAATATGATCCGTGCTACTTTAAACGGATTAACAAACTTGAAGACAGCTGAGGACGTAGCTAAATTACGTGGAAAGTCTGTTGAAGAACTGTTAGGATAAGGAGGGAAACACTATGGCTAAAAAGTTGGAAATAACCCTCACTCGCAGTGTCATCGGTGGCACTGATGTTCAAAAGAAAACAGTCGAAGCTTTAGGGTTAAAGAAAATTCGTCAATCCGTTGTACGTGAAGATACTCCAGCCGTTCGTGGTATGGTAAACAGAGTGTCCCACTTATTGACAGTTAAAGAAGTTTAATTAATCATTAGTGTAAAGAGGAGGTGCTCGCATGAAACTTCATGAATTGAAGGCAGCAGAAGGAACTCGTAAAGAGAGAAATCGTGTTGGTCGAGGCATGTCTTCTGGTAACGGAAAAACTTCCGGCCGTGGACACAAAGGACAAAAAGCACGTTCAGGCGGCGGTGTACGTCCAGGATTTGAAGGTGGTCAAATGCCTTTATTCCAACGTCTACCTAAGCGCGGATTCACCAATGTGAATCGTAAAGAGTACGCAATTGTTAACCTTGATACGTTAAATCGTTTTGAGGAAGGCACTGAAATCACACCAGAGCTATTACTAGAGACAGGTGTCGTTAGCAAACTAAATGCTGGAATTAAGATACTTGGTAAAGGTACTTTAGAAAAGAAACTAACAGTAAAAGCTCATAAGTTCTCCGCTTCCGCAAAAGAAGCGATTGAGACAGCGGGCGGTCAATCTGAGGTGATTTAATTTGTTTCGTACACTCTCCAATTTTATGCGCGTAGCTGATATTAGAAATAAAATCATTTTCACATTATTAATGTTGATTGTATTCCGGTTCGGTACGTTTATTCCTGTACCATTTACGGATAAAGCAGCAATCGACTTTATGAACGAGCAAAATGTATTTGGCTTCTTAAACACATTTGGTGGTGGAGCCTTGCAGAACTTTTCTATCTTTGCGATGGGGATAATGCCTTATATTACAGCATCCATCATCATGCAGCTACTGCAAATGGATGTAGTACCTAAGTTTGCAGAATGGAAGAAACAAGGGGAAATGGGACGTAAGAAAATTGCTCAAGTAACTCGTTACGGGACAATTGTTCTTGCTTTCGTTCAAGCAATTGCGATGTCAGTCGGTTTCAATGCGATGGCAGGCGGCATGTTAATTGCAGACCCTAATGTTATGAAATTCTTAACGATTGCGATCGTTCTTACAGGTGGTACGGCATTCCTTATGTGGATGGGTGAACAAATTACAGCACATGGAGTAGGTAATGGTATTTCTATCATTATCTTCGCTGGTATCGTAGCCGCAGTTCCTAACGGTGTAGGACAGTTATACTCCCAGTATTTCTCTAATCCTGGAAATGATTTGTTTATTAACATCGTTATTGTTGCCCTGATTGCTCTAGTAGCAGTTGCTGTAACAGTTGGAGTTATTTTTGTAAACCAAGCATTGCGTAAGATTCCGGTTCAATATGCTAAAAAGCTAGTGAATCGTTCGCCAGTAGGTGGCCAATCTACTCACCTACCAATTAAGGTGAATGCTGCAGGGGTTATTCCAGTAATCTTTGCAATTGCATTTATGATGGCACCGACGACAATTGCTGGTTTCTTTGAAGGGAATCAAGTAGCAGATTTCATCACTAGAACATTTGATTATACTTCCCCTGTGGGAATGGTCATCTATGTAGCGATGATAATTGCTTTCACATATTTCTATACATTTGTTCAGGTTAATCCAGAGCAAATGTCTGAGAATCTACAAAAACAAGGTGGATATATTCCAGGAATTCGTCCGGGTCATAATACGGAAGAATACTTGACTCGCGTGATTAACAGATTAACTTTTGTTGGCGCACTGTTCTTAGCGGTTGTCTCTGTATTCCCGATGATCTTAGGTAGTCTTGCGAATCTACCTTCTGCAGTACAAATTGGCGGCACAAGCTTACTAATCGTTGTAGGTGTTGCATTACAAACAATGAAACAATTAGAAGGACAGCTCGTGAAGCGTCACTACAAAGGATTCATTAAGTAACTGAAGAAGCCAACAAAAGCGAGGGGAAGCAATTGAATTTGATTTTGATGGGCTTACCTGGTGCTGGTAAAGGCACACAGGCTGCAAAAATTAATGAAAAATATAACATCCCTCATATTTCAACAGGAGATATGTTCCGATTAGCTATTAAAGAGGGCACTGAACTCGGTAAAAAAGCAAAGGAATTTATGGATCAAGGTGATCTTGTTCCAGATGAAGTTACTGTTGGGATTGTTAAGGAACGCCTAGCGATGGACGATTGTGCAAATGGTTTCCTTTTAGATGGATTCCCTCGCACAACTCGACAAGCAGAAGAATTACAAAATCTACTGTCTGACCTAGGTAAGTCAATAGATTATGTCATCCATGTGGATGTACCAGAAGAAAAATTGGTAGAGCGTTTAACTGGACGGAGAATTTGTCCGACTTGCGGAACAGCTTATCATGTGGTGTATAACCCTCCTAAAGAGGAAGGCATCTGTGATAAAGATGGCTCCCAGTTAATTCAGCGAGATGATGACCAACCAGAAACAGTTAAAAACCGTTTAGCTGTTAATATAGAGCAAACACAACCATTACTTGATTTTTATCAAGATAAAGGTTATCTTGTGAAAGTAAACGGAGATCGAGATATCAATGTTGTTTTCCAAGATATTGAATCCATTTTAGAGAAAAAATAATTCACTTATTATCTACTATTCAGTTTAGATGCATTTCTAGTACTGAAAAGTTATAATGAAATAAGTAATGTGTATTGCTTAGGAAGTAGTAACAGAAATGATTGGTTATTCAACCTTGATATAAATACTAACGATTGCCTAAGTGATGGTTAGCGCTGATATACGATGACAAATCGATTCCGAGTAGGGTCAGTTTGTGCGTATGAAGCAGGAACTGGCTTTAGGTCAGTACACAATTCATTTTATGATTGTGAACGACCGGTTTGTCCTGCTGCTGGCCGACGGGGATAGCGTGAAGTCGATCGACCATATAAAGAAGATGGAGCAGCACAGAGTAACTTGCTGTGTTTCCCCGTGAAACCATACAGCCTTCTAGAAACTGGTCGTGTCACAAATAGGAAGTTACGGTTTGTCCTAATGTAGATAAGGTTGTGACTGATTTGAAGAAGGGAGATCACACGATGGCGAAAGATGATGTTATTGAAGTAGAAGGTACAGTAACAGATACATTGCCAAATGCGATGTTTAAAGTAGAGCTTGAGAATGGCCATACAGTTTTGGCGCATGTATCTGGTAAAATCCGTATGCACTTTATTCGCATTTTACCAGGCGATAAAGTAACGGTTGAACTTTCTCCGTATGATTTAACCAGAGGACGAATTACGTACCGTTATAAATAAACGAGCTCCGATATAAAAGGAGGTAATGATGATGAAGGTAAGAGCATCAGTAAAACCAATTTGCGAGAAATGCAAAGTCATCAAACGCAAAGGTAAAGTAATGGTGATTTGTGAAAATCCGAAACACAAGCAAAAACAAGGCTAATAAACAGGAGGTGCTACTAAGCTATGGCACGTATTGCAGGTATTGATATTCCACGTGATAAACGTGTAGTAATTTCTTTAACTTATATCTATGGAGTAGGAAAAACTACTGCACAACAAATCCTTAAAGAAGCAGGCGTTTCTGAGGACACTCGTGTACGTGACTTAACCGAAGATGAATTAGGTAGAATCCGTCAAGCAGTTGGTCAATACAACACTGAAGGTGATTTACGCCGTGAAGTGTCATTAAACATCAAACGTTTGATCGAAATCGGTTCTTATCGCGGAATTCGTCACCGTCGCGGATTACCAGTTCGTGGTCAAAAAACAAAGAACAACTCTCGTACTCGTAAAGGCCCACGTAAGACAATGGCTAACAAGAAAAAGTAATGTAAGGAGGTAAGCTAACGAATGGCACGTAAAACGAATACACGTAAACGTCGTGTGAAAAAGAATATAGAATCTGGTATTGCTCATATCCGTTCTACTTTTAACAATACAATTGTTACAATTACGGATACTCGCGGTAATGCTATTGGATGGAGTTCATCTGGTGCATTAGGTTTTAAAGGTTCAAAAAAATCAACTCCGTTCGCAGCTCAAATGGCAGCTGAAACAGCAGCTAAGTCTGCTATCGAAAACGGAATGAAAACTTTAGAAGTAACTGTTAAAGGCCCTGGTGCAGGACGTGAAGCTGCAATCCGTTCTTTACAGGCTGCTGGTCTAGAAGTTACAGCTATTGTTGATGTAACTCCAGTACCTCATAATGGTTGCCGCCCACCAAAACGTCGTCGTGTTTAATTATACCGTATAGAATTTGTCACCCTGTCTATAATGGATGATAGAGCTTAACGGTTTATAAGTTATATGGATTAAATTAACGACATCCGAGACAGATCGTACGAAAGAAATACAGGTAGCGCAGAAACGCCAACTGCCTTATTTGAGGAATTTCGGTTAGACCATATGTCTAGCCGGGGTTTCGACGTTTTAAAGGAGGGTTTATGGAATGATCGAAATCGAAAAGCCAAAGATTGAAACGGTTGAAATTAGCGAGAATGCTACATTTGGAAAATTCGTGGTTGAACCGCTTGAACGTGGATATGGTGCCACACTTGGAAACTCCTTGCGTCGTATCTTATTATCCTCACTGCCAGGTGCTGCTGTAACCACAGTACAAATTGATGGAGCTTTACATGAGTTTTCAACAGTTGAAGGTGTTGTAGAAGATGTTACAACAATTATCCTCAATCTTAAGAAACTAGCTCTAAAAATTTACTCTGAAGAACCAAAGACATTAGAAATTGATGTTCAAGGTGAAGGTGCTGTAACTGCTGCAGACTTAACATATGACAGTGATGTGGAAGTAATGAACCCGGATTTGCATATTGCAACGCTTAACAGCAAAGGCAATCTTCATATGAAGCTTATTGCAGAGCGAGGCCGTGGTTATCGTCCAGCAGAAGAGAACAAAAGTGATGATCAACCAATCGGTGTCATTCCGATCGACTCCATCTTCACACCTGTTTCGCGCGTGACTTATCAAGTGGAAAACACTCGTGTAGGTCAAGTGGCAAACTATGATAAATTAACATTGGATGTATCTACGGATGGAAGCATTCGTCCTGAAGAAGCTGTTTCTTTAGGTGCCAAAATCATCACAGAACATCTTAATATTTTTGTAGGTTTAACAGATGAAGCACAAAATGCCGAAATCATGGTGGAAAAAGAAGAGGATCAAAAAGAGAAGGTTATGGAAATGACCATCGAAGAACTTGATCTATCTGTTAGATCTTACAACTGCTTGAAACGTGCTGGAATCAACACGGTTCAAGAACTTGCGAATAAGTCAGAAGAAGATATGATGAAAGTTCGTAATTTAGGACGTAAATCTTTAGAAGAAGTAAAAGTAAAATTAGAAGACCTAGGATTAGGTCTACGAGATGATGACTGATCCAACCAGTCACCTTTAGAGTTTCGAAAAAGGGAGGGATAGTCCGTGGCTAGAAAGTTAGGACGTAAAACAGACAGTCGTATGGCTCTTCTTCGCAACCTTGCATCTGATTTGATTATTCATGAACGGATTGAAACAACAGAAGCAAAAGCGAAAGAGTTAAAATCGGTTGTAGAAAAAATGATTACGCTAGGAAAACGTGGCGATTTACATGCTCGTCGTCAAGCTGCAGCATTCTTATACAACAAAGAAGCTGATGAAGACAACAACGTTATTCAAAAGTTATTTGATGATGTTGCTGCACGCTATGAAGATAGACAAGGTGGATACACACGCGTTCTTAAACTTAATGAACGCCAAGGCGATGGCGCTAAAATGGCAATCATCGAATTGGTTTAATCTACTCTACATGCGGCAAGGGGCAGGACTCAATCTCTCTCAGAGGTTAATCCAAGCCCTTTTTTTGTAGATATAATTATGTGATTTACAATTAGTATTTTTTAAATAAGCTCTAACAACCATTTCGAAGGAAGAACTAAGCTGTTTCTACATAGAATCTTTATTTTTTCTATTACCCATTATATCGACTGGACTTTTACAAGTAGAGTTATATAATAAATCGAAGCTTAATCAATAGGAACAAATGAATTTTGATGGCTGTTTGAACTACGCTAAGCTTTTCATTACTAACCCCAAATGTGTCATTCCACAGATTAATCCCCCGATGTTATAATAATTACCGGACGCATAGTAGTGCTAGTTGAGTAAAGGCATCATACGGTTGCTGAGGTATTAGAGGAGGCTTATAGATGAGTCATAAAATAGTAGAGTTTAGAAATGTGTCGTTTCGTTATGACGAAGAAGGACCATGGGTATTAAAGAATTGCTCTTTTGAAATTTATGAAGATGAATGGCTAGCTATTATTGGCCATAATGGTTCTGGGAAATCGACGATCGCGAAGCTTTTAAATGGATTGCTATTCCCACAAGAAGGGGAAATTTATATAGACGGTACTAAAGTAGATGAAAATTCGATATGGGACATTCGAAAAGAAGTTGGTATGGTGTTTCAAAATCCTGAAAACCAGTTTGTTGGTGCAACTGTTCAAGACGATGTTGCTTTTGGGATGGAGAATCGGGGAATTCCAAGAGAAATCATGAAAAAGAGAATCGATGAAACCTTACAAGCTGTTCGTATGCAAGATTATCTGCTAACGGAGCCTCATCGTTTATCGGGTGGACAAAAACAGCGTGTCGCTATTGCAAGTGTATTAGCTATTTCACCCAAGATACTAATATTAGATGAAGCGACCGCAATGCTAGATCCAATAGGCAGAAAAGAAATTATGCAGACCGTAAACTCGATTCAAGATTCACAAGGATTGTCGTTGATTACAATTACACATGATTTACAAGAAATAACTCGAGCTGATCGTGTAATTGTTATGAATAATGGAGAACGATGGGATGAGACAACTCCAAGCCAACTATTCAAAAGAAAAGAAGCGCTTCGGGAAATCGGATTGGATGTTCCTTTTGTGGCGCATTTAAGCGATGCATTCCGTAGCAACGGAGTCGCAATTGAAAATTCACCGTTAAGTCATGAGGAACTGTTGGAGGAACTATGGACATATCATTCAAGAATGTAAGCTATATATATCAAGAAAATACACCTTTTGAACATCGAGCTATAGAGGATTTAAACTTTACCATCGAATCTGGCTCCTTTGTAGCTATTATTGGACATACAGGTTCAGGTAAATCTACACTGATACAACATTTGAATGGTTTAACCATTCCGTCTCGTGGCGAAGTGCGGGTCGGAGATTTTGTTCTTAACCAAGAAGGAAAACCAAAAGATATCCGAAATCTACGCAGTAAAGTAGGAGTCGTTTTTCAATATCCCGAGCATCAACTGTTTGAAGAGACGGTATATAAGGATATTGCGTTTGGTCCACAAAACTTTGGTGTAAACGAACAAGAAATCAAGAAACGTATTGCTTCAATATTGCCTTCGGTGGGCTTACCTGATTCGGTGCTAGAACGGTCCCCATTTGATTTAAGTGGTGGGCAGAAGCGTCGTGTTGCCATTGCAGGAGTACTGGCGATGAAACCAAAAGTATTAGTATTGGACGAACCAACTGCAGGTTTAGATCCACGTGGACAGAAAGAAATGATGAACATGTTCAATGACATACATCAGAAGCAAAATTTAACAACAATATTCGTTACACACAATATGGAAGATGCGCTCAAGTATGCGGATAAAGTAATAATCCTGAATAAAGGGAAGAAATTTATGGAGGGAAAACCTCTTGAAGTGC
Organism: Oceanobacillus kimchii X50; assembly: GCF_000340475.1. Taxonomy (NCBI): domain Bacteria; kingdom Bacillati; phylum Bacillota; class Bacilli; order Caryophanales; family Bacillaceae; genus Oceanobacillus; species Oceanobacillus kimchii. The sequence goes on from NZ_CM001792.1 coordinate 49,068, forward strand.
TGAGACAAAGGGAAAATCTTCAACAAGTTCAATTGGACACCCCAGAAGTTATTGACTTTATAGATAAATATAATCATCGTTTTAATGATAATCTTGTATATCAAAACGAATCTATTGTAGATATAGCTGCAGAGATGAAGCGGAGATTGGAAGGTGGCCGACATGAATAATGCTTTAATTATCGGTCAATACGTTCCAGGAAACTCCATCGTACATCGTTTAGATCCACGTACGAAAATAACGATCGTATTCTTTTTCGTTTTTATCGTTTTTTTCGCCAATAATGTTCCGAGCTATAGTTTATTAACTGCGTTTGCACTTTTATGTATGTTTTCTTCACGAGTGCCAATACGATTTGTCGCAAAAGGATTAATACCAGTTTGGTTTTTAATTGTTTTTACATTTATTCTACACTTATTCGTGACAAAGGAAGGTACATTACTTTTAGACTTTTGGTTTATAGAAATCTATTCAGGCGGGCTTATTCAAGGTTTTGCGATTTCATTGCGTTTCTTTCTGTTGATATTAGTAACGTCACTATTAACGCTAACGACAACACCTATAGAGATTACAGATGCTGTAGAGGATATGCTTCATCCTTTAAAAAAGGTAAAGTTCCCCGTACATGAACTAGCATTAATGATGTCTATTTCATTGCGTTTTATTCCGACATTAATGCAAGAGACAGATAAAATCTCTCGCGCACAAGCATCACGCGGTGTTGATTTTCGTACAGGTCCGATTAAAGATCGTGTGATGGCGGTCATTCCATTACTGGTTCCGCTATTTGTAAGTGCATTTAAACGTGCAGAAGATCTGGCAATGGCTATGGAAGCGCGTGGATATCAAGGAGGAGAAGGGCGCAGTAAATTACGTGAACTAAAAATTGGACCAAGGGATATCGGTATTATGGTTGGATTTGCAGTTATCGTAATTACTTTATTCATAATAAGAATGTAGTCTGGGAAAGAAAGAGGTTGAAGGAAGTGGAAAGATTAAAATGCACGGTATCGTATGATGGATCTGATTTTGCTGGATTTCAAGTTCAGCCAGACCATAGAACGGTACAAGGTGTTGTAGAAAAAGCGTTGTACAACATGCATAAAGGTAAATCAATACGAATTCAAGCGTCCGGTAGAACGGACACGGGTGTTCATGCTGTTGGACAAGTAATTCACTTCGACAGCCCACTGGAAATCCCTGAACGAAATTGGAAGCAAGCATTAAATACATTACTACCGGATGATGTGCGAATTCGAAAGGTAGAAAAGAAAACAGAAGAATTCCATGCTCGGTATAGTGTGAAAGAAAAAGAATATCACTATTTTGTCTCTAATGAAGAAGATCCTGATGTGTTCCGGAGAGAGTATGTTTACCACGAACCTAGAAAACTGGATTTTGAACGAATGCAAGAAGCTTGTAAATATCTAGAAGGGACACATGATTTTACGAGTTTTTCTTCAGCCAAATCATCGGTGAAAGGGACAAAGATTCGTACGTTATATCATGTTTCCTGTCACCAAACAGGATCTAATATTGAATTTGTTTTTCGAGGAAGCGGCTTTTTATATAATATGGTACGCATTATGATGAGTGTCCTATTAGATGTGGGAAAAGGAAAACGAAATCCAAAAGATATTATCGACTTATTAGCGAGTAAAAATCGTCAACAAATAGGGAAAACATTAGCTCCACAAGGCTTGTATTTATGGAGGGTCTTCTATGAAGAAAATGGCAGTGAAAAGTAACAAATTATTTCACCGGCAGCTTGACTTTTACGGCTAGTCGTTATATTATGGTATATGGCATTTTATTTCTAAACCATGATTAGCCCCGGAATCTAATTATGTTAGAATATAAATATTGACAACGAATTTAAATGAATGATTGATATATGGAGGGAAAACTATCATGCGCACAACTTTCATGGCAAATGAAGCGAATATTGAACGCAAATGGCTTGTTGTGGATGCTGAAGGACAACGTCTTGGTCGTTTAGCAAGTGAAGTAGCATCTATCCTTCGTGGAAAGCATAAAGCTACTTACACACCACACGCTGACACAGGTGATAATGTCATCATTATTAATGCTGACAAAATCGAATTAACTGGTAACAAAATCAACGATAAAATGTACTATCGTCACTCTAACCACCCAGGTGGATTAAAAGAGCGTAACGCTAACGAAATGCGTACTAAATACCCAGAGCAAATGCTTGAAATCGCGGTTAAAGGTATGCTTCCAAAAGGACCTCTAGGACGTAAAATGGGCAAGAAATTGCACGTTTACAGAGGAGCAGAGCACAATCATCAAGCGCAAAAACCAGAAGTTTATGAGCTTCGCGGATAATTAAAGGGAGGTAAATGATTTGGCACAAGTACAATACTACGGCACTGGACGCCGTAAAAAGTCAACTGCCCGTGTACGTTTAGTACCAGGTACAGGTAATGTAACAATAAATGGTCGTGATGCACAAGACTATTTTCCATATGAAACTCAACTCTTAATCTTGAACCAACCATTAGCTGCTACAGAAACTCAAGGAACTTATGATGTTCTTGTAAATGTAGATGGCGGTGGATTCACTGGTCAAGCAGGTGCAATCCGTCACGGTATCGCACGTGCATTATTACAAGCAGATCCTGAGTATCGTTCAGCTCTTAAAGCAGAAGGATATCTTACTCGTGACGCTCGTATGAAAGAACGTAAAAAATACGGTCTTAAAAAAGCACGTCGTGCACCTCAGTTCTCAAAACGTTAAGTTTTTGGAATATCAGAAAACCCTCAACCCTTATGGTTGGGGGTTTTTACATTGTATAAAGTTTTTTAGAAATCGCTCAAAACGGGCATGTAATACACACACAATACACACGCAATACACAAATAGATATAAGAGAAAGCAGCCTTTCTCAAAGCATATCTATCGCTTTAAGTAGCTGCTTAACATCTTTGTGAGTATACACTTTATCTGTTACGTCTTTAGATGCATGTCCCATGATACGTTTTATAGACAATTTATTAGCATCGGCATTGTCCATTAATGTAGCAAATGTATGTCGGCAATCATGAGGTTTATGTTTCAACTCCAATTGCTCCATAATTCTTTTCCATTTATCTTGATAGTATGAATAATAGCTAACCTTATTTCCTTGTCCATTAACAATTAAATACTCATTATTTGAATCCATTCTTTTCTCAATTAATGAGTGTATTTTTTTATGGATTGGAATTAATCTATTTTTACCTGCAGAAGTTTTTATACCTCCTCGGAAAAAACGTTCGTCAAGATTAATATCTTTGTTTTTAATCTCTACAAGCTCTCCCGGTCTGATGCCGGAATAGATCATTATCAGAGCAGTATCTATATCATCTAATCGATCTAGGTTATCCCAGAGCAATTTAATTTCATCAATATTGAATGGTTTACGTGTGCTATTGGTGTTGTCTTTGGGTAACTCTACAAATTTAGAATAATCTCTATGTGTAAGATCATGTTCCATAGCATATTTATATAGTTGATTAAAAAGCACTTTTATTTTTCTTTTTGTACCATGCGATTTATCGCAGTTATCAATAACAGATTGTAAATGAGGCTTTTTTATTTCAATGAATTTCATATCATGCAGTGGCTCACATCGTTTATAAGATGCTTGATAACCAAGCACATTCGATCTTGATATTTTATGAAACTTAGCTTTTGAAAAGCGTTCATACACTTCTGCAAAAGTTATTTTTCCGGATGATAGATCATAAGGGTTGCTATTATAATCTGCTAAAGCCACCATTGCCTCTTGCCTACTTTTATAAAAACCGAGATACTCATATTTTTGCTTTCCTTCATTATTCCATCCGGTAGTTATTCTAACAGCAAAAGGTTTCCTTCTGTTCCCAGACAGCTTATATATAGAACCGTACCCATTTGGATTTCTCATCTAACAAAACCTCCTTAAACATAAGCAAGTGTTCTTCGTTTTTGCATGACTGCATTTTTTCTATTTTGATACATTTCAACTCTTCTTACAGAAAAACTATAGTCTACGTTAAATATGCGACTCACTTCTGCAGGTGTAACAGTGTGTAATTCATCCAACATGAAGGTTGGTACGCAAAAATAATACGTAAATGTGTTTGCTTGCCACTCTTGTAGTTGCACAAATTCATAAGGTAAGTTTTCTTGTCTACCTACATGCAAGCAGAGATGTCCTACTTCGTGTATCAAATTTAGCCATTTCTTAATTTCATTTGAATTTTCATTTAGAAAGATAATATATCTCCCTTTCTTTTTTACAAGTTCACTTTCGAACTCCCAATATTTAACCTTGATTCCTAGCCCCTTTGTGATTCTATCGATGTTTAAATCTTCGGGGTGATTAACTTGGAGTTTCATCAATAACTTTTGAGTAATTTTTTCAATTCTGGTAGTAGTAAGCATGATGTGACCCCGCTTTACGCGAATGTATGTTCTTTTTTTGATTAAAAAAATTTAGGTGATGCATCCTAAAAACCATGAAATCTCTTACGTTTAGATGAGCTTTATAGATTTTTCTATTTAAGAATTATTTAATTAATAACATACATAATACTAACCCTTATTCCAATACGGAACAAGGGTTAGTATTAGAAGTATTTGGATATATCTGAACGATTGTGATTTTATACAGTAACTCACTAATATTTTTATCTTTTAATAGAATCAACAATAATATGAAATACCATTGCCAAACCGAATGAAAAAAATATTACAATAATCACATTTAATAATATACTCCAAAAATTATAAGTAGGTAAATATGAAAATAACAAAAACATTGGGATTATAAATATTAGATCGAGCCATCCCATTCTTTTAAAAATGCTTTTTATATCAGTCAATTAAAACATCCTCTCACCGCCGTTACGAAAGCACTTTACAAGCTTTATCTTTTCCTCCATACTTATCTACCGCCGTTTGGAAAAGATATCTGCATGCATTGCCGCCAGCAAACCCTGCAGCTACACCAAAAGGTCCGGATACTAGAGCGCCAGCAGCTCCTGCAGCAGCAGCTACAGCAAGACAAGCTATGTAACTAGAAAAAATACAAGCCCATTTAAAAGCTGCTTTATTAATACCTGATGATGATAAGAGCTGGATACCATCATTTTCAGGGTGTCTATCCATGTAAGTTTCTTCCTTAACAACGTTTCCATATTTATCAACTTCCGAACTTAATATAAAGATATTACTCATATCATATAATTCAAAAGTAGCGTTTCCATTATCTTTCTCTGCCTGTACACTATAATACTTAATTTCGTTTCCCTCTAAGTAAAAATTATAATAACGGTTATTTTCAGTATTCTTAGCATTAATAAAACTAACGTTTTCACTTATAACTTTATAATTATTATCTAGCAAATTATCTCTTGTAATTCCTACATTACCCAATGCTTCATCTAGATTAGTTACTGTAGTTAAGTCAACTTCTTCTAGGTCATCGAAGTCTATTAAATCGTCATTTTGCTTAGTTGCCGCGCTGACATTTGGTAAAACTGTAGTAATACTCACTAACACAATCATAAAGGTAATAATAAGTTTTTTAAACATGAAAATCCTCCTAAATAGAAAATAATTTTTGTTACAAATGTCATGGTAAAGTAATATTTGTAATAAATCAATGCAATTTGTTTAATCATTAGAAATTTTGGTTATTTCTGACTATAATTTTATAACGTTTTTTGTCAGTTTATCTTTTCATAAAAAAGGTGCACAAAAATGTGCACCTAAAATGTATATTTTTAATCATCTTCTTTAAAAGCTTCCCATATCTTTTTAAGTCTACGTAGGTCTTCTTCTTTACTTTTAGGTAATTCTTTATACCATCTCTCTAAGTCTGGGTCATTTTTAAAAGCTTCAAATGCCTCATCCTCAGTTAAGTGAGGTTGATCGCTATGTCCTAAAAGATAATCAATAGTAACATTATAGAAGTTAGCTAACGCCTTAAGGATTTCATAGTCAGGTGTCCTAGTCCCTCTCTCATATGCTGTGTAAGCTGGTCTTGTTATTCCTATAATTTTCGAAATGTCTTCTTGGGTTTTTCTTTTGGATTTTCTAAGTTCAATTAATCTATTTTGAAAAGTGGCCATTACCTAACTCCCTCCTAAAACAATAATATAGTAACAAAACGTTACTTTAAATATTATGTAACAAATAGAAACTTTTTATTCTTTTTTTATTGACAAAGTAACTAAATGATACTATTATTTAATGTAACGAAACGAAACAGGAGGTGTAAATGTGCGTCAATGGCTAAAAGAAAAAAGGATAAGAAAAGGTCTGACTCAGTTTGAAGTTGCTAGAAAATCTGATATTGAAAGATCTTATTTTACAATGATAGAACAAGGAAGAAGAAACCCTAGTGTATTAGTTGCCAAAAAGATAGCATCTTCTTTGGATTTTGAGTGGACTCTTTTTTTTGATTATCAATGTAACGATTCGAAACATATCATTAAGGAGGTTATATAAATGAAAAAACGCATTGATCAATTAGAAAAGCGAATTAAAAAGCTGGAAAAGCAAATCGCCGAAAAATCGACGATAAGCTTTGATTCACCAAATCAAGAAACTGAATATTTATTCCCTGGTATGAGCTTTAAATATCCTCCAGTTTCAAAAGAAGAGTATATCAATGCATATAAAGAGTACGTCCGTAGATGTTCATCCTAATATCCGTATTCTTTTAGCGCATCATTTAGTGGTTCTTCGTTAGTTACACAATCTGATATTTCTGTAATAACAGTACGTTTATTCTGACAAATAGTCTCAATTTCAGCAAGAATCTTACCTATAGAAAGATCAGATTGAATCAATATAAGGTTTGGGAAAATTTGAAACCATGTTTTGGGACTAAGATGCTCAATTCTACTTCTTATAGCATTGTCTAATGATTCATTGTTTAAATCTTCTTCCCGAAAAGATATTAGATATTTTTTTAACAAATGTTACACCTCCTTCCTGTATAGATAATTCGACAGAAAAGGACAAAATTCCTATTAGGAGGTACAAATTTCAAGAAGTTATTTAACCCCTTAATCCACCAAGCTAAGGGGGCATGAAAGCAAACAGAAAACCAACTGAGGGGTCTGTAATTACATTATAACTTCACAACCTAAGAGTTACTGTGCAACCCCTGCATATATGACAAATGTGCAGACAATGCACAAGGGGGGTGAAATAGATTGCTAGGTTACAAGCAAGGTGAACTACAACTGGAAGAATTAAGCGATGAGGAAATAGGAAAACAGCTTAAAAAGATGAGAAAGCGCAAGGGTTGGAGTCAAGAAAAGTTGGGTTCAAAAATGCATCTATCTAGAAGTAATATCTCAAGAATGGAAAGTGGTAAGTTACCAATTCGCATCGCAGAGTTTAACAGATGGGTTAATCGAACAGGAGCGCACGATTTAGCGATGTCTGTACTGTTCAACATAGACCCTAATGTAGCGATTGAGATCTTATCAAATATAGTCAACACAGGAACAGGCATAGGAACCATCTTACTAAGTTTAGGAGGGATGATTATATGAAAGATGACGGAGTAGCTTATATCGGTATTATCATTTTGTTTTTCTTATTAATCAACCATTTATAGGAGGTCATTTAAGTGGAACTAAAGCAAGAACAAGAAACACTTAACGTTAAAGTATCTGATGCAGCTAAGGTTCTTGGGAAATCAGAGCAATTTGTAAGGGTTGGGTTACAAAGAAATATTTTACCTATTGGTACTGCTATTAAATTATCCAGTAGATGGACGTATCATATTTCACCAAAAAAATTAAGAGATTATGTAGGAGGATGACAAATGACAATAGCAGAGTTACTAAAACAATTAGAAGACGAAAAATACTGTTACAAGTATTGCAGGGAGCAAGAAGGAAAGGCATTAAAAGCAGGAGACCTACAAAGAGCAGTACTTTATTCAGAGAATGCAAATAGATCATTGAGAGAGATTAAGAGAATCGATTTTTCTATTAAATCTACGAAAGAAGCAGATAGTTTGTTAAGAGCAATATTTGCAGAAGAAAAACGCAGAGAAGAGATAGGAAAACGTTGGGTATGAGAAAGTGGATGATTAGTTTCTTCATAGGTGAACCGGATGAAACAACCGTACAGGATGAGAGAGCATTCTACGTCATTATGGCAATGCCACTTGTTATAGCAATAATCACAATCATTTTAATTTAGGAGGTATATCATGGATCATCCAATGATTGAGGAAATGGAACAAGCGGGTTATTTAAAGACGAGTCATCGCAGAGAAGAATATGGGGTGGATGGACTAGGAAATGAAGTTCTAACTGGTGAAGAGATTTTGATTTTTGCGGATGAGTTTTATTTAGTAGAGGTGTTAAGTGATGATGCAAAAGAAGTACTGGAACAACATGGAGCAGTATATAAAATTGCGCAATAAAAAAGCACCCATGGCAGTGGGTACTCTTTTAGGAACCATGAGCAAATTTCTAATTGGCTCCATTATAAAGGAATCGGGAGGTAGAAGCAATGGTTAAAAACACAATTGAAATGAGTAGGCAAGAATGGCTATTAGAACGTACCAAAGGAATAGGTGGGAGCGACGCTTCCATCATCCTTGGATTAAATAAATATAAAACGCCGTTTGAACTATGGATTGAAAAAACAGATGAATCACATTTAACGGATACTGCAGGTGAAGCTGCTTATTTTGGAGACCTTCTTGAAGACATGGTAGCGAAAGAATTTGAAATCCGTTCAGGAAAGAAAGTAAGAAGAAATAACTTCATGCTTCAGCATACAGATTATCCTTTCTTGATGGCTAATATTGATCGAAAAGTAGTTGGTGAAGATGCACTACTTGAATGTAAGACAGCAAGTACTTTTCTCACGAAAGAATGGGATAGCGAAGAAATACCGGAAGCTTATCTTGTACAAGTTCAGCATTATCTTGGTGTAACAGGTTATTCGAAAGCGTATATTGCTGTTCTTATAGGTGGGCAGAAATTTGTATGGAAAGAAATTGAACGTGATGAAGAACTAATTCAAATGATATTTGATGCAGAAATCCACTTCTGGAATTACCACGTTAAAGGAAATCGTCCTCCTGCTTTGGATGGTTCAAGTGCAGCTGAAAAATTTCTAAAAGAACGTTATGCAAACGTTGAACAAGGAAAATCTATCGACCTTGAGTCTAACTATAAAGAAAAAATTGATGATTTGCTTTCTATTAAAAATCAGATTAAAGAATTACAGAAAGTTGCTAAAGAAACGGAGAACAAAATTAAACATGAGTTGAAAGAAGCGGAAAGCGGATTTGTACAAAATTATCAAGTAGATTGGAAGCAATTTGAGCGTAAGAGTGTGGACTCCAAGCTTTTAAAGAGTAAATACCCTGACGTATATAATTCTGTACTAAAAACCTCTAATTATCGCAAATTTAATGTAAAGGAGCTTGGATAATATGGCAACGAATGACTCTCTTAAAAATCAACTCTCAAGTAAACAGGGTAATCAAAACACTCCATCAGGTTATACGATTAAACAATTGATGGGTGCAGATAGTGTAAAGAAGCGGTTTGAAGAAATGCTAGATTCAAAGGCATCACAGTTTATGGCAAGTGTCATTAATCTCGTAAATGGCGATACCAATTTACAAAAATGTGATCAAATGAGTGTTGTTTCAAGTGCAATGGTAGCTGCAACATTAGATTTACCAATTGATAGAAATTTAGGTTATGCATGGGTTATTCCTTATGGTAATCAAGCAACCTTTCAGCTTGGATATAAGGGTTATATACAGTTAGCGCTAAGAAGCGGACAATATCGAAATATTAATGTAATTGAGGTATATGAAGGGGAGCTCCAGTCTTTTAATCGATTAACGGAAGAGATTGAATTAGATTTTGAAAAAAGAACCTCGGATAAAGTGGTTGGTTATACTGGTTTTTTTGAATTAATTAATGGATTTCGAAAAACAGTCTACTGGAGTAAAGCAGAAATCGAAAGGCATAAAAATAAGTTTAGTAAATCTGATTTTGGTTGGAAAAATGATTGGGATGCAATGGCAAAGAAGACCGTTGTACGAAACATGTTAAACAAATGGGGCATCTTATCTATCGATATGCAAAAAGCATATGTAGAAGAAACAAAAGACCCTTCAGAGCCAAGTGGTGATGTTATTGATTTCAATTTGACCGAAGATGAATTAACTGCTGCTCAAGAACAATTTAGTGATGAGAAAGCTAATGAATAATCACACAAAAGTTTTGTTGCCTGCTTGGATATTCAAGCAGGCGCAAGATAAAAAAGACGCACAGAGGCTCATATTGGAATATATGAAACGATATCCAAATTACGTGGTGAAGAAGGTACAAGATAAAAAAGCTTACTGTGAAATACATCGATAAGGGGTGGTGGAAATGACAACTTGGTTTAAGGTTTATCGAGAAATCTTTGACTCTGATTTATGGCATGATGTAACGACGTTTCGTGTGTTCATTTATTTGATTGGTAAAGCCAGTTTTAAGGACGGATTTAAATATAAAGGAATTACGTTAGATAAAGGACAATACATTCGTTCTTATCGGAAACTAGCAGATGATCTTTCATATAAAGAAGGTCGTGGTTATAAAAAGTATTCACTTAATACCATTAAGCGTTGCGTCCAGAAGTTAGTTGACGCTGAAAGGCTAAACGTTAAAGAAACGGAATTAGGAACACTATTTACCATCCTTAACTATGCGAAATATCAAGACTTAGAGGATAGTAATGAATCTAAGGAGAACGCCGAAAGTGAAGAAGTAAGAACTAATAGTGAACGAAAGGAGAACGAAGATAGAACGAAGGGAGAACAATATCAAGAATTAAAGAACTTAAGAATTAAAGAATTATATACTACTACTCCTACTACAGATGCGATTCAATTTTATCAAAACAATTTTCCGGGAGAACCAAGTGCATTTGAAAGGGAATCTATGATGCAGTGGATAGAAGATTGTGGCGACGATCTAGTGATTGAAGCATTGAAGCGGTCGCTTGATAGAAATAAGCGAAATTGGGGTTATGCAAAAAGTATCTTGAATTCTTGGCACCATAAAAATATAAAAACAGTTGAACAAGCTAAAGCAGAAGAGGTTCAATTTCAAAATCAGAGGACCCATCAGCAAAGCAAGAAGCCATATCATCCGAGGCAACAATCTGCAGCAGTTGTTCCTGACTGGTTTAAGCAGAACAAGCATAAGCAAAAACAAGTAGGGCCAGAAGAAAAACAGGGAGAATCAGTGATAGATGTACAACAACGCTTGCAGGAATATTTGCAAGCTTCGGGAGGGAGTTCATGATCTTACTGCCACCAATTAAACGAATGAAGGTGAAAAAGCCGAAAGATGGACTTGTATATTGCCTAGAAGATATGAACCGAGTTTATTCAGAAAGCATCATCGAGGAAGTAACTCAACTTCATGACATGGGTTATTGCATCGAGGATATTGCAGGTCTATTTGATAGAGATGAGGATGAGATATTCATAGGATTATATGATCAAGCAAGAAAAGGTAATTTAAAGCGACCGATTTTTATACAGCCGAGGGAAAACATATGAAAAAAGAGGTCCTAAATGGTGCAATTTTAATCGTCGCTATGTTAATCACAACTTTAATGATTTTTGTATTAGCACCTAAAGAATCACCAGAAGAACCGGAGTTACGTGAATACGAATTAGATATGCCTACACAAAAGGAGATAGATCTCTATAAGAAGTTCTATAAAGATGCACCAAGTAAATTTAACGACTTATAGGAGGAATACAAGAGTATGATCTCACATGCAAATAGAGGAAAGTCTTTTGAACAAATCATCGAGTCATCAAATATGCAGTACCAGTTAAAGAAATGGGCAACAGTTCAAAAAGTACCTACACCTTGGAGGGTTATCCGTAGAGGAAAACAGATAGTAAGTGCACATCCGGAGAAAAAAAGCACAGTTGACTTTGTAGGGGTGGCAAACGGAAAGGCGATTGCGTTTGATGCTAAATCAACAAGAGAAACGACACGTTTTCCTCTTAGCAATATTGAAGAGCATCAAATGCGTTTTCTAAAGAACTATCAAAATCAAGGGGGTACATGCTTCGTATTAATCGAATTCGCAAAGTTAAACGAAACCTATTTTGTACCGTTTGATAGTGTATTAGATTACTGGAACAAAGCTATGACTGGCGGCCGCAAGAGTATTCCCTATAAAGATATGGGGGAGTTTCCGAGGGTCTTATCGGGTCGAGGAATTGCTTTAGATTATCTTGCAGCAGTCGGATTATAAGGGAGGGATAGTGTGAAAATGGTTGATGTACACGAGGATAGCATGAAAGCTTATGTGATAGGTCAGTTAAGACGATTTGGCTTCTTTGAAACAGAAGGAAAATCATTAAAAGAATTAAAAGTTAAATTAGCGATTTTAAGAGAAACCAGACTAGGAAATAAGGAGGAATAATGTGAGTGAATCAGAAAGTACGGTACTGCGTAAGAAAGAGCTAATTGAAAAACTAAAGAAGCTAGGAGTCCATTACACTAGTGATGGAAGAAAGCTAGAAGAAGTGTCACTATATACGCTAGAGTGGACGAATATACAAGCATTAAATCAAGCAGTAAAGTAACAAAAATCTATCAATGAGTAATTATCTTAGGAGGGCTAACATGAGATTAAAACAAATTCCATTTAAACAAGGGAAATTAAATGTCGATATAGAAAATAGGGATAAGCCATTTGTACTAGTTTATTCAAATGGTGAAGCGAAGTTATCCTATTTACCCGATCATGGAGAGACTAAGGTAATTACTCATCAAGGGAGGGTGAAAAGGATTAAATTTGATGAGGGGGAGGAGTTTTAAATTAGTATAGAAAGAATAATAGGTAAGGGGTATTTTCCAAAAGAAATCTCTCCAGAATTTACTAGTGAGTCTTTAAGTAGAAGTTTAGATGCTATAAACTATGGTGTTCTGACAAATGGTAAGAATGGTAATAAAAGGTGGACTAAAAGTGCAAATTTTTCAGTGCCTAAGATCACTCATTCTAGGAGGATTATGAATGTACCCACACCTTATCACCAAATTAAATTATCTGAGGCGATATTAGAACATCGAGATAAATTAGAAGAATTTTACAGTAATTCTATTATTAGTTTAACAAAGCCTATATTCAATGAAAACGCAGAGAGAGCAATCGAAAGAGAATTTCCTTTTAAAGAAAAAACCCTCAAAAGAATTGAAGGAATAGCGTGTAAAAAGTATATTCTTAAAACGGATATTTCTAGATATTATCCTACTATTTATACCCACAGTATACCTTGGGCTATGCACGGAAAAAGATTATCAAAAGATAGACAAACTGATTGCAGCTTATTGGGAAATAAACTAGATAAATTAATTAGAAATATGCAAGATGGTCAAACCTTGGGGATTCCAACAGGTCCTGATACTTCCTTAATCATTTCTGAAGTAATAGGCACTGCAATAGATAAAAGATTGCAGGAAATGGTTCCTAATATTAAAGGGTTTAGATATACAGACGATATTGAATTATATTTTGACACCCTCTCAGAAGCCGAAAATTGTCTTAACAAACTTCATAAGATAGTAAGGGAATTTGAATTAGAATTGAATCCTCATAAAACTGAGATAATTATGCTACCGGAAGCAATTGAACCAAGCTGGGTCCCTGAAATTAAACTTTATGACTTCAGAGATAGTGTAGAGGGTGAAAGAAATGATTTAATTAGTTTCTTCAGTAGAGCTTTTGAACTGGCAAAATTATATCCAAATGATGGAGTTTTGAAATATTCAGTACAAAGAATCCCCTCGTCTATAAAAGATGAAAATTGGTCGATTTTAGAATCATTATTACTCTCTTCGATAACAATTGATTCTACTACTCTTCCTATAGTAAGGTCAATATTATTTGAAAATGAACTTAGAGAATTACCATTAAACAAAGTTAGGATAGTAGATACTTTAGAAAAAATAATAAAGTTGAATATAGAATTAGGAAATGACTATGAGGTTTTATGGTCTTTATCTATTTGCAAACTATTAGATTTAAAAGTATCTGAAGGTATTTCTAAATTATTAAACGAATATGATAATCCTTTTATTTCTATTATGACTATGAACTTATATGAGAAAGGCTTTATTAACAATTTAGATTTATCTTTATATCAGTCACATCTAAATAAAAACAGTTTGTATGGCAGCAATTGGATTTTTTCGTATGAAGCTATAAGAAAAAATTGGTTTCATGTTAGTGAAAATTATGTTGAAGAGGATGAATTTTATTCGCAACTCTTAGAGGAAAACGTTACATTTTATGATGAACTTGAGTGGGGAAGTTTAGTCAATATTGATCCGTTTGATTATTGATAGTTTTACCAGCCAACTGGAGGACACTGATTGAAGTTAAATTGTCAGTTAGTGTCCTTTTCCAATAAATATGTTGAAATTATATATAAATCGCTAAAAAAATAGTTAATACATTAAAAAAGACTATTGATTGGGGTTTTTGGCTTACCTAGCGATTTTGATACGAAGGGCGGACTACGTGAACTTTTGAAGAGGAGGAGCAAGTTTGAAGTTATTGTTTGTTACTTTGTTTAATTTTTTTCTTTTAACTTTATCTACAGTTACTTTTCTAGAAAACACAGCGCCACTTAAAATTAAGATTACTAGTATTATAGTGGTAATAATATTAATAAATTTTCTATTGTTCATGGGGTATATCTTACTAAGCTATCTAGGAGATAAATTTATAAGGTTTGAAGAAAAGAGAAAATGGCGTAAATATACTTTATATAACTGGATGGGTGATGTTGGAAATGAAATTCATCTTTTTGATGATTTAAGTAAAATCAAGGATATAAATAATAAAACTATTCATGAGAATTTCTCTTTAATCAAAAAAAAGTTAAATGAGAAATATCCTGATAAAGAAAAATTAAATGAATTAAAAATATTATTAGAAGCAAGAAGTGAAAGTGATAAAATAAAAGTTATCAGAGGATTAGCCCAAACACTTGTTATTGCTGGATCAACACCTCTTATTGTAAATGTAATTACTGGTAATGTAACTGATACAGTAATTATGGTTCAGAACCTAATCTTCTTTATCCTATCTTGGTTTGGTATCTTATACCTTATAAAAGATTTAAATGGAGTTATTGATAGAAATAATTTACTTTTAAAAATTGTAAATAAGTTATTACTACAAGATGAAATACATCCTACTAGACAGCTAGAGGACACTGATTGACGTTAAATCGTCAGTTGGTGTCTTTTTTTATATTTTGAGAGGGGGCGGTAAATATGAATAGTCAAGCAATCGAAAATTGGGCAGATGAATTATTAGAGCAATACACTGAAGGGCGCAAGGATTTAGGTCGTATGAAAAAGGAATCTCCACAAGATGATGAACACAAGATCAACAGCATGATTGGTAGTATGACTTATTCTATGGACTGGATGGAGACAGGAAGGCAACCAGATTCATATAGGGGTGTAGATAAGCGTAATGCATACAGAATAAGCCAATATGAGGATATGGACATCATACCGGATATTAAAGAGGAATTAAGGAAAGAACGTGAACCATTGTATATGAGCCAAGAACAACGGACAACGCTATTAGAGTTATTTAGAAACTTTTCTGATAGAGAAAGACAATGTTATCTCATGTATCAAGCTGAAGGACTAAGTATGCAGAAAATAGCAGAAAGATTAGGGATAAGTAAGTGGACTGTTCGGACATACATTAATAGGGCTAAGGAAAAGGTGGAAGAAATTACAGCAGCGTGATATGTCGCACGTATGTCGCACAGAGTTTTTATAGATGAAAGGGTATAGAACACTAATCTAGTATAGAGCGTGTTCTTTGAAGACCTTACGGTCTTATAATATAAATATACTATATAAGGGAAAGTAACTCACACTTGAATCCCGGTTATAAAATAGTCTATAATTATCTAAAAATATCATTTGCGGTGGTTGAATGGACATATATACTTTAGTGGGGTTTTACGCGACAATAATTGGAACAGTAATAGGATTTTTTAGTTTAATTTATGCAATTTATATAAGTAAGACCGCGACAAAAATAAAAAATAATCTTATGTCGATGCATATACAAAATGAGTATAAAAAAAGTAAAAAATCTTTACTAACGTCGTTAAGTATAACTTATAAAATGGCTAAAGACGACAACATTATAGATCATTGGACAATTAACGAGGTTTTAATCGAGGTATACAATTATAGGAAAATCTTATCAAAAGATACTATTAAAACCATAAAAAAACTAGATAAAATAATAAATAATAACCTTTACAGTAAATTGTTTGAATTAAAAGGTGAGGGTCGTTATCAAAGACAAGTGGGAATATTGATTTATGAATTAATAAAGAAATTACAGACTGATTTTGATGAAAAAGAAAATTGGCTAGAGGTGATAACAAAGTGATGAATGAAATTGATGTGGAAAATTTTGTAAAAGAATTACAAGTGAAGACATCTAATAGTGAGATTCAATGGGAAGAAGCGTCTAATCATGAGAGGTATAAATATTTAGAGCGTACTCAAAACTTTAGTAAGATTAAAGAAATATATTTAAACAAGAATAAATCTAGGGATATCGTAGCAGTGGGTAAGTTTGAACGTCAAATTTATTACGAAGAAGAAAAATATTACTATGATGATATTTATTTCATATCTTTTACTAATGAAAAGATGGGGAGTCTAATTACATTTTCGGAGCAAAGTGATCTTGGAATGAGTTTTCAAGTGGAGCTGGGTAAATTGCATAGAATTGTCCAGATTCAAAGTAGCGGATTATCAAATAAATTAAAAAATTGGTTTGATGATTAAAATAATCTTAGCATCTCATATGAGGTGCTTTTTTCTATACCCAAAATCGGAGGTGGATGGTGAATGTAAATGAAATGGGATAATATTAAAAAAGAATGGGAAACCAGTAAGATTACTTTAAAAGATCTTGCTGCTAAATATGAGATAAAGCTAGGAACATTAAAGAGTAGAAAAAGTCGTGAAGGTTGGTCGAGGGAGGCAACTAAAAAGGATGCAACCAAAAGTAAAAAAGTTGCAACCAAAAAGAAGATCGGAGGACAACCGGGAAATAAAGGAAATCCTAATCCAACGCCTAAGTTTGCAAAACGCAACAGTTCAGCAGTCACGCATGGTCTATTTGCTAAATACCTACCTGATGAAACGATGGAAATAGTGAATGGAATGAACGATGTTTCTCCACTAGAAATATTATGGATGAACATACAAATGCAGTTTGCGTCGATTATGCGAGCTCAACAGATCATGTTTGTCCAAGATAAATATGAAATTACTAAAGAGGTAAAGAAAACCGAAACATCGGATGGAGAGAACTTCACAACTGAAAAGAATGAATGGGAGATACAATTCGCTTGGGATAAACAGGCGAATTTTTTAAATTCTCAAAGTCGAGCCATGGGTGAATTGAGAAGTATGCTTAAACAATTCTATGAGTTAGCTGAACATGACGATAAACGTCTGTTAGAAGTGGAACGCATGCAGACAGCTATTGATAAAACAAAGAAAGAGACGGAGTTTATCGAAGAACGTACGAAACTCCTCAAAGGACAGAAGAAAGATACTGGTTTGTTAGATGCATTAATTGAAGGGCGTAAGCGATATGAGCAAGCTAAAGATTGAGTTCTCGGATAAACAGCTAGAAACCATATATCGACCTTATGATTACACCATGGATGTGTTAGAAGGTACTCCAAGAAGCGGTAAAACGACTGCCGGTCATTTCCGTTATGCGGATTATCTAACAAATTCTAGAGATTCAAACCACTTAATTACTGCTTATAACCAAGAGCAGGCATTCCGTTTGTTTATTGATGGCGATGGAACTGGATTAATGCATATATTCGCTGATCTAGCAGAAATCAAACACGATGAACATGGGGATCATTTACAAGTTCATACTCCAAATGGAATTAAGCGTGTTTATTACAAAGGTGGAGCAAAGGCAAATAGCGTTGGTGCTATAACTGGTATGTCATTAGGTAGCGTTGTATTTTGTGAGATTAACCTACTTAATATGGGCATGATTCAAGAGTGTTTCAGACGTACTTTTGCAGCGCAGGACAGATATTTTTTAGCAGATTTAAACCCACCAGCGCCTAATCATCCTGTTATAAGTGAGGTATTCGATGTTCAAGACACTAGATTGACACACTGGACCATACAAGATAATCCGATAATTAGTGAAGAACGTAAACAAGAAATATTTGAAACACTAAGTAAGAACCCGTATTTACTTGATCGTGACTGGTATGGAAAAAGAGTGATGCCAGAAGGCGTTATTTACTCCATGTTTAACCCTGCCGAGCATGAAAAAGCTACATTACTTGGTAAACCCTATGAAATGTTTTTTGTTGCTGATGGTGGTCAATCGGATGCGACTTCCTACAGTTGTAATATAGTTACACTTTATGATGGGAAATTTCGCTTAAATAGGGTCGCAAATTACTATCATTCTGGTGCAGAGACGGGACAAGTTAAATCAATGAGCAAATATGCGAAAGAAATAAAGAAATTCGTCCAATGGTGTACCAATAAATATGAGATGCGCTTTTCTGACATGTTCGTTGACCCTGCTTGTAAATCGTTGCGAGAGGAACTACATGATATCCATATTGATACATCTAGGGCAGATAACAACGCATCGGACGCTAAGAAACAAGGAGGGGGAATTGAGGTAGGTATAGAGCGACTTCAAAACTCCATGACCAATGATCAATTTTTCTTGGTTGAAAATGACAAATATGATCATTACAACTTTATTAAAGAAATTGGAATGTACGTCCGAGACGACAATGGAAAGCCAATTGATGATTACAACCATGCTATGGACGAAGCACGATATGCGAACAATCACTTTTATCACAACTATGTATTGTAGGTGGTGAATTAATGTTAAAACGAATTATAGATGCAGTGAAAGGAGGCTTGTATCGAATGGGGTTAATTAAAGGCATAGATAAGATACAAAACCACAAACACATCAATATCAACCAGAATATGTATAACAAAATGTCGATATGGCAATCGTTGTACAAGGGATATTACCCAGATTGGCATGATATTTACGAGCATACGATATCTGGAAAAAAGCATCGTAAGAAAGACACGTTGATGATGGCAAAAACTGCTGCTGCAGAAATGGCTAGTCTTGTATTTAATGAAAAATGCAGTATTAGTATTGGAGATGGGGAGAACCGCACCTCAAAATTTGTGGAAGAAGTGTTCAAGCAAAATAAATTTAATAAAAAATTTCAAGATCACTTAGAGTATAACTTTGCCTTAGGCGGTATGGTCATTAAGCCATTCGTGAAAGAAGGTAAGATTATGCTCTCTTTTGTTACTGCAGATAGTTTTATCCCGATTGCTTGGCATAATGACACGATTACAGAAGGTGTTTTCATTGGAGAGTACCATAAGGGCGATAAGAAATACACGCACTTAGAATGGCATACATGGGATAAGAAGGCTAATCAATACGTTGTTGATCATGAATTATATGAATCAAACGGTACGGAGTTAGGTGTACGTGTTTCATTAGAGATCATCTTCCCAGATATGAAAGAGCAATATCGCTTTAACAACTTGAAAAAGCCTTTATTCACTTATTTCAAGCCGAATACTGCTAATAATATTGATTTACAGTCACCGATGGGAATCTCCATATTTGCGAATGCTTTAGATACATTAAAAGCGATCGATACTGCTTTTGATAGTTTTCATAGGGAGTTCAGGCTAGGGAAAAAACGGATTATTGTTCCTGCTCACATGGTTAAAACTGTTGTAGATCCGAAAACACAAGAGATCCATCGTTATTTTGATGATACAGACGAGACCTACGAAGCAATGAAGTTCAAAGATGATGAAGAAGGGATAAAAGATATTAATGTGACTCTTCGAGTTGATGAACATATCGCAGGTATTAATGCTTTATTAAATCTCTATGCTACTCAGACAGGTTTTTCTTTGGGCACTTTTTCCTTTGATGGTCAGAGTGTAAAGACCGCAACCGAGGTAATGAGCGAAAACAGTAAAACATTTAAATCCAAGAAATCACATGAAACCATTATTGAAGGTGGTTTACAGGATGTAATTGAATCTATTATTGCGATTGCCAAGGTCTATAACATCTTTAATGGTGAACGTGATATAGATATCACCATTACTTTTGATGATTCTGTCATCGAGGATAACGCTGCAGAACTAGCTCGAACAATTCAAGAGGTATCTAATAAGCTATTGCCTCGAAAACGAGCAATCATGCGTATATATGGTCTAAATGAAGAGGAAGCACAGGCATGGATGGAGGAAATCAATGAAGAAAATCAAAGCACAAATGCTAGTGATGTTGATTTCTTCGGTACAGGTTCGGATGATGACTAATGGATAAATGGGTATCGCAAAGCCTTACCAAGCCTGTAACCGATGTTTATTTGTCTATTGAAGATCAGATATTAAAGAATATTGCCAAGAAGATTGCGAGAGATAATAGCATTCTTATTGATATAGAAAAGAATAGAAATACGCAATTAGTAGAATCGTGGCAACTAAGTAGATTAAGTGAACTAGATGCTATCAACAAAGAGCATATAGAAATTATTTCTTCCCGTTCTGGTAAAATCATGCAAGAGGTAGAAAAGATGTTATCCAATGCAGGATATAGCGCAGTAGATGATATAGAGGGTGACATGCTCGAAGGTGCAAAAGATAGTGAATCCTTAAAAAATGTGTTGGTTGGATATCAGAGGCAAGCAAAAAACACGCTTAATCTTACGAATACAACCATATTAAACCTCTCAAGGCAAAAGTACCTCGATGTCATCAATGATACTACTGGGAAGGTGCTCGCAGGTGTTTCTACTCCGCAACAAGCATTAAGAGAATCTATTAAGGGGCTAGCAGATAAAGGTGTCCCTGCACTAGTAGATAAAAGTGGTAGGGAATGGTCTACGGCAGCATATGTAAGTATGGTAATGCGTTCAACAAGTAATAATGTTGCCAATGATATGCAAGATACTCGAATGGATGAGTACGATGTGGATCTTGTTGAAGTCAGTTCTCATGATGGTGCCAGACCTTTATGTGCTCCATATCAAGGACGAATATTTTCTCGTTCCGGAAATCATCCAAAATATCCGGCGTTAGGTGATACCAGTATGGGACATCCTGCTGGCTTATTTGGCGTGCATTGCGGTCATATGAAGTATCCATACTTTGAAGGTACAAAGAAAACATACAATCCTGTAAGTAGCGAGAAGAATGATCGTATGTATGAAGAAAGTCAGAAGCAACGTTATCTGGAAAGGGAAATCAGAAAAGCAAAGCGGGAAATGGCTATGATGATTGAACTTGATGATGATATAGGAATTGTTGAAGCTGACGACAGAATAAAGGAGCGCCAAGCGAACTTAAGAAGCTTTATTAAGAGCACTGGACGTACTCGAAATAACGAAAGGGAACAAATACGTTAAGGGGGTGAGGGCTTGCCAGTAAGTAAAAAAGAGCATGAGAAATTAAAGGAACAAGTGGATGGATTGGAAAAAGCATTCTTTCAATTGACGGAAGTTGTGAAGGATTTGAAGGAAAAAGAAAAGGGTCCAACTTATTTTAGTTAGTGCACTCAGCAGGCGAGCGCTGGGTGCTTTTATTATGCAATAACTCGTAGCTATGCGATAAATAGCAACCTTTACGTGGACTCGACCATGTTAAAAAATGTAAAAGGAGAATGGATATGGACAGAGATTTTTTAAAGAACCTAGGTTTAGAAAGTGAAAGTATCGATAAGATTATGGTTGAACATGGAAAATCAGTAAATGACTTGAAGGAAAAAGCAGAAAAGGCAGATACGCTTGAAAGCCAAGTCAACGATTATAAGCAACAGATTGCTGATCGTGACACACAACTGAAAGACCTCGGGGAAAAGGCGAAGGGTAATGAAGATTTAACTGCTGAAATCGATCGTTTGAAGGAAGAGAATGAAACAACTAAGTCAGAGCTGGAACAGAAATTGGAGCAACAAGCATTTGATCACAAGTTAGAAAACACATTGAAAGATGCCAATGTAAAGAATCCAACTGCAGTTAAAGCCTTACTTAATCTAGATGAAGTTAAATTAGACGGTGACAAGTTGCGTGGATTAGATACGCAACTGGAAGGATTAAAAGAATCTGATGATTACCTGTTTCAGTCCGAGCAAAACAATAATGACCCTAGCTTGGAATATACTCCGGGAAGTCATCAACAAGGCGGAGGCGGAGATGATGCCTTCGCACAAACATTATTAGGAAAATAGGAGATGATTAAACATGCCAAATGCAATTAACTATGCACAAAGATATCAGACTCAATTAGACCAAGTAATCAAACAAACGACACTTACAAATGACCTTGAAACACAAGGAGTAAACTGGATGGGGGCAAAAACGTTCCATGTACCTCATTTATCTGTTTCTGGTTATAAGCAACATACTCGAAACGGTGGCTATAATCGAGGCACAGTAGACGTTACACATGAGCCATATACACTTAGCTTTGATCGTGACGTTGAGTTCTTCGTTGATCAAATGGATGTAGATGAATCAAATCAAGCTGCAAGTGCTGCAAATGTAACTCGGATATTCTTGACGGAAAATGCGGGTCCAGAAATTGATGCATATCGTTTCTCTAAACTAGCGCAAAAAGCGCAAGAATTGGAACAAGCGAAAGATGAGAACGTAACGGATGGTACTCCGAAAGACGTATTTGACCGATTGAAATCCGACATTCGAAAAGTACGTAAGTTTGGTACTGCAAATCTAAAAGCCTATGTATCTACCGATGTGATGGATGCCATTGAGAAGTACAAGGAAGGCAAAGGGACTTTTTCTTTACAGAATCAGGATACGACAATTGAAACTCGGGTTACAACTATTGATGGGGTAATACTTATTGAAGTATTCGATGTTGACCGTTTCCATACTGCATATGATTTTACAGATGGTTATATACCGGCTAACGATGCACAAGAATTAAACTGGATTATTGTTTATAAAGGTGCGATTGTTGCAAAGGCGAAACTGAACTCAGTGTATTTGTTCCAACCAGGTCAACATACCGAGGGTGACGGATACCTGTATCAAAATCGTATGTACCATGACTTGTTTGTGCTTAAACACCAAGCAAAAGGTTTAGTTGTATCGAATAAAGCACCGTCATCTGGTGGCGGTGGAGAAGAACAATAAGGGAGGATGAACAAATATGCCATACTTTCGTAAAGACAATGTTGTATTAAAAGAAAACAATGAAGGGCGTATAAAAGAATTACTTGCAATGGGTTATCAGAAGGCAGATGAAAAAGGAAAGGTGCTCGGTAAGAAGAAAGAGGAAACCGTACCTAAATCAACCCATGAAAAAGTTGTAAAAGAAAATAAGGAACTCAAAGAAAGAGTAAAACAACTTGAGAAAGAGCAACAAGAAGAAAATCAAAAGGCATCCTCTAAATAGGGGGTGTCTTTTTGTATATTGATGCAGGTTACTATTTAGATGAATATGAAGGTACTCCTATGGAAGATGAAAAAGAACTTAATCGTTGTATTAAGCGTGCTTCAGATGTAATTGATGGAGAAACTAACTTTTCTATTGATGAGGATAAGCTAGTAGATGTACAAAAGAATCTATTAAAAAAAGCAACAGCCATCATGACAGAGCATTTTGTGATGAATGGGGGCTATATAGCTACTAAACAACAAGAAACGATGCAAAGTGTGAATGTTGGCTCATTTAGTTACTCCATGAATGCGGAAGCTTCTACTCAAATTCCTAATGGGGTTATGCAGAATCTAGCATATGCAGGCTTATTGTACAGGGGAATAGGTGCTTATCATGGTCATTAGTCCAATTCCAAAACATTTACTCCCTCACACAATCCAATATAAAGCATATGAGGGATCTAGTGGATGGGATGGTACTCACGCCCCTCCTCTTAAAATAGAACACGTGAGAGTTACACCTGTAAGCAAATTAAAGCGTACTTCCAATAGTGAAGGTGAAGAGGTCAATCATGTTGTTTTAGTAGATCGAGTCAATTCGTCAGCATTTCCCAATTTTAAAATAAGATCCGAAATTGAGTTTAATGGTGTTAATCGTGAAGTGGTTGATGTTAAACCTCATTATGCGTTTGGTAGTGAACCACACCATTACGAACTGGAACTAAGGTGATAGTGTGATTGATGTAAAAGTTGATTTCGATAAGAATAAAGTAAATAAAAAATTAGATAATGCATTAGGTTTTGGTCAATTTGTTTTGGATAATCAGGTTTTAAAAGATAGTAACTACTATATCCCCATGCGTTCTAAGAATACTAGAGTTAGTGGGATTACACATTCAAAAATTGGGAATGGAGAGATACGTTGGGTAACTCCATACGTAAGAGAAATATATTTTAATTCGAACTATAATTTCTCTAAAGACATAAATCCGAATGCTAGAGGGCTTTGGTTTGAAGCTGCCAAAGCAGAAAAACTTAAACAATGGTTAGATGAGGCACAAAAAGCAGCGAGATCAAAATATTAGGAGGTATGATATGGATTTCTTAGAACGATTAAAAGACTATACGGAAAACTTATCTTTTACACCCTCTATTATTGAAATAGGGACGTATCAAGAAAATGATAACAGTATAGCTATTAGACCTTCGCCTGCTAATATTAATGATCGCTATATGGAGAAAAGCAAGATATATCCGTTTCAATTTCAGCTTTTAGTCCACCACAAAAGTAATTTAGAAGCATATCGAATGATTCATCAATTAGAAAGTCAATATGAAAATTTACCAAGCAGAGCTATCACCTCGAGTGATGGCTCTTTTAAATTGGTTTCGTTTCAATGCATTACGACACCATCTTACGTGCAGAAAACAAGCTACGGTACGTTATGGACAGCATTGTTTCAAGCGGAACTATACACATAAAGGAGGATGAATATGCCAGAAGGATTTTTATTAAATTCACAGTACAGGATGGAAATTAATGTAACACCTAACGGAGAAACGGAAACATGGGAAAGATTAGGTAAAGGTATCAATAGTATGGAGCCAGATCCAAACGAAGAGACTGCCCAAGATAAATACTTTGATGGTGATGGATATGGGGAAACAGATGTAATCGGTGCGCAACTGATTGCTTCCTTTTCAGGACATCGATACTACGGAGATGAGGCACAGGATTTTATTTACTCGAAAGTGCTTGAGTTAGGACCGTCAAGACGGACTGATTTTCGTTTAACATTGCCAGACGGATCATCTTTTGAAGGTCCTTGTACAATTGCTGCAATTACAGGACCGGGTGGAGATGCAGGAGGAAAAGGTGATATATCCTTTGAAATACATTTTGCTGGTAAACCAAAATATACAAAGCCTACTCCCTAAGGCTCCCACTAGCCTTGTCGCTTCAAATGAGACGGAAACAAGCGTTGATCTTGATTGGAATGTGACTGAGGATGCTAGTGGGTACAACGTATATCAAGATGGTGAAAAAGTTGATACTGTAACTACGAATACGTATTCGGTATCAGGATTAATAACATCATCAACCTATGAATTTTACGTAACAGCAATAAACGATAAATACGGTACGGAGTCTGACCCGGCAGACGTTGTGAATGTAACTACATTATAAGAGTAGCCAAATGGCTGCTCTTTTTCTTTAGGAGGAATTTAAATGAAGGAAATTGGTATTCAAAGAGCGATAGAAGAAGTATCGATTGATGGAACAACGTACGAAATTGATTTATCAGATAAGAAAAAGAATCGGTATGCAGAGATAGCAATAGATTTACAAAGAGCATCTAAAGAATCTGAAAAAGTTAGAGATATTAACGATGTTGAGGTACTAGAAAAAGAGATGAATAGATTAAAAGAGAAAACAAGTCGTGCTACTGATGAGATATTGGGAGATGGCGCATTTGACACAATTTATAAAAAAACAAATGAGTCGTTAGAGTTGGTCTTAGATGTTCTCTTTGATGTGATTGATTATATTAATACAACATATAAAAAGAAATTTGAAGAAAAGAAAGCAAAATATCTGAAAAAGAAGAAATAGCCTATGTTTCTTACAGAATCATTAAAGGATACATGCATTTACAAAGGAATAGTACTTCAATTAAATGTAACCTTCGATAACATAATCCTATTTATTGAAATGACTAAAGATGAGGGTTTAGAGGATTATGAAAAGGTATTAATTGGTCTAGAAATGCTTATCACCAATTATGAAGAATTAGAGTATCTGCCATCGGATGAAAAATATCAAATTTTCATGATGATTTTAAAAGAGGAACTTTCTTTCAAAAGAGATAATGAATTCCAGACAGAACAAGCAACGGAAGAAAACCTAGAAAATGAGCCACCTTCTAAAAAAGAAGAATATGACTTTGATGTTGATGGGGAGCGTATATACGCTTCTTTTTTAATGGATTACGGTATTGATTTACTCGAACAACAGGGCAAAATGCATTGGAAAAAATTCATATCTTTGTTTAGTGGATTAAGTGAAAAAACACCATTCATGCAGGTAGTTCAAATACGAGCAATGGAAGTTCCTGCCCCTACTAAGAATAACCAGAAAGAGCGCAATAAAATCTTACGTCTTAAACGAAAATATGCTCTTGAAAACAGTGAGAAAACAGCAGATGAAGCATTTGAAGATATGATTACAGCCTTCGGTGGAAAGGCAGGTGATAAATAAATGGCAGACGGTTCAATTACGATAGATACGAAAATAGACCAAAAAGGCGCAGAAAAGGGAGTAAAAAACCTACAAACGAAGCTTAAAAATGTTGGAAGTAGTATGAAGAATGTTGGAAGTTCCATGACTAAATGGGTTACTGGTCCGATAGCTGGTGTGGGTGTGGCGTTAGGCGGTGCAATGGTTAAGTTTGGTAATTTCGCTGATGAATTATTAGATTTATCATCCATAACTGGAATGTCTACTGATGAATTGCAACGTTGGCGCCAGATTGCTACAGATGCAGGTGTCGATACGGATGCAGTTGCTAATTCATTGCAAACACTGAATAAGCAAATTGAGCGAGGTAATGAGATTTCTCCAAGACTAGCAAAAGGCTTTGAAGCTATGGGAGTCAGTGCTGAAGAATTTAAAAATATGGGTGCTGATCAGCAAATGCGTAACATTGTTGAAACGATGCTAGAGCTAGAAGGTGCTGACAGAAGAGCTTTTGCTAACCAAATGAACATGCCAGAGTTACTTCCAATAGTGAGCGAGTTAGAAAGTCGTGGGAAAGACTTAGACGAAATTATGAACGAAATAGATGTACCATTCAGTCAAGAAGAGTTGGATGAAATGAACGAATTTCGTAAGGAATGGGACAATCTGAAATATACTCTCTTCATGGTAATGGGCGAAGCACTCAAGCCTTTATTCAAGATGTTTAATGAGAATAAAGATGCAATAAAAGAAAAGATGATTCCTGCAATACAAGGCTTGGTCGAGGGTGCAATTAAATTAATTAAGTGGTTTGGTGACCTATCTCCCACCATGCAAAAAGTAGTCATGGTTGTTGGAGCAGTTGCAGCAGCTATCGGTCCAGTATTGGTGGTCATGGGTTCTCTTATCAGTGCAATTACTCCAGTTATAGGAATTATAACCAAATTAGGTGGGGTAATGGGGCTCATACTAAATCCAGTTACTATGATTATAGCAGGCGTTGGTGCACTAGCAACTATTATTGTTTACCACTGGGATGAAATTAAAGAAGTGACCATAACCGTTTGGGAAGCTATTAAAGATTTCTTTATAACTTGGTGGGAAGCAGTAAAAGAAGAATTTAATAAAATGATTGAGTTTTTCACCGTAACCATCCCCGAAACTTGGCAAGCAATTAAAGAAAAAACAGTAGAGATATGGCAAGCAATATCTGACTTTTTCGTTGAACTATGGGAAGACATTAAACAGTTTTTCACAGATATTGTTACTGCAATTGTGGACTTCTTTGTTGAACAATGGGAGGAGCAACGTAGACAAACAGAAGAAAACTTCCAAAAAATATCTGATTTCCTTAATAAAATATGGACAGGTATTAAAAATATGTTCGATAAGACAATCACAGCGATTTCTAATTTCATAAAGAAAACATGGGATGGGATACAAAAAGTTACATCAACAGTGTTTAACGCTATTAAAGATTTTATATCTAAGGTTGTTAATGGTTGGAAAAATATCATTACCAACGTTTTGGATGCAATAAAAAATACTGTCTCTAAAATATGGAATGGCGTTAAAGATGTTACTTCTAAAGTATTTAATGCTACCAAGGATGTTATATCGAACATCTGGAATAGTGTAAGAAATACAATATCGAACATCTGGAATGGTATACGTGACACCATATCAAATGTTGTAAATACAATACGTGACCGGATATCCTCAGCTTTTAACTCGATTTCTAACACAATATCAAGTGTATGGGACGGTGTATCTCGTACTACTAGTCGAATATGGGATGGGATAGTAAGAGCGATCAAAGGTGCTATTAACGGTGTCATAGGTGCAATAAACGGAATGATTAACGGGTTAAATCGGATAAAGATTAAACTTCCTAAAGTCCCAAATTGGGTTCCTGGTATGGGAGGACGGGGTGGAAATACATTAGGTTTTAGCATCCCCAATATCCCTAAGTTAAACATTGGTACTGATTTAGTTACACAAGATGGACTTGCAATGCTACACGCAGGAGAAGCAGTTGTACCTGCAGAACACAATGGGGCGTATACAGGCGAAGGTAACGGAGGAAGTAAGCAACCTGCACAAATTAATCTGGTAATTGGCGGAAAAACGTACTCTGCATTTGTAGAGGATATCTCGGATGAACAAGATCGCCAGAATTACAGACTGAAAAAGAAATAAAGGATGATAGTTTATGATATTCAACGGTGCTGATCTCTCACCATATTTTAAAATTAAATCTATTACAGGTAGAGGATTTACAAATAATCAACTACTCATAACTGAGATTACAAGCGCAGATGGAGCTTATGTACATGGCTCAAAACGACCGCCAAGAATTCTTGGTATAAATGGGAACATCATTGCACATGATAGAGAATCTTTAAGACTTACTGTTGATTATCTAAACGGAGTCCTTAATGTTGCAAAAGATGTCCCTATTATTTTTCCTGATGAGCCAGATATTACGTATTATGGTAGACCGTCAGAATCGGAAGAAGGTGACGAGTATTTCTTCAAAAAAGATGGTACATTGACTATCTTTTGTGCTGATCCTAATAAATATGGAAAAACTGATCAATTAGATTTTGATACTGGAGAAATAGAAGTAAAGTATATGGGTACTGAACAAGCACCTCCTGAAATGGAAATAGTACTAACAGAAGAAACAGATACATTATTTTTATTCAACGGAGAGAAAGAATTACGGATAATTTATGATTTATCCATTGGAGATAAAGTCGATGTTGATTTTAAAAAACGTAAAGTTTTTATAAATGATAAGTTACAAATGAATGCTATTAGTATGCTAGCTCCAAAGTTTTGGAAATTAAATCTGGGTATTAATAATATTCGAATTGAACCTACTGCGGTTGATGCAGTTTTGAAGTATAGGGAGGTATATAGATAATGGAAAGAGCAAATGTCTATATATTTGACGATGAAGATAAGTTATTACATGTATCTGATGAATACGTAGATGATGAATCGATATTAGAAGAGGATATCGACAACGACAGTAATAATCTTACTGTCGTATTTCCTTATACTGCAGATGCATGTGATTATATTGAAGGAGAAAACCAAATTGTAGTTAAAGATCTTCGAGGCGTATATCGTCTTTGGACTATAAAAGAGGTCGAGGATGTTAATGGTGATGAAGGAAAGCTGAAAATGGCAATATGTATGCCTTCTTATGTTGAGCTTAATGATGCTTGGGTTTATGAGAGACGACCACAGGATATGCCAATTAATGACGTGTTAGATGTTGTACTAGATGGGACTCGATTCGAAAGAGGGCGTACAGGAGATTATGGTACACGCTCAACTAGTTTATACTATCAAAGTGTTACGGAATCATTAAAACATATTCGATCCGTATGGGGAGGGGAATATATAGATCGAGTAGAATTTGACGACCATGGAATCACTGGTCGTTTTATTGATTGGGAAAGAAGAGGCTTAAACAATGGTAAACGCTTTGAAATAGATAAAGATATACAATCGATAAGACGTACTGTGCTACATTATCCTAAAACAGCACTTATCGGTCGTGGTGGTAGTGTTGAGGTAGGCGAAGGAAATAGTAGAAAGATAACTTTTGAAGATTTGGAATGGAATGTACTAAATGGAGATCCAGTAGATAAACCGAAAGGTCAAAAATATGTCGGGGATCCGGAAGCGCTTGAAAGTTATGGTATTAAAACAAAAGAAGGAAAGATACACCGCATTGGTATCTATGACAATGACGAGATCACAAACCCAGAAGAATTACTGCAGGTTACTTGGGAAAATGTTCAAAATAATAGTAAGCCACAGGTGAAATATGAGATGTCTGTCCGTACGTTCTATGGTATTGCAGATTATGAACATGAGCAAGTCTATCTAGGTGATACAGGATACATTATTGATGAAGAGATGCGCCCAGCTTTAACTGTTCAATCGAGAATTATAAAAGTTTCATATAGTATTGGAAATCCATCGGTTGGTGATATAACGGTAGGTAACTTTCTAAGAATAAAAGATGACGAGAGTAAGTTAGACTGGGTTATTAGTAAAGTAACCGAGAATAGCGGTTCATGGGATAGTGGGGGAATAATTGACGACGATAGTTTTCCAAATGTAAAGCCACCTGCACCAGATAATTTGCAGGCAACTGGGTTATTTTCTTCCATTATGTTGAAATGGGACTATGACCCTTCTGTATATATAGCGGAATATCGTGTATACGGTAGTACGAATGCAAACTTTGTACCATCCGATAGTGATAATTTTCTCTATGCTACTAAGTCCGGAGGATATGCACATGATGCAGAAGTAAACGAACAATGGTATTTCGTCGTATGTGCGGTCAATACCCATGGGAAGCGCTCTGATTTTTCGCAAATGGTAATGGCTCAAACCAAGCAAATTGATGGCAATACGGAAATATCAGAACAAACCATTACGAAAGAATTACTTGCACAGCAAGCTATGATTGATGAAGTACATCTAAATAACGCTATTATTACAGATGCCCACATTAATGGTAGATTAACAGCTAATGTATTGATGATTGGTGATGGAGCTTTATATGACGATGGATATGATCCATCTGAGAAGGCGGATATTACTTATGTTAATGACGCTATAGGGAGCATAAATATAGATGGTGCAGATAACTTATTGGATGACACCAAATTTGAGAATTTCGCAATTAATGGAAATGAGGATCAATGGAGATTCGCCTTATTTGGTACACCAGTAGACGTACAAGGATATCAACAGAGAGATGGAGCAATAGGAATTTATGTTGATATAGATGGGTCTGTGAGATTATACTCCCCTCCGTTTACACAGGAATTGGATCTTAATAAAGATATAGTAATATCTTATGAAGTATGGATAAAAGAAGATACAATCAGACCGTATGTAATGGGTGCATTGACAGATGATTTGAGTCCTGCCCAATATAGCTTGACTAATTTTCTTACCGATGAGTTGCCGATAGATGACGAATGGACTAGATATATCTACAAAATTCCTGCAGGCACTCTGCAAGGGTCTAGTGGTCATGGATACTTAGGGTTTTTCACTAGTTGGGAAACAGAGGGTCGAAGAGATATATGGATCAAAAAACCAATGGTGATACAATCTAGTAATGCACAAGGGTATAGACCTTCCCCAGAGGATCAAATAGAGGAATATACACAAAAGAAGTATAATTTATTGCAAAATGGTAGTTTCAATATTGGCAAACAAGGGTGGGATTTCAGCAATCAATATGCTAATGCAAGAACTACTATATTAGAACCGGAAACAGACAAACCAAATAGCCATATAATCCATATCAATCAACAAATCTATAATGGGTTATATTCTGTTCAAAACAATAGGTATGTTCTGTCGCAAGGTGGCAATTTCTTCACGTTGACCCTTGATGTTAAATTTGACGAAATAGTTGATCCTGCAACACAAGATTTTAGGATCGTGCGGATATTAACATCACCAAACACCGATGATAATCTAATGAAAGCCGATGGCATACGCTTTTCCAATCCCGCCCCTGGAACTTGGTCGAATGTGGTAATGTTTAGTGATGTGATGGATCAACATCCCAATCTGCAAGCAGGAGAATGGGCTACACTAGATTTCGAAATATTAATAACCCAAACCAATATAGAGGATTGGTGGGGAGTGCAGTTTTTAACAACTGGTTGGATAGATGACGATCAAACCATACGATCTACAGACTACTATATTCGTGAGGTAATGCTTGTAAATGGTGGTATACCAAAACAATTTGCTGAAGATCCCACGAGTTTGTGGGCTTATCGCAATTCGATTTATATGGATGGTGGTTCTCTTTATGCTAATTCAGTAACTGCGAATGAAATAGCAGCAGGAACAATAACTGCAAATAGTGGAATAATAGCAAATGCAGCCATTACCAATGCTATGATTCAAGAAGTCAGCGCAGATAAACTAATGGCAGGTACTGTTATTGCAGAAGATGTCACCATCAAAGGAAAACTGGAAGGTGTATCTGGTACATTTAGCGGGGCATTAAACTCGTATAGTAGAAGTTGGGACTCTAGTACTGGAGTATATTCTGTTGCGAAGGGTTCTAATTTCACTAGTGAGAGTATTGCTTCTGCCAATTTCTTGTCGCCTTATGAAATGGGGAGAGTCGAAGACCCAGATGACAATTTTGCTGTGATAATGGATGGGTACTCACTTACACCAGAAGCTCTAACACTGTTATCATATACTGCCGAGGATATGTATGATTACAATGATTATACTGATAATATAGAATATGCTATTGATCGTATGATTGTCAATAATAAATTTAGATCTAGTGTTGAATTGAATGGCGATGGACTAACATTTACACGTGGTGGATCTCATACATCTGGTGATGGTCGGAAAAGGGAAGCCTTCTCCATACTTCATACATTATATAGAGAATTACCTACTATAGAAATGAGATTCCAAGATGATCCTAATATTTTTATTAAAGTTGATAGCAATAGAGACATGGATATAGGAGCAAGGGAATTAACTTTCTGGACTGATGGTGGATCGATGATCATGAACACTGATAAAGTTCGGTCTACTGCACGTAATTATGAATTTGGTAGATTTGATATTGTGGAACAACTCAAAAGGGATGTTGAGCATCCTTGGTCATATGACTTAATGGGTATTGCTAATACTGCTACTGTGAATGAAGTAGGGAATAATAATGGTAGTATCTGGTTTGGAGGATACGACACACATGTTGCCTCTATGTGGGGAAGATCAGAATCAGCATTAATTGCAGGATATTCAGCAGATGAATATGGACTACTTAGAATATCAAAAGATGAGACGGTATGGCAATTAAATAGCTATAGAAAAATTGGAGTAGTTATGTACGATTTGGGTTATTTGACGATGGGTCTCGATGTTGATACGTATGATAGCACGTCGAATAATCATCTGAGATTCAATTTCATTGGTGATCATAACGACCATATATCAATATCCAGTAATACACCAGTCACGTTTACCCAACCATTGCTAAGCGGTACACAACTCGAAGCGCCTGTTGTATATGGTGAAGAGGGCTATTTCATAAATCTCGAAGTACCACAAATATTTAGGGCGACTAGGTGGGGCAATACGACAACTATAGAAGGGGACACCATAGATACTGATACTATAAATGCTACTAGTGAAGTAGATACCCACACTGTCCATTCCGGCAACATAGTACAAAACGCAGGAAATTATATTTATCTTGGTTCAAATAATGGAACGAGAGTAACAGATGCAGTGACTTATACAGCAGGTTCTATTGGATATAAACCTATTAGAGCATCATCTTTCCCTACTGGATCGTCTATATTATATAAACAAAATATTGAAGAATTACAAGATGATACAGCTTATATGGTATTAGACAGCATAAATCCTGTAACATACAACATAAATAGCGATGTAGAAATTGGCACATATAATAAAAAGAAAATAGGGGCTATTATGGAGATGTCTCCAGAAATAGTCAGAGATGAAGATGGATTGGATTACAATAGCATTAATATGTCTATGGTGAAGGTTATAAAATCTGAAAGAAATGCGAGAATTAAATTGGAAAAGGAAATTGAGAATTTATATATGATCATTGAACAAATGTTATAAAGTTAAAAACAATAAGGGAGAGGTTTAAATGGAAGGATTCCAACAAAAAATGCAAAATATGTCGAAAGAGGAGCTACAACAACAATTATTAAGATCCTTTGGAGTCATTGATAAGCTAAAAAAGCAATTAGGGCAGAAATCGGAGCATATCGCATTATTAGAGGTAGATGTAGAGAGTTTATCTTCACAGCTAAAAAAGTTACATGAAAATAACAATGATAATAAGACAAACGAGGAAAACGCTGAATAAGCGTTATTTTTATGCTCAATTTTAGGTAGTTAGGGGGTCGAGCATGCCAGAAACCAAGGAGATGGAAGAAATGAAGGAGTTTATGAACGTCCTTACAGATGTAAAAGTTTCCATGGCTGAGTTAAACGGAAAAATAGATCAATTAACAGATATGAAGGAAACCGTAGAAAAAACAAAAAAGACTGCTTCAGATGCAGATTACCGTTCGAAAAAGAATGAAAAAGATGTAGAAACCATTCAAAACAATAATAGAAGATTAATGATTGCCCTAATCACGATGATTGGGGCTTTTGTATTTCAAATTTTATATTTCTTATTAACATTTGGTATTGGAGCCTAATTGAAAGGGGGTGAAAAGCATGGATAAATCTACAATTATTCGTACTATTGCGCTTGCTATTGCATGGATCAATATGTTGCTTTCTAACTATGGGTTACAACCAATTCCAGTTGTGAGTGAAGAGATTATTGCTGAGATACTGGCAGGGGTAGCAACTGTATGGGCATGGTTCAAAAACAACTATATTACAGCACGAGGTAAAAGCCAAAAAGAAGTATTAAAACGTAATAGCTTGATCAAGTAAACACCGTTTAGGGTGTTTTTATTTTTCTTAAAATTAAAGGAGGAATTTTATAATGCCAAAGATAGCAATTGGAGCAGGACATGGATATAACACACCAGGTAAACGTACACCAGATGGTGAAAGAGAATGGTCTTTCAATGATAAAGTTGTAACTGCAGCTATTGATGAATTGAAAAATTATGAGAATGCGGAAGTATTACGTTTAGATGACCGAACAGGAAAAACGGATGTATCATTATCCACTAGAACAACTGGGGCTAATAACTTTGGTGCAGATATTTTAATTTCTTATCATCATAATGCGAATACAGGTAAGTGGGGTAGTTGGGGCGGTACCGAAACCTATTGTTACCATGGTAGTTCTGGAGGTTCTGCTTTAGCAAGGAAAATCCATCCTGTAATCGTAGATGCAATGCAATTACGTGACAGAGGAATCAAGACAGCAAATTTCCATATGTTAAGAGAATCTCGTATGCCAGCAATTTTAGTAGAAGGTGGCTTTATGGATTCCACAACAGATATTAAACGTATGCGTAGCAATAGTGTTCTTAAACAAACAGGAAAAGACTTAGCGAAGGCTATTGCCAATTATTTTAATCTTAAAAGAAAGTCCAACAGTGGAGGAAGTAATGAATATGTTGAAATCATTACTCATTCGCTATGGACTTATAACAGCGCAGATTGGGATGATAAAGCTGTTATTGTAAATAAGGGAGAAGTATTTACCGTTATTCGTGACAAGTTCAAGGTTGGCGGTGGTCATATGTACCAAATTAAGAGTGGTCTATATATTACTGCTAATTCGAAGTATGTAAGATTCTATAAAGGATAAATGAAAGGGGCCATATATATTTCATTGGCCCCTTTTATCTGTTTATTCATTTATGTTACCTACTTCGATAATAATTTCTTTATCACTTTCATTTAGTGATATTTCTTTTTCAAGTAAATGTTTATCTAAATAGTTCATTAATTGATCACCGTATTTATTATCAGTTTTTAAATATTGTGTTGTGCTATAAATTACAATACTATAGTTTATATTTTCTTCTAATTTTAGGTTTAAGGGTTTGTCTTCATATAGGAAAAATTCAGAACCAGAAGTAAAGTCCATATGCTTGGGCTTATCTAATGTAGAAATCTCCAATATATAATTTTCTTCTTCTCCATCAATTTCTATAAGCACATTCACTAAAAAGTCATCTTCAGAAGTATTACAGGAAAATAAAAGTACACTTAATAATACTATAATAATTACAACCATTCTCATTTTATCAATCCTCTCAATACTAAAAAGTGTAAAATTTGACAAAAAATTATGAATAAATTATATTATTAATAATTCTATTATACTATTAAAATATGAAAGGGGATATAATAGTATGAAACTCTATCAGAAAATATTTATCGCAATACTATTTTTATTAGCACTCCCATCAATTGTAAATGCTGAATCAGTGAATGATAATCGAATAGGTGAGTTGCCTATCGAAGATTCTTTTACTGAAAAAGAGATAGAACAATTAAAGAAGGAATTCAAAAAAAATAATGTGGAAAAGTTTTCACAAGCTAATTTATCTGAATTTTCAGATGAAGAAAATCCGACTTCTATAAGCATTAAAGGAGAAAGTGTACCTATTGAAGATAATCTTGAAATGGAATCGGCAATTAATAATGTATTATTAGAATTTGATGTGCTTTCTAAAGAACGCGTCAGAGTTACTAATACAACAGGAGCTACCCCGTACAATGCAACCACTAGAATTGCAATTTTAAGACACGATGACAAAGTTAGCTCTTGCTCTGGCTCCTATATTACTCCTACACATATATTAACAGCAGCTCATTGTGTCTATGATAAACACGCAGACTCTTTCCATAAATCCTTTGTATCTATTCCAAGTGAAAATGGATATGAAACTCCTTATGGAATGAGTAGTGCAACAAATGTTTGGATAGTAAATTCATATGTAAATGCTCCTACTCCTCCTACTCCTGGGAATATATACTATAGTGCAGTAGCATATGATTTCGCCGTTATAAAAGTAAATGGAAGTCATGGAAATCAGTTAACAACTAGTACGTGGAATACGGTTGGGACAGGGATGAATGCTATAGGGTATCCTGGGGATGAAACAGAAGTTGGCCAAAATAATAGAAGGTTATGGTATATGTATAGATCACCTGGAAACATACAGACTCTAGATAATGATTCGGGTGTTTTAGTACACGACGCTGATATTAGTGGAGGTCAAAGTGGTGGACCGATTAGAGTGGGGAGTAATACTATATCAGTTGTATCTACAACTTATTGGGGACCTTATTTTTCTAATTGGCATTTAAATATAATTGAAAGTTGGAAAGCTACTTAACAATTATTTTCATTAGTATAATAGAATTAAAAGCCCTCCTAGTGGGGGCTTTACATATTATCAGAATAGTAGTAAAATATACCTATGGTGTTATTTCTAAAAATTCTTTTTTCAGCCCACTATTTTTAGTGGGCCTTTTTTATGTCCATTTATCTGAAAAACCATATATTAAAGTGTGGTCATATTTTTCTACAATAATGCTTTTCGTGGCACATGGCTAAAGTAATTATAGAATATAAACAATATAAAATAAACAAAAAAATACAAAAAAATACAAAATTGGGTTGATTTACCAAAAAAAATTTAGTACTATATGCATGAGCCTTAATTACCAAGGAGGGGATTACATATGATAAAAGCTATTTCTTTTATCG
The DNA here is from genome assembly GCF_000340475.1 of Oceanobacillus kimchii X50. Classification (NCBI taxonomy): domain Bacteria; kingdom Bacillati; phylum Bacillota; class Bacilli; order Caryophanales; family Bacillaceae; genus Oceanobacillus; species Oceanobacillus kimchii. Next base: position 87,154 of record NZ_CM001792.1, read on the forward strand.
CGGGATTTTGGTCTAGGTTTGGCTCTTAAGTAAGACATGAATTTAGAAAGGAGGAATAAGAATGTGGAGAGCTATTAAATCAGTAGCATGGTGGATTTTACCTTTGAAGAATGATTAATATTTAAATTTTGATAATTTTTATTATTAGAATCTTGGATTTATATTATTAATATGTTTTTTGGTGATAAACTATCAACAATACAGGAAAAAAGTCTAGTTTAACTTCTAGACTTTTTTCCTGTATAATGGTGGAGTAGTAAACCTAACCAACATAGGAGGAAGAGAATGAGTGACACAAAAGATTATAAGATATTTAAACTTGTCTTTCATATTATTATCTTAATTGTAGCAGTAGGGGTAATTACTGCTTATGCAATAGACGGGCAGTTGGGGTATATAATATTTGGTATATTAATAGCTGTTGGAAGTGCATTTTCTATTTTTAAAGAACTTAGAAAAAATTGACTAGTTAGCTTATTATTGATAAAGCAATAATTATTTTGTTGTATCCTTTTTTAGTCGATACTTTATACTTAGATGGCAATGTATTCTTCAATACAATTTTATATACTTGGGTGTTATAAGTCTTAGTTGCCTAAGACTTATTTAAACAACTTCCCCTATTCCTTTACCTGCTATACGTCCAGTAATTCGTCTTCCAATTCGCTTACCTATTTTCCCCTTACTTACAGCATCAACATCGTTTCAAATCCTCAACATTTTATATATCTTCGACTTTAAACTCATTTAATAACCTCCCTCTAAGTTTATTTACAAATATATCTATATAAAGAGAAGAAACCACCTATATATGAATTATTTGAACTCATTAGTTTTAAGAATTCAGAATAAAGGTAATCCTTTAAAAAATTAGTTCAGTATGTTAAGGTGAAGTCGTAAAAAAATTAGGAGGGTTTAATATCTGAGCTATATCTTCCAGAATTCTGATCAGTTTCGTCTCTCCAAGCTCATCTTTCATTAGATATTGCAAAGTTTAATATACAAAATTGGTATCTAAGATCTCAGATAGTAGGCTATCCAGACGGTTCTTACGACTATACGGATTATAATTAATATAACAAATAAACAGCATTGGAGTTGACTTTTGATGTTATGGTTAATCTTATTGTCTATATTCGTATTAGGGTGCTTTCTTATATTTAGAAGTAAAACACGTGGATACAAAATTCTCGGGTATGTTATAGTTGGATGCTCTTTAGCTTTCTCAATAGTCGTTGTATCTAGTATGGGTGTTAAAACTGATAATATAATAGAGGATGAACCTACAATTATTACTGATTAAAATAAACAAAGATTGTACAACTAATTGTACAATCTTTTCATTAATATAAAGTATTATTCAAATTATGATTACCACAATATAAAAGGTTACGTGGATAAGATAAATTATCAAGATAAGTATGTTTCTGTAGTCAAAAAAGTAAGCTCAATGACTATACAAGAATAAATTTTAATGTGATTTTAGAAGTTACTATACTATAGAAGGAAAATCTCTGTTTTTATAGAATTTAGGTATACATAACTATAATGAGGGGGATTTTATGGCGACTTTATTGGGTTCATATTGGTGTGGATGTTGTAAAAAAGAATTGAAATCAAAAGATGGTGTCATTGTTGGAAATTTAAGGACAATGGTACATATTAAATGTTTATCCAATGCAGAGGATGAAATAGACAGAGGATATGTGGAAGACATGATACTTAAATATATTTTGGCGAGCCACTCGAATAAGAGTGGCTTATTTATATACTTATTACATAGAGATATTTAACTATTTCAAAAGGCATTTAATTTGTATTATTCCGATATGTTACACTATTACATAAGCTAATATTGGAGGGTGCTTTATGAAAAAATTAATACTATTTCTAGTACTATCTAGTGTCATATTTGCTGGTTGTAATAATGGTGAAGACATAACCGGTGAAGAAAAAAAAGTTATAAAAACAGGAGATAGTGAGAATTGGCATGTAGATCTAATCGAAAAGAAAGGTGAAATAGGTGGAGAAATTGTTGTAACTCCAGCTAATAATTTAAATCAGATTGAAGATTTCTCTGTAAATATAGATCTTGGCGATTCTAGATTAGAATATTCGAAAAGTGAACTTGAAAAAGATTCTAAAATAAATATTTCAATCTCAGAAAACGAACTCCCATTATATAAAGATAATTCGTTTCAATTAGATATATTCTGGAACGATAATGAAAAGGAAGAATTAATTTTGGAATAATTTGACATAATTTAAATTTTATGACAATATGGTGACAAATATTACAAAAAGGAGGAATTTTTTTCAAAAAAGTAAGCACTTTGTTACTAAGTTTTGTCGTAATGTTAGTTTGGGTTTCCGGAGTAAGTGCCAACGAAAATCCTCAAGAAGTTAAATTAAGTGAAAAAGATGTTTTTGGTAAAGATGTTGAAGAAGTGATTAAGGAAGTAAAGGAAGGAAATTCGGATTTATCAACCTTTGATCGACAGTTAGAAGAAGAAGCAGAGCTGAAAGTTGAAGGTGAAAATGGTGAACTTGAAATTCCTGTTCAAGCAAACACTAAGGAACTAAATACTATACAAAAGAACAGTGGAACTAAATCCTATGAAACTACTATAGTTGGTGAGGTTTCAGAAGCTGAATTGGCAGTTACTGGGAGTCAAGAAAAGGAAGATAGTGGTCAAGGAGCTAGTGTAGTAAGTAGAGTTAATTGGACTGAATCTAATATTGGTGGTATAACACATTATTCACTTGATTCGGCTTCAGCTGAATATACGGTAAGCAGTGGATATTCCATTTCTGGGGAACAAATGACATATGGACAATCTGGACCTACAAGAGCTTCCGGATATGATTGTTCCGCATATTGTACACAACAGAATACTATATATTATAATGAAGCAATTTGGTATAATATAGATGTTCATCATGATTGGGCGCCAGTCACTGATACTTTCCAAGCGGTTACCGGAGTTACAGTAAATGCAACAATTAGCGATGGTTCTGATAGCTGGAATTTATCTTTATTTAACCATGTATTTTTAAATTGGGGTTAATAATAATATCCCATAAAAACCTGTGGATAACTAAACATAATACACACACAATACACAAAACAAAGCTAAAGCCTATGTTTCATCATAATCAACAGTTCTCAAAACGTTAATAAACCAACGTTCAAAGGCTCTTTTCACTTATGTGGAAAGGGTCTTTTTTTGGTGTAATTAAGTTTTGTAGAATTGATGTGAAAGGCTTATTTGTTTTACTATACTTACTATAAATGTAATAGGGCTTTCATGGTTGGTGGTTCGCCCCTTTTTGAGAAGGGGTGATACTAATCGCTATTAATTTTCTTTCCTTTTTTCCGCAAGGGTTTTCCTTTTTTATGTAAAAATGTCTTATAGTCCTTTAGCAGATTATCTTTTGGTACATCCATAAAAGAAGAAATATGAGAATACTTATTTTCAATGAAGGTAACGAGATGTTTTATAATACTTCCTCGACACAAATACATGATAAAACCCTTAGGAATGAGTGGGAAAGGACCAGACAAGCTGGTGCGATCAGGCTTGATCTTCAAGGTGAGGTGATTACGGCTGATTTGAAACAGCAAGCTGAAGAAAATGGATTAGAACTCGAATGGATACGACATAACATGGATTCTATACGGTTAGATCATGGATTTTGTGTGAAAAGCCCAAAAGTGAGTTGCGAATTTTTAAACCAAACAATTGAGCCACCTTGTATCAAAAATAATTGTCGTAGCTTCCATGTGGACCAAACATTCTTATCCTATTATGAAGAGCAGATTGCCAAGATTGTATCAGATATAAAGATTTATAAGAAAACTGGAAGAACACGCTCGATTGAAATTATTGAACCTAAGCTAAAAAGATATCAAGATATAGTTGACGGGCTAAAAAAAGGTGAAAATATATATGGCTTAGATAAAAGGAGACGTGAATACGTCGAAGAGGAACGTGAGGAGATAAATTCTAATGGCTAATAAAGCTCCAAACACAGAAGGTATTTTAAAACACTGGAAAGGGAAGACAGAATATTCCATACAAAAGGTAGATGAAGCATTAAAATATATGATTAAAAATCAGTTAAATATTAATTTTAATTCGGTTGCTGAACAGGCAAAAGTATCTAAAGGATTTTTATATAAGAATTAAAGGTTACGTTCAAGAATAGAAACATTACGCAAACAACAAGAAGGATTATCATCTGGTAAACAGGTGAAGCGAAACATAAGTGACGCATCAAAGGATGTTATTATTGCTTCCCTACGGGAACGCTTAAAGGGGTTAGAACAAGAAAATAAAGAGCTTAAAGAGAAAGTAAAGATTCAATTTGGGAAAATATATGATAAAATCTAGATTAACGTTTTTTTCGTTGGAGAATGCCAGAAAAAGGCTTATATACAACGAAAGGTGTTCAACAATCGGGCCATTTAATGGCATAAATAATCAATGGTTATATTAAATAAAACCAGGTTTGTATTTTGTTGGATGGAATGAAGGTTGAATTGAAAATCACAACTCAATAATATATTATGTTATACTCATACTGATTAAGAAAGGAAGGAGCATTATACATGTGTTGCTCTTGTTGTTCAGTAGTTGATAAATCCCTTATCTGAAAAGGAAATTATTAGATTTAGATAAGGAGATTGAGATATGTTAATTCAAAATATAATTATTCAAACTGTTAGAGAGAAATGTATTGAAGATGAATTGGTTTCAGCGTGTATGATGTATGGATCTTTCACAAAAGGTGAAGGAGATCAGTATTCTGATGTTGAGTTTTATATATTCATTGAAGATGATGAGATAGAGAATTTTAGCTCAAGACATTGGGTCTCTGAAGTTTATCCAGTTGACTTGATCTTTTACAATGAGTATGGAACAGAGGTAGTGATTTTTTCAAATATGATTCGTGGAGAGTTCCATTTTCTTCCTGTATCAAAAATAGAAGTCATAAAAAGTTTTAAACCTACTGGAGTGTTTCCAGATACTGAGTCTATGTATATTTACGATTCTACAGAGCAATTAAAGCCTTTACTTGATGATTTAGGTGGAGCTGGGCCAGATCGAATGACTGATGAGAATGTTAACTTCGCTTTTAATAACTTCGTGAATGCTTGGATGATGGGTGTAAACGTGATGAAAAGAGGAGAGTTAGCACGTTCTCTGGAGGCTTTAACCCATGTGCAAAAGTTTATATTACAATTGATAAGGGTAAAGGAAAATACGGTTGAACGATGGTTAAACAGTACAAAAAATTTGGAAGAAGATATAAGTACAGAGTCGTATAAAGACTATGTATCAGTAACCTCAAAATTAAAAGAAAATGAGATGAAAACTGCTTATAAGAATGCGTTGAATATAGTTGAAGTACTCAATGAAATGCTGAGTTCTCTTTATATGGTTGATGTAGACAAAGATTTAATTAGTAAGCTTTACAGCTACCTCAATGAATAAAACAAGTATCAAAAGTTCATTGTTTATAAACAGTGAACTTTTCAATTAACGGGCGCTTTTCTGGAATAAAGATCAGAGCCCATTGTACATCAGAGCGAGTTTCTGGAATATACCTATAATGCAATTAGGTGGTAGACAAATATGCAAATTATTATAAAGGAATACGATAAGACAGACGCAGTACAATTAAAAAATCTGTTAGATTTATCCTTTGAAGATGAAGGTTTACTCAGTATAGTAAAGAATTCTAAATTCAAATTTGCATACTCCGCATTTATTAATGATAAATTAGTAGGAGTAATTTTTGGATGGGAAAGTAGTTTTCATCCATATTGTATTTACTTTCGAATTTTAAGCAACTTATTTTATAAGATGGATGATGTAGAAGAAAAATTACTATCCAAGGTTGAAAGCTCGGTAACAATCGAATCTCCAATGCAAACATCCATTTGGGAAACTTCAATTAACGTAAAAAATATTTATGAGAGAAATGGATTTAAGGAAATTAGAAGAACGTTTATGCCGGTGCTACAGGTATCTGACTTTAAAGAGGAAGTTTTACCATTTAATGATAAAAATAATTATATGATCAAAACATTATCGGAGATCTCACCAAACAATGAATTGATGGAGAAATTATCACTTGTTGTTAGAAGAAACTATGAGGAAACACATAAAGAGAATCCGGTAGTAGATATGGAACCTGATGGATGGAAAAAGTTAATTTTAGCAGATGACACAGTCTTTGATGGCAGTTATCTTTTTTTAGACACAAGTGGAAAAAAGATATTAGCATATTCTTTTCTACACGAATCAGACGTTGAAAATTTGTATGAACTAGGCTGGTGTGGTTGCTCGAATAAGCAATTCAAAAGATTAATTCCACAACTCATACTCCAACAAATAAAATATTCTATTAATCAAAACGTAAGGTCTATTGTAGGTGAATTTGATACAACCGATAGTTACGCGATGGAAGTATTAAAGACATTTCCTTTTGCCCCTTGTCCTGCTTGGATTACTTATCAAAAGAAGTAGGTTGAACAAAAAGTACTATTCCATTAACGGGCGCGATTGTGGCATAACGAAAACACAATAGCCATTAAAAAAAAGGGGATAACGGGGGATAAATTTATTCTTTGAATACATAGATCCAATGATATAACATCTTTTAATTCACACTTTTTATAAAAAAGGTATTGATAAAATGGTGATGATCGGAACCTTAATAATAGCCATACTGTCGTAACAAAAAAGGAAAGAGGTTATATTTAGGGAGAAATAACTCCCTTTTTTCTTCAAGATATAATTGTTTTTGCCGTTTAATAAATGTAGATTTCGGTAGTATTATTAGGGTAAATGTATGGGGTATTGCATATTGAGGTATTTTTATTCAATAAATTCCTTTAAGCTTCAACGGGTAGGTGTCAATGAAGGATTATTTGTTCTTTGTAGCGAATATAAGGAGTATAAACTCAAATAAGGTCGGAGAAAAATGGAGTAGGTTCATATCATTGGTACCCATTTATGCGAGTATGCAATTCAATTCTTTAAAACAATAATGATAAAGAATACAATCTTCGTGTGCCATTAAAATATTTTTCAATGAAAGTATGGGGTATTAATGGATATAAAAACATTATGGTGTTTAAGGGTTCAGGAATTTTATAGAAAGATGTTTAGGTACTATTCAATAATTGGCCAAAGTGCTATTATTTTAATTTATTTCTTCAGTGGATACCTCCTCAAATATCTGTTGAAGTAATCTTATCATTATTTATAACCTTTATTTTAATACAGCCAAAAGTTCGTACATTTATCAAAAGGGCAGATATAATCTTTTTGTTGCTATTAGAAATGAAATTGAAGCCGTATTTTATTAAATCAGTTGTATATAGTATTGTTATTGATGTAATTAAATCGCTTAGTTTAATTATCATTTTACTATCCCTATTTTTATACACAACGAATATAAGTCTTCCAATCTTCTTTGTTATAATGGGGATTGTTTCTTATAACATTTTAATGAAGTGGATTGAACAATGGTTAGAGAATCGTGTACAACTTGTGTTACATAGGTTGAATAAGTTTTTTTCAATATACTTAATGTGTTATTTTTTGTTTAAAAATGATTGGATTTTTGAACTTACTTTAATGAGTATAAATTTCGTCTATTTAATTTACTTTATAGGAAAAAAAGAAATTTGAATTGGCAGTGGCTAATAGATGAAGAAGAAAGTGCCTTATTAGGAAATTTTAAATTTATTAATTTTTTCATGGATTTCCCTGGTCTTAAACGTTCTTTTCGGAGTAGACGTTGGCTCACTATTATTCTGAAAAGGTGTATCCCATATAGTCAGAGTAGTACATTCATATATTTATACTCACACTTGTTTGTAAGATACAATGATTACTTTTACCTTTATTTAAGACTGACTGTAATTGGCATATTTGTTAATTATGCAATGTCAACAAGTGGGTGGGTTTTTAATCTTCTAATTCTATTTATGACAGGATTTCAAGTAATTCCTTTGCAACATGAGATGAAACAAACTGTTTTACTTTATCCTGTTCCTAAATCCCAGAGAAAGGATTCTTTCTTAAAGTTTGTCTCGGTTATATTATATATACAATTTTTTATTCTATATTTCGCAATGTTCATCCATACTTCTACTTCTAAAATATACTCTCTTGTAATTGGAACTTTATTTGTTTATGTATTTGTAAACTTCTTTATATCAAAGAGGGTCAATGTCTCAGGTAGTGCATTTAACGAATAGCTCGGTATTCAACTAGCATTTATCGTTTTGGTTTAAATTGGTTCACGTAATGTCAATTTCAATCCTTTTTCATACATTTTCATCCATATAATAATTGCCAAAACGTTGATATAAATGGATTACGATGGAATCAATATACTTAAAATTTATCTGTATATTTCCCAAAACGTTAAGTTTTTGGAATATCAGAAAACCCTCAACTCTTATAGTGGGGGATTTTTACTTTGTATAATAACTTTTCCATATTAATAAAAGTTTATGTCATAATACGTTTCTTCATAAGAATATATTTCAAGGTTATGGAAAAAATACTCCTGAATATTACTGAAGGAGGGATAGTATGACTCATCCGAAACCAGATGATAGATCTGATAACGTTGAAAAGATTCAGAATACCATCGACCACACTTTAGAAAATCTTAATGAATCAAAAGATTACATTAATGCTCACTCAGAGGAACTAAGCAGTAAAGAAAAAGAAGAATTATTGAGTAAAAATGAAAGAAGAAAAGAAAGTGTAGATGGATTACGTTCAGAAATAAAAGATGAAGCTGATTCACAATAAAGTGAAACTTCTTTCAGTAGAGGCATTATTGTCTGTTACATGAGGGATAAAACAGTGTCTTAAGACAGTAAATTGGAAACCAAACTATAGCCTCGATAAATTATATCTTGGATTGTAGTTTGGTTTCTTAATAATTGTGTTCCGCGAACATAAAAAGAGTCGTTACATATTCTCTTCATCAGCTTGGTTTTTATAATATCGTTGTTCTATTTTATTGTCTCGGAACGTTTTCTGTCCAGGGTGATGAGCTTCTGCGAAACTTCCGCCAGTAACGTCTTTTACTGTGTGCACTACGGTAAATGCCGTCTCATCAATACTTTGAACGAGCTTCTTTAAGTAAAATAGACGTTGTTTGGGGATAGCTACATAAATTAAATTTTCTTCGATACCATCATCATTCTTTTTGGCCGTTAATACAGTTGTATGGGCACCAAGGTTAGTTTGAATGGCTTTTTCGACTTCTTCAGTTTTTTGAGAGAAAATATGAACTACTTTCTTTGATTCAAAACCTTCTAATACATAGTCTGTTACTCTTTTTCCTATGAATAATGCAAGTATTGTATACATCGTATATAAAGGTCCAATTACAAAAACACCAGAAATAACTATAGCTGCATCGAGTACAAAGTTCGTACCGGTTAATTCCCAGCCAAACTTGTAATTTAACATTCGCGCAATGGTCGATGTTCCTCCAGTGGTACTTCCTGACCGGAAAATTAATCCAAAACCAATCCCGGTAAACACCCCAGTAAATAACGCTGCCAATAGTGGATCTGGTATTCCTGAAACGGAGTCTTCTAAAATGTATATAAAAATAGAAAAGAGTGGGATGGTTACGATTGATTTCACAATCATATCTTTAGGTAAGTAACGATACCCTATAAGAAGTGTTGCTGCATTTATAATGAAGGTAGTAAGAGCGGGAGATATTCCTATTCCATGATACATAAGCAATGCAAGACCTGGAACACCACCTTCAGCAAGGGAATTTGGCATTGCAAAAATTGCTACGGAAACCGCAAAGAAAAATGTACCTATAATCAAAAACAAATAATTCTTCATATAAGAGTGTCCACCTTTTACCTAAGTTCAATAGGATGCAATTCATTGTACCATACTAGTACCAGCGATACGAGATATCATTTATAAGTCATTTTGTACACTGGAAAGAATTTAAAAGAAAAGCGCATAGAGTAGTTAATGGACCATTACTATAGTTAGTTAAAAATGTTTATTTTACTATGAACCTTGTTTAATCGATTCAGTTCTTTTAATCATAATATGTATTATGATAGGAGGGCATAGAATGTGTTGTAACAAGAAGGAACACTATACTTGTCTACAAAAAAGAGAATCAGTATAGTTTTATAACTGAGAGGTACATAATTATAAATAGAGTTAGCTAGCGATCCTTAAGTTGATTATAGAATTGTTGCAAGTTAGTCAATGTTTAGTATTAATTTAAATAACAATTTAATTTTCATAATGTTAAACTATATTTAGCAAGATACTATATTTGGCTTTTATCAGCTAAATCAAATACTTTGATAAGAAAGATATAATTTTAATACTGTTCTAATATCTAAATTAGTTCGGTTAGTTTAATATATCTCCTAATTGCAATATAGATTAATCAATGTTTTAAAAAAGTATATTCTTGAAAGGGGAAATAAATTTGACTAATAGTAAGACATTATCGCCAGAACAACAAGTAGAATTAATAGAAACGTTAAAAGTACGGTTTGAAAAGAATCCGAATCGACATAAAAATATAGAATGGGAAAATGTACAAGCAAGGCTAGAAGCGAATAGTGATAAGCTTTGGTCTCTCTATGAAATGGAAAGAACAGAAGGCGAGCCGGATGTAATTGAATATGACCAAGAAAGTGATGAATATATTTTTTATGATTGTTCTAAAGAGAGTCCCAAGGGGCGTAGAAGTATTTGCTATGATCGTGAAGCGTTAGAATCAAGAAAAAAGCATCAACCAGATAATAGTGCGATTGACGTTGCTACTGAGATGGGTATTGAGCTATTAAATGAACAACAATATCGCTTATTACAAGAGCTTGGTAACTTTGATATGAAAACATCAAGTTGGATAAAAACTCCTTCTGATATTCGTGAAGCCGGAGGCGCTATATTTTGTGATTATCGTTATGGACATGTGTTTGTCTATCATAATGGAGCTTCCTCTTATTATGGTTCAAGAGGTTTTCGTGGTTTAGTACGGGTGTAATTGTAGTGATTAATTTCTTCTAGTCTTCTAAAAGATAGTTAATTCTGACCTTTGTTCCTATTTTTTATATAAAGTATTATATTATCAATCAGTATGAAGATAATTAAGCTAATATTTAATTTTAACTATGTATATCTTTTATCCTGCATGTAGAGAAAAGTAAACTCCGAATTCAAGACTATGAGGCTTAAGTGAAAGAGATAAATGGAGGGAAGACCGAAACTCTCATTAAATGAAGTTTTACTTAATTTGGTTAATGTATAATTAATTATCCAGAATACTCATTTATACAATAGAATTTGAGGAGATAGTAATGAAGAAGCGAATTATTTCCATTACGGTAGTAACTATAATTTTTAGTGCATTGATTGTATATTCAAGGTTGTTTGTTTATGGGAATTCCAGTTCAAACCATGACTTTCCTATACCAAAAGCTGCTGACTTAATAAATACGAATCAACATAGCGAAATTGATAATTGGATTAAAGCATCCGAAGAAAATGGGGTTCCATCAAGTTACATGGACTTTATCGAACAAGCAGGATGGGAAGAAGGAGCTCGGGAAGGTGCGGCTGTTTACTATACAAAAGGGGATCACACAGTCGAGGTAATCTCTACTACAAACCAACTGACTATAATTTATTAATGCGGATATTGGTTTCCTACTACTAAATTCGCTATAATAGGGAATGATTCATTTCAAAATAATTATAGAGAGGAAATGATGAGTTGATGAAACAACAAATCGGAGTTATCGGCTTAGCCGTTATGGGAAAAAATATCGCACTTAACATGGAAAGCAAAGGTTTTTCCGTAGCAGTTTTTAATCGCTCTTACGAGAAGACAGAAAACTTCTTAGCAAATGAAGCAAGCGGAAAAAACTTTGTTGGTGCAAAAACAATCGAAGAATTTGTAGATTCTTTAGAAAAACCACGTAAAATCATGTTGATGGTAAAAGCTGGTCCAGCAACGGATGCTACCATTGAATCATTGAAGCCACATCTTGATAAAGGAGACATTCTTATCGATGGTGGAAATACATTATATGAAGATACAATTCGTCGTAATAAAGAATTAGATGAATCAGGTATTCATTTCATTGGTACAGGAGTATCTGGTGGAGAAGAGGGAGCGTTAAATGGTCCGTCGATTATGCCGGGTGGACAAGCAGAAGCATATAAATTAGTTGCTCCTATTTTTGAAGCTATTTCCGCAAAAGTTGATCATGATCCATGTGTAACATATATTGGACCAAATGGCGCGGGACACTTTGTGAAAATGGTTCATAATGGAATTGAATATGGAGATATGCAACTAATCGCAGAAGCATATGATTTAATGAAAAATGTTCTAGGACTAGATGCGACTGAGCTTCATAACGTATTCAAGGATTGGAATGATGGAGAATTAGACAGTTATCTGATTGAAATTACTGCAGATATCTTCACTAAAGTGGACGAAGAGACCGGGAAGCCACTGGTGGAAGTAATTCTAGATAAAGCAGGTCAAAAAGGGACTGGAAAATGGACAAGTAAGAATGCACTTGATTTAGGAGTGCCACTTCCGTTAATTACTGAGTCCGTGTTTGCACGTTTTATTTCTTCCTTAAAAGATGAACGTGTTCGTGCAAGCAAAGAATTAAATGGACCGACGAATGTATTATTAGATGAAAGTAAAGAGGAGCTTATTGAAGCAATCCGTCAAGCACTTTACATGAGTAAAATCGTATCTTATGCGCAAGGATTTGCTCAAATGCGAGCAGCTTCCGATGAGTATGATTGGAACTTGAGCTATGGTGATATCGCGATGATTTGGCGCGGAGGGTGTATTATTCGTGCGAAGTTCTTACAAAAGATCAAAGATGCCTATGACAGAGATGCTCAATTACCGAACTTAATGCTCGACTCTTATTTCAAGGAAATTGTAGAAGGTTACCAGTCTTCATTACGAAAAGTTGTATCCCTAGCGGTTGCGCATGGTATTGCGGTTCCAACGTTATCAAGTGCAATTGCGTACTATGATAGTTATCGCTCAGAAGATTTACCAGCAAATCTTATTCAAGCACAGCGTGACTACTTTGGTGCACATACGTATGAGCGAAAAGATAAAGAAGGTGTGTTCCACTCTCAGTGGTTTTAATCGTTAAAACAAAAAGGATCTGATTAACATTATGTTAAACCAGGTTCTTTTTTCTGTCTTTTGCATAGATAAGAATGATGCATCAAAGAAATTATACACGTGTAAGGCTGTCCGAAGAGTTTCTACTTGTATAAGGTGTAAAATTTTTTTATTCTAAAAGATTGAAAACGATTCTCATTATCATTATAATGACAATTAAGAGGTTTTATCATTATAGTTTAACTAAAATTTAGTTCTTCATATCTTTTAGGGGGTTGAATAGCAAATGGAAGTCTTTGACGTTACGATTGTTGGTGGTGGTCCAGCTGGTTTATATTCTGCTTTTTATAGTGGTTTAAGAGAAATGAAAACAAAAATCATTGATTATCAGGCAGAATTAGGTGGAAAGGTGCATATTTATCCTGAGAAAGTCATTTGGGATATTGGTGGATTAACTCCAATGTCAGGTGAAAACGTGATAAAGCAAATGGTAGAACAAGCAATGACGTTTGATCCAACTGTTGTGTTAAATGAAAAAGTCGAATCCATTGATAAAAATGAGATGGGATTATTTCAATTACATACCGCATCTGGAGAGATTCATTATTCAAAGACAATCATTGTAGCAGTTGGTGGCGGCATTCTACACCCTAAAAGATTAAATATAGAAGGTGCAGAAAAATATGAAGTGACGAATCTAAACTATAAAATAACATCTTTACAACGTTACAAAGATAAACGAGTAATTATCTCTGGTGGCGGAAATTCTGCCGTTGACTGGGCAAACGAGCTAGTTGATATTGCGAAAAGTGTTTATCTGACATATCGTAAGGATGTTTTGTCCGGACATGAAGCACAAGTGACAAAACTAATGCAAAGTTCAGCGGAATGTTACTTTAATTGTTCAATCACAAAACTTATCTCTGAAAATAATCAGTCTATCGAACACGTGGAGTTAACTAATCATGAATCTGGAGATATCTTAGCCCTTCCAATTGATGAGGTCATCATAAATCATGGATATGACAGAGATATTGATTTGCTAGACAATAGTCCCTCCCTAGGAATAGAGATAAAAGATGGTTACTTTGTGGCGGGTTCGCCAAATAGCGAATCCTCCGTCCCTGGAATATATGCAGCTGGAGATATACTTCATCATGAAGGGAAGCTTCATTTAATTGCAGGTGCTTTTCAAGATGCTGCAAATGCAGTAAACCAAGCGAAAAAGTATATTGACCCAATGGCAAATAACTTTGCGATGGTATCTTCCCACAATGAAATGTTCAAAGAACGTAATGAAAAGATTAAAGCATCAGCTGCAACTGTATAAAGGGAAACTGTACGCTGTAGCTCTCACGAGTGACTGATGAGTCTCTAAGTATTCTATTCTCAACTAGGATACAAGAGTAATTTAATATCTTCCCAACACAAATTTTCATGTAGTATTTTTAGAGACATGCAGAGTTTTTCTGCATGTCTTTTAATTTAACTTAAATAATTTCACTTTTTATTGTAGTATGAAAAAGTAATCGAATTTTTCAAAAAAGGGGGATTCTCCATTGTTAAAAAAGCTATCTTCACAAAATGATGAAATCTATCAATTATCGGCATTTGCATTTCAGTATGAATTAACACCGGAAAGATTAGAAGAAAGAAAAAAGGAAAAACGAAAGGAAGCAGTATGGGGTTGGATGGAAGATGATCGTTTGGCAGCAAAGCTTCATATCGTTCCTTTAGAAGTCTCTGTACATGGTAAGCCAATTAAAATGGGAGGTATATCTTCAGTTGCTACGTGGCCAGAATTTCGTCGAAAAGGCATTGTGCGAAAATTACTTCAACATGCTTTGCAGGAAATGAAGAAGGAAGGACAAGTACTATCCTACTTACATCCATTCTCTATACCATTTTATCGTCGGTTTGGTTGGGAGATTACCTTTGATGAGAAGGAATACATTATTCCAATGCATCATTTTAAAAGAGATTGGCAGCTAGATAGTGGTATGATACGACGAATGCAGAATAATGATGTTACATCGATAGTAGAAACAATTTATGAAAAATATACAAAACAATTTAACGGAATGCTTCTGAGAGATCTCCACTGGTGGGAGCATAAAATTTTATCTAAAGAGAAGTTAATTGCCGTTAGCTATGATCCACAAGGCGAACCAGATGGATATATTCTGTATGAAGTTAAGAAAAATATACTAGAAGTAGAGGAACTCATACACCTTACGCTAGCGAGTAGACAACGTTTACTCCACTTTATTTCGAATCATGACTCTATGGCAAAAGAAGTAAAAATGGTTGCTGCTGGTCACGATGCACTGCCATTATTATTGGATGATCCACGTTTTGAACAAAAAGTCAGCCCGTATTTTATGGCAAGAATTGTCGATGTCTCTAAATTTCTACAGCAATATCCATTTTTAGCACCTATGGGAGATTTAACAATTAATTTGGAGATTATAGATGATTTTGTAGAATCAAATTCTGGCACGTATCGACTAGAAAGTAATAATAAACAGATCTATGTAGAAAAGAAGTCTAAAGAAGCAACTTTATCGGTTTCCATCACGATACAACAGTTAGCATCGATTTTATTAGGGTACAAACGTCCGATAGAGTTAATGGAGATAGGTCTAATCCAAGGAGAGCAACAACAAATTGAAACACTTGACCGCATAATTCCACAAACCAAACCATATTTTGCTGACTTTTTCTAATAGGTCTTCACGACTATTGTTGTCAAATTAATGAAAATTTCATAGTATTTCATCAGTTATTAAGGTAAAATGACAACTAGAAGAAAAGAATGGATAATGCAAAAGGAATGTGACGAAATGACTTATTATGCGCGTTTGTTTCGAATGATTTCTCAGACAAAAGATGAAAGTTTTCGACTAAATAAAGCAGAGGAAGTACGAGGGTTATGGAAGATAACAGTCACCTTATCACTTGTATCAATGATTATCTACGGAATAATGGCTTTTTTAGGTGTTGGTTCCGAGGAAATATCTAAAAACGGAATATGGTTAAGTTCTTTTGATTTTGAAGCTAGTAAACTTTGGTTTGTGTTAGGCAGAATGGTCTATGGGCTTCTGTTTGCGGCGATCGTTATTTTTTTACCATCTCTATTATTCTATTTACTGACAGGAATTTCTTATAAAAAGCTAATTATTATTCAACATACTGCGTTAATAGTTTTTTTAATAGAGCGATTATTATGGATTCCTTTGGCTTTACTTGCTGGGTTAAGTTGGTATGTATCTCCGCTCTCATTTGGAATAATTGCTTCTTACATAACTAATATTTCCTGGATTGTTTACTTTTTTGGAGCGATATCATTATTTCAATTATGGATTATATACTTTCAAGCAAATTTTTTGGCGAAGTATTCCGATGTGAGAAACCGTTTTGTTTGGTTAAATGTTATTTTAATTCACTTCTTAGGATGGGTTGTTGCAAGTGTTTTAGCAAATGTTGATTCATACATCATAAGTGGGTGGTTTGGATGAGGAAATATAAGAAGCATATATTGTGGTTTTCGATTACTGTGTTTGTTGTAGTGAATTTTGTTCTCGTTTTATTTGATAAAGAAGAAAAAATAGATCGTGTATCATTTGTACATAGCTGGACAAATAGCCATGAGGCAGATCTTGTAGAAATGTTATATAAGCCTGGTGTGATTGACGTGGCCGGTGAAGAGCACATCTATTTTGATACAACCAGTGGTGTATTTCAAGAGTTTATGGTGCAGGAAGGGGATATGGTGACGAGTGGTGAGCCATTATTCTCCTATGAAGTCCAAAGTTATTATGAAACGGAAGTAAATTTGAATCAACAGGTGTCTCAAGTAGAAGGGGAACTTGCAGCTATACAGTCTGCTATCACACAAATGGAAATGTTTCAAATTCCTGAAGGTGCTACTGGTACACCAAGTGATGTGACACTAAATGAAGAAGAGCTTGAAATTAAATTCCCACAGAACACCGTAGAGGCAGAATTGTTACGGCAACAATACCTGATTGAAAAAGAAAACGAACTCTCTCAGAAAACAGCGGAATTACAGAGTCTAGAAGCACAGTTAATGGAATTACAATCATCTGGGAATGTAATCACTGTAAATAGTCCTTTTGATGGTCGAATAAGTGAGATAAAAGACAGTTTAGAAGATCCTGTAATTACCATACAAGATACAACACTTCAAGTTGATGGAGAATTTACGGAAGAAGAACGAACAAAGGTGGAGGCAGGACTTGCCACACAAATGGAAATAAATGAACTACCAATAGCGCTAGAGGGTACAATAAATGAAGTAAGTGATCACCCAAAAGAAGTAGGTTTAGAATCAGCAAGCGTGTACCCATTTTCCGTATCGATAGCGGAAGAGGATCCAGAAGTTTTAGAGGCACTGCTTCCGGGTTACCATGCTGAAATAGGAATTATCATGGAAGAAGCATTAAGTGCCACTACCTTATTTGAAGATTCGATTTTTACGAATCATGTATGGAAGTTGCATACGAATGGACAACTTATGAAGAGCCCAATTGAGACTGGGTTACATGTTGATGAACAAGTAGAAGTTGTACAGGGGGTAGAAGTTGGTGATGTTGTTGCGAATCAACCTTCTTCTCAATTCCGACATGAAGCTACATTCATTACTCCTATCCAAGTAAAAGAATTGTCGAAGTCATCTTTTACTTGGAATCAATGGGCAAGAAGCTTTGTTACAGGTATATTATCAAGATAATAAAAATCCAAACTGGCATCGATAGTCGGTTTGGACTTTTTTTGGAATGTAGCCTTTTATGGGCGGAAACTTGGTGGATAAAGATTACTACAGACTTGGCAGTAGGAACTGTTAGCGAAAGGCAAGGCATCCGTTCATTGGCCCAAAATTTTGTTTTGTTCCAGCCTCCCACCGTGGGCGCTTACCACGTTTTTAGCTTGCACTCATGAATTTATATATCCGCTGCATGAGAATACGCAGGATCTTCTGCTGTTTTTTTCTGATGATACATTACATTAATAATACCGCCAATAAGAAGGATTATCCCCGTCAAGAAGAACCAAATCATTAAAATGATGACACCGCCTAGACTTCCATACATATTTGAATAATTTCCAAAGTTTGATACATAAATAGAGAATCCGAATGAAATGATAAGCCAGAGGATACTAGCTGTTAAGGTTCCAGGAATAATATGTTTCACTGGAAGTGTTGCATTTGGTGCAAAACGATATAGCGTTAGCAATAATAGTGTAATTATTGCAATACTAATTGCAAAACGTGAAATTTGTAGAATCCATTCAAACGATGCATTAATCCCAGCAGTAGACATAATCATTGTTAGAATGACATCCCCAAAAACTGGTAGTATAATAGCTGTAATAACTGCAAAAATCATTGCAATAGTAAGTCCAAAGGCAATTGCTCTTGTCTTTATAAATGAGCGAGTTTCTTCTACTTCGTAGGATTCATTCGATACTTTAATGAATGCATTAATTCCGTTGGAAGCAGACCATAAAGTTCCCAAGATACCAACTGTTAATAAGCCACCACGAGGTGTCTCTACAAGGCTCACGATATTATCTTGGAACGTGTTCGCTAGCTCTTCAGGTAGTATAGAAGAAATAAATTGTATTGCATCCTGTGGACTTATATTAAAATAAGGAATAATAGCAAAAGCTACTACCAGTAATGGAAAAACAGATAATAAAAAGTAATAAGCTAATGAAGCTGCAAGTAATGGTACATCATCATCTTTAAATTTAGTCATAAACGTTTGCACATTGGATTTTATCTTCATTGGGTCAACCTCCATATTTGGTACTATATGGAACCTATACCCATTCCGTAATAAGATTAATCTTACTTAGAGATAGGAAACGTTTTATTTCTGTAGACAGGTGGTATAATATTGTCTAAGA
This sequence comes from Oceanobacillus kimchii X50, assembly GCF_000340475.1. Taxonomy (NCBI): domain Bacteria; kingdom Bacillati; phylum Bacillota; class Bacilli; order Caryophanales; family Bacillaceae; genus Oceanobacillus; species Oceanobacillus kimchii. Next base: position 106,288 of record NZ_CM001792.1, read on the forward strand.
GGAGGGAATTTTACATATGGCTGTCATTTATGTTGGAATTTTGTTCATCGCTATCGCATTTGCAATTGTGGCCTGTTATGCGGCATTCGCATTAAGTCGTTTTTCAGATACAATGCGATCGCTAGGCAGATCGATGACGGAATTAGAAAAAGAAATGCATTATATTACACCTCAATTGACGGAATCACTGCAGGAAGCAGATAAATTGGTCGATGATATTAGTGAAAAAGTGAAAGCGACAGATAGTGTGTTTGATCACGTAGAAGATGTGGGTACTTCGGTACAAACGATGAACCAGTTATATCTACAACAAAAGGAAACACTGTCTGAAGCGGAATTAGAAAAGAAATTACAACCATTTATAACAGGAATCACGTGGAGCGAAGCGTTTATGCAAGTATTTAAAACGTATCGAACAGGAAAAGGATCGTCTATGAACGATTCTTCTACTGTAAATACAGGAAGAGAGGGATAAGTAAATGACGTTAATCGGCATAGGTGTCATTATTATTGGAGTAGCGGCTATTATTTTGGCTATTTTTATCGGACATACGTTAAATAACTTGGCTAGTGTATTAAGTGGAGTAGATAAAACGGTTCAAAAATTGCCGGAACAATTGGACGGGATTTTTAAAGAAACAGGAGATATGATTCATGAAAGTAATCAAACATTGGCAGATGTTAATGATAAATTACAGCAATTGAGTCCCCTTTTCTATATGGTTGGAGATGTAGGAAATGCAACAAGAAAATTCTCCTCTTCTTTAGTAGATGTAACCGATTCTGTAAAAGCTCGTACAGAAGCAGGGAGAGATATTGCTGATAAGAATAATCTTGGTGGTTTGTATGGTAGCTTTGCATTAGGTTACTATTGGTTGAAAAAACGCAGAGAAATGAAGCGTGAGGAAAGAGATTACACCAATGAGTAAGCGTGGGAAGAAAGCTGCTATCGCTACAAGCGCAGCACTGGGGGCTTCATTAGGATGGGTGGTCAGTTCATACATTTCCAACAAACGTTCTTTATCGGAGAATCGACCATTATTAGAACGATTGAAAGACTTTGAACAGCAACTCTATACAGATGGATTTGAAAAGGCGAATGACCTACAAGGTATTCGCCAAGAAGTGGAAAATCGTATCTAAGAAAATATGTTAAAAAAAGCTAAACGATTGCCGGGTTATCGGCTACAATCGTTTAGCTTTTTTAAATAAATATGTTCTAACCTTATCTTAATATGTTTTATTATTTATTTCGTGTCGCTAGGAAATAACCAATGGTTGCTAGGCCATAAATGCCTTGTAAGTTTTTACTCCCAATCATTGCGTTCGCTTCTTCTGTTTTTTCTTGAAGTCCATCGGCGGTTTTTAATACAGAAGAAGTTAATCGATTGGTCGCACGACCAGCATCTCCTATTAAATGAAAGATGGGTGATAGTTCTTTAATTTGTTGATTTACTTGCTGTAATGTGTCGATTCCGGTTCCAAGAACGTCTGTAGCTTGAGACGTAATAGTCTCTACTGTTTCCGGTAATTGGTCTGTCGTTTTTTGGACGCTTTGGAATAAATCAGCTAGTTTCATTAATGGCTTAAATAGTGCTCCAGCAATTCCTAAAAATGCTATACCAATAATTATAAGGCCAATTCCTATCCATATCATGAGTGTTTCCCTCCGTTTAAGTAATTCTTTGATTAATCGATACCACTGTGTTTGTAGAAGTAAACCTACCTCGTAAATAGCATACCACAAATGTTAAGTCATAAACTGCAATCTTGTCCCATAAATTTAGTAAAAGAGAAGTCAAAGGAAGGGGCACAAAATATATGGGAAGAAAAAAGAAAATTGCTTTTTGGCTATTAGGTGTATTTTTACTTGCGTACTTATTACAATACCCAATAAATGAGACAAATATGACAGCAAATCAAGGGTGGACGTTACCCCTTACCGGAAAAACAATTGTGATCGACCCTGGGCATGGTGGGCCTGACGGAGGAGCGGTTGGGTCCGATGATACAGAAGAGAAAGACATCGCTCTAGAAGTATCGAAACTTATTCAGTCTTATTTGCAACAACAAGGAGCAGTTGTTTATTTAACCCGGGAACAAGATAAAGATTTAGCTGCAGAAGACACAAGTGGACTAGCTCGAAGAAAATCCGAAGATATTCGAAATCGTTTGAAGTTTATTCACGACAAAGAGCCAGACTTTTTTTTATCCCTACATTTAAATGCATTACCCTCGACAAAATGGCGAGGTGCACAAACGTTTTATTATCCAACAAATGGTGAGAATAAGCATTTAGCCACGATGATTCAACAAGAAATCATACGAAATTTAGAAAACACAAATCGATCACCTTTAGCGTTAAATAGCATGTATTTACTAAAACATGCCGAAGTTCCGGGAGCTTTGGTGGAAATAGGGTTCTTATCTAATGTGGAGGAAAGAGAATTGTTAAAAGACCAAGATTATCAACGAAAAATGGCGGCAAGTATTTATGAGGGAATTTTACGATATGCGACAGAGGAGCCTGAAAGAGAAGAGGAAACAAACTGAAACCGTCACCATATTGCATATTACTTAGATTTTCTGTGTTTTGTGTTATACTAGCAGGTGGATACAAACACAAGGGATGGTGATGTTCAATGCTAACAAAAGAGAGGGTTGTAGAGCTATTAAGCTCTGTTAAAGATCCTTTTTTACATATAACATTGGAAGAAACTGGGGGAATTAAGTCAGTTACGGTTAAGGAAGACAAGAAACATATCAGCGTGAAGATTGGTATTTCCAAGACTAATACAGCAGAACAAATGGAATTACAACAAGAAATCGTTGGTATCTTGAAGCGTGATGGGGCAAATACAGTAGGGCTTCGATTTGAAGCACTTCCAGATGAAGTTATTCAAAAATATCAACCTGCAGCAGAGAAAGCGAAAGAAGCTACTCTCATGGGTGGTAATTCAAATACAAAATTTATCGCAGTAGCGAGTGGTAAAGGTGGCGTAGGTAAGTCTACGGTAACCGTAAACTTAGCAGTATCTTTAATGCGATTAGGTAAAAAAGTTGGAATTATTGATGCCGATATCTATGGGTTTAGTGTTCCTGATATGATGGGTGTGGAGAAAAGACCTGTTGTACGAGGGGAAAAAATTATTCCCGTAGAACGTTTTGGAGTAAAAGTAATTTCCATGGGCTTCTTTGTAGAAGATAACTCACCGATTATTTGGCGAGGCCCAATGCTTGGTAAAATGATTAATAGTTTCTTCTCTGAGGTAGAATGGGGAGAATTAGATTATCTGCTATTAGACTTACCTCCAGGTACAGGTGATATCGCAATGGATGTACATGAGTTATTACCTACGTGTAAAGAAGTAATTGTAACTACACCACATCCAACAGCTGCTTTTGTAGCAGCACGTGCTGGCCAAATGGCACTAAAAACAGACCATGAAATTCTTGGTGTGGTTGAGAATATGGCTTACTTTGAAAGTAAAACAACCGGAGAGAAAGAATATGTATTCGGTAAAGGTGGAGGCAAAAAACTTGCTGACGTATTAAAAACAAAAGTATTAGGACAACTACCTCTACAACAACCTTATGAAGAAGAGGATGTTTTTGCACCTTCTGTGTATCAAGAAGATCATCCAATTGGAAAAGAATATCATAAGATAGCAGCTAAAGTAATTGCCAAGATGGAAGAATAAAGTGAAACTTCATTTAGTGAGGGGTTACAACCCGTTACATGCGGGATAAAGAATTAGGGTGTCCTGATTGATGGCGGGCACCCTATTCTCATATCCAATTGGTATTAACCGCCGCCCCCGCCGCCGGAACCACTATTGGAACCAGACTGAGACTCTCCAGATCCGCCTTGTTGACCGGATTCATTTGAAGAACCACTTGATTTACTTTGCTCTTCCGCAGCCTTGAGTAGAATTTCTTCAATTTTAGCTTGGAAAATAGGTGATTGTAAGGTCTCTTGAATCGTTTCTTCTAAATGAGCACGGAATTGTTGGCTTTTTACAACAGATAGCATTTGCTCCGTTACTTCCGGATTATTTAACAGTTCAATCATTTGTTTTTGAAATTGACTGTCGTTCATGAGATCCTTCATTAAATTCTTTTGTTCATCAGATATTGTTTGCGCATAGTTCTTAACGAACTCTGGATCTTCGAACATTTTTTCCCAAGATTTTTTGCTTTCTTCTGAAGTAAGAGCTTCATTAACAGCATTTTTCACGCTGTCTGATTCCATTACCAATAAGTTTTTAAGCTCTTCATCATGCATAATCTCGCGGAGCGCTTTCTTACCGTCTTCGGTTTGAAGTATATCAACAACCATTTTTTTGGTTGTATCATATTCACCTTCGTTTTGACTATTACCACCACCGCCACCACAAGCGGTTAACAATATAAAGAAGGATAAGCTAAGGAGTACAATACATAGATGTCGTCGTACCATTTATAGTCCTCCTTTCTATATGTTTAATATGTATAATCAATAATTAAAATATGCACATACATAAGAGAAATAAATGCCGTATCATGGTAAAATATTGTGGAAATGAAAGTATGTGCAATAGGAGTGAAAAAGTTTGAATACACGAATCCTTGTAGGTTTTTTATGGAAAACATTTTGGCTAGGTGGACTGGCTGGATTAATTGCAAGTTTCTTTGTTAAACCAGAGCAATATTTAAACTATATGCAACCGTTTGATGGTATGGAAATTCTAGGACTTATCGTATTCTTTTTAGGTTTAGGGTTAACGTTTGCAACCATTAGTTTAACTGGTTTTTTCGCGTATTTATTTGTTCATCGAATGGGACAGAGTTTATTCAAAGGGTATTGGTCAACGGTACAAGTAGGTCTAATTATATTTATTCTTTTTGATATTATTTATTTTCCATATCGATCAGCGGATAATGTTGAGCTGTATTGGTTTATCCTATTAGCAGCGGCATTATTACTAATCGGTTGGATAGTTGCTAAGATTAAAGCCAAAGAAACAAATAAAAAAGCATTTATTCCAACGCTATTCTTTATGGTCGTATTTACGACAGTAGAATGGGTGCCAGGATTAATGGTAGATGGAACAGATTATGCATGGCTTATGGTGGTTCCATTACTCGTATCGAATACATACCAAATTTTGAATTTACATCGATTAAATTTTCAAGAGAAGAAGCCTCAAGTTCAAGGAAGTAATGGACAGGATAAAAAAAGTCACAATAAAAAAAAGAAAAAGTAATGCGAAAGATCTCTCTCCAAAATTGGAAAGAGATCTTTTTTAATCAACAATTTCTGTGTTTGCTTTTGCTTGATTAATGATTTCTGAAATGGTTACCGGTTCATAGCCCTTGTTTTTAAGTCCTGGGAGAATGGTTTCTAGTGCACCGGCAGTTTGTTTTGCACTGTCGGATGCATGTAGGAGAACGATATCGCCATTATCAGTTTCTTTCATGATGTAGTCAACGATTACTTCTGTACCTGGATTTTCCCAGTCGTTAGGATTTACATTCCAATGAACAACATGGAAACCGAGACTTTCAGCGAGTTCAATAATTTCTTCGTTAAAATGGCCATGTGGTGTGCGCAATAAATTAACGTTTTCATAACCTAATTTTTCAAAGACTTCCTGTGCATACAATAGGTCTTTTCTAACTTGATCAATCTCTTGGTCTAAATAGCTTTTGTATCGATAACCAAGCATTCCAATCTCATGTTCACCTTCTGAAATAGCTTCTAGAAGGTCTGGATGCCTTTCTGCCCACTCTCCACTAATGAAGAACGTAGCTTGTACATCTTCATTTTCTAATTGCTTTAATATTTCTTTTACTCTTTCTTCACCCCAACTAATATTAAATGTAATAGCAATGTTTGGTTCATCGGCATTACCTTTTGATAAAGCAACAGGCTCTTCGCCATTAAATACGGAAAAGACTGCATCTTTTTGTATCCATGCTATAAAAGCAATGATAAATGCTAAACCGATAATCCATGCAGTTCTTTTCCCTCTTAGACGAAAGGAATAAAAATGATCCATTTGTTTTCCTCCTCTACTTATACCTATAATCATATCTATGCACTAGACTTGCTAATTATGTACAAGCTCGCTTTGTCGAAAACTGTTTAAGAAAATGATGGATGAAATTTAGTGGTTTTGGGGAATAGTAGTGGATAGATGCTAAAAACTCCGACCGACAAAATTCATTTGTTTTTGCGAATACTTGTAATACTTAAGTCGTTAGTCTTTGGAACCGAAAATGACTTATTGAAATATATTAATAGTAATATATGAATTTGTTTAACGGATTTATACGGTGATATATGAGGTGATTGCATGATTGGATTATTAGTAAATGAAATGGAACAGAAGGAAATGGAGTATTTAATAAAGCGAGAGCTTGAAGAAATCTTATTAGATTTAGACGATAGTCGAATTGATCAAATGGTAAAAAGCGCAATGCGAGAAAGGTATAGATTATTATTTCAATTACTTCGTAGAGTGGCGAGTGAACAAGAGTGTATGAAGTATATCCCTAAAAGGAAAGGGAATATTTAATTTAGGATACCTTTTGTAGTGATTCGTAATGTTACTGCAAAAGGTTTTTTATCGAATTTTAATTTTTTGTTTAAAAACTATTGCTCAATAAAAAGGAATATGGTATATTAATTTTTGTTGTCGCTTGATGAAACATTTTGCAACTTACATTGAATAAAGATTTTCAAAAAAAGATTTAAAAAAATGTTGACATCAAACGGATAACATGATAAATTATATCTTGTCGCAAAAAACGACAAACACAGAAATTGCTCTTTGAAAACTGAAC
>NZ_CM001792.1:114996-143741 GCF_000340475.1 Oceanobacillus kimchii X50
TATTGAAACAAGGCTATTAAATTAGCACGCTTATTTACTGAAATAACAACTTAGTTAAGTGAATAAGGGCGCACGGTGGATGCCTTGGCACTAGGAGCTGAAGAAGGACGGGACTAACACCGATATGCCTCGGGGAGTTGTAAGTAAACTTTGATCCGGGGATTTCCGAATGGGGAAACCCACTGTTCGTAATGGAGCAGTACCTATACCTCAATACATAGGGTATAGGGAGCAGACCCGGGGAACTGAAACATCTCAGTACCTGGAGGAAGAGAAAGAAACCTCGATTTCCTGAGTAGCGGCGAGCGAAACGGAAAGAGCCCAAACCAGAAAGCTTGCTTTCTGGGGTTGTAGGACACTCCTTTGGAGTTACAAAGAAATTCTTTAAATGAATCGATCTGGAAAGATCAGCCGAAGAAGGTAACAGCCCTGTAATTGAAAAAGAATTTCCTCCGGAGTGTATCCTGAGTACGGCGGAACACGTGGAATTCCGTCGGAATCCGGGAGGACCATCTCCCAAGGCTAAATACTCCCTAGTGACCGATAGTGAACCAGTACCGTGAGGGAAAGGTGAAAAGCACCCCGGAAGGGGAGTGAAATAGAACCTGAAACCGTGTGCCTACAAGTAGTCGAAGCCCGTTAATGGGTGACGGCGTACCTTTTGTAGAATGGACCGGCGAGTTACGATCCCATGCAAGGTTAAGTGGAAGACACGGAGCCGCAGCGAAAGCGAGTCTGAATAGGGCGATATAGTATGTGGTCGTAGACCCGAAACCGTGTGATCTACCCATGTCCAGGGTGAAGGTCAGGTAACACTGACTGGAGGCCCGAACCCACGTATGTTGAAAAATGCGGGGATGAGGTGTGGGTAGGGGTGAAATGCCAATCGAACACGGAGATAGCTGGTTCTCTCCGAAATAGCTTTAGGGCTAGCCTCAAGATGATGAGTACTGGAGGTAGAGCACTGATTGGACTAGGGGCCCCTACCGGGTTACCGAATTCAGTCAAACTCCGAATGCCAGTTACTTAAACTTGGGAGTCAGACTATGGGTGATAAGGTTCATAGTCGAAAGGGAAACAGCCCAGACCGCCAGCTAAGGTCCCAAAGTATACGTTAAGTGGAAAAGGATGTGGAGTTGCCCAGACAACCAGGATGTTGGCTTAGAAGCAGCCACCATTTAAAGAGTGCGTAATAGCTCACTGGTCGAGTGACTCTGCGCCGAAAATGTACCGGGGCTAAACGTATCACCGAAGCTGCGGATTGTTCTTACGAACAATGGTAGGAGAGCGTTCTAAGTGCTGTGAAGTCAGACCGTGAGGACTGGTGGAGCGCTTAGAAGTGAGAATGCCGGTATGAGTAGCGAAAAAAGAGTGAGAATCTCTTTCACCGAATGCCTAAGGTTTCCTGAGGAAGGCTCGTCCTCTCAGGGTTAGTCGGGACCTAAGCCGAGGCCGACAGGCGTAGGCGATGGACAACAGGTAGATATTCCTGTACCACCTCATGATTGTTTGAGCGATGGGGGGACGCAGTAGGATAAGGAATGCGCACCGATGGATGTGTGCGCCCAAGCAGTGAGAAAGTCAGATAGGCAAATCCGTCTGGCAATTTCAAGCTGTGATGGGGAGGGAAATAAAGTACCGAAGTTCCGGATTTCACACTGCCAAGAAAAGCCTCTAGTTAGATCATAGGTGCCCGTACCGCAAACCGACACAGGTAGGCGAGGAGAGAATCCTAAGGTGAGCGGGAGAACTCTCGTTAAGGAACTCGGCAAAATGACCCCGTAACTTCGGGAGAAGGGGTGCTCCTTTTAAGGAGGAGCCGCAGTGAATAGGCCCAAGCGACTGTTTAGCAAAAACACAGGTCTCTGCGAAGCCGAAAGGCGAAGTATAGGGGCTGACACCTGCCCGGTGCTGGAAGGTTAAGGGGACGAGTTAGCTCTTCGGAGCGAAGCTTTGAACCGAAGCCCCAGTAAACGGCGGCCGTAACTATAACGGTCCTAAGGTAGCGAAATTCCTTGTCGGGTAAGTTCCGACCCGCACGAAAGGTGCAACGACTTGGGCACTGTCTCAACGAGAGACCCGGTGAAATTATACTATGCGTGAAGATGCGCATTACCCGCGACAGGACGGAAAGACCCCGTGGAGCTTTACTGTAGCCTGATATTGAATGTTTGTGCAGCTTGTACAGGATAGGTGGGAGCCTTTGAAGCGTGAGCGCTAGCTTACGTGGAGGCACCCGTGGGATACCACCCTCGCTGTATGAACATTCTAACCCAGGACCGTAATCCGGTTCGGAGACAGTGTCAGGCGGGCAGTTTGACTGGGGCGGTCGCCTCCCAAAGAGTAACGGAGGCGCCCAAAGGTTCCCTCAGAATGGTTGGAAATCATTCGTAGAGTGTAAAGGCAGAAGGGAGCTTGACTGCGAGACCTACAAGTCGAGCAGGGACGAAAGTCGGGCTTAGTGATCCGGTGGTTCCGCATGGAAGGGCCATCGCTCAACGGATAAAAGCTACCCCGGGGATAACAGGCTTATCTCCCCCAAGAGTTCACATCGACGGGGAGGTTTGGCACCTCGATGTCGGCTCATCGCATCCTGGGGCTGTAGTCGGTCCCAAGGGTTGGGCTGTTCGCCCATTAAAGCGGTACGCGAGCTGGGTTCAGAACGTCGTGAGACAGTTCGGTCCCTATCCGTCGTGGGCGTTGGAAGTTTGAGAGGAGCTGTCCTTAGTACGAGAGGACCGGGATGGACACACCGCTGGTGTACCAGTTGTTCCGCCAGGAGCATGGCTGGGTAGCTACGTGTGGAAAGGATAAGTGCTGAAAGCATCTAAGCATGAAGCCCCCCTCAAGATGAAACTTCCCATCACTTCGAGTGAGTAAGATCCCTCAGAGACGATGAGGTTGATAGGTCCGAGGTGGAAGCGTGGCGACACGTGCAGCTGACGGATACTAATTGATCGAGGACTTATCTAAGTTATATAAAGCGACAGGATCTGTACATCAACGTACAGACTGGACATTCTCTGAATAAGATAAAGGAAATACAAAGAGTCGTAGACGATTTGATATTGACTTATCGTAAAGAAGAGAAGGAAGTCTGCTAGTTGATAGAGACTGAAGCTAGAATGAATGATGTCACGTTACTCTTATTTAGTTTTTAGGGTACAATCCTAAATAACAACAGACCAATTAGTCTGGTAGCGATAGCGAAGAGGCCACACCTGTTCCCATGCCGAACACAGAAGTTAAGCTCTTCAGCGCCGATGGTAGTTGGGGCTTTGCCCCTGCAAGAGTAGGACGCCGCCAGGCTGATTTTTGCTATCCAATTATTATTACTAATTCCACAGTAGCTCAGTGGTAGAGCAATCGGCTGTTAACCGATCGGTCGTAGGTTCGAATCCTACCTGTGGAGCCATATGCTTCCATAGCTCAGTTCGGTAGAGCACTTCCATGGTAAGGAAGGGGTCAGCGGTTCAAGTCCGCTTGGAAGCTCTTTAAGTAAACGCTTGTCCTGTATAGGATAGAGCGTTTTTTTTATGCCTTGGAGATCTAGGCAACAGTGTAAAAGTTCAGTGCCCGCAGTGGTGTGTTAGCTATTTGTACTTTTGTAACAAAAATCAGAAATTAGCCTCAATGGAGAGCAATCTTTTTTAGTATATATTACAAAAAAAAATAAATTCAAGTAAACTTTAATACTACAATATCAACTATTATTGAAAAATAAACAAGTAAATTTTAAGTTAATTTTCTGTTTTAGTTTTATTAAATTCGAGGAGTTTATTCATGAGTAATTTTTTAAAGGGAGGCTTCCGTCCTATTCGTCAAAATAAAAACAAATACGCTTTATATTAACAGAATAATGCGATATTAGTATAAAAATAGTTATAATCTATTACTTTTATGGTCGAAAAGTAGCCTAAAGAAAAAATTTCCAATAAATATAAAATACTATATTTGGAAGAAAATTGGAAATTGAGTCAGAAATACTATTTCCCTGTCGTTATATGCCGGTTATAGTGTAGGTGCAAGAATCAAGTTGTCAGTTGGGTAGCATATTAGATTAATAAAAAAGGAGTGGTGGGTACCTACATTGAAACGAAAAAAGTTCCAAAAGAATTTCAATTTCAAACATGTTTAAGTATGTTACAGATCATTAGTTGTTCTGTCATTATTGGAAAATGGCGTTTTCAAAAGGTGCTTATTTGAATTTTGATTATTAAAAGAGCAAGGTAACTAATTTTAAAAATGATATAGAGGTGATAACATGCTGGAAGAACTTTTAATCATTGTGCTATTAGCTTCTTTAGCTATTTTCTTTGGAATTAAAGAAAAAATGATTAATGATAAAAATGTTGCAAGTATACCAGTACGTATTAATGTAAATGGAATTAGAGGGAAATCTACTGTTACTAGATTAATAACAGGAATTTTACAAGAAGCAGGTTATCATACCGTTGGTAAAACGACCGGAACTGATGCAAGGATGCTCTACTGGTTCGATTCTCAAGAGGCCCCTATTAAAAGAAGATTGGAAGGTCCAAACATAGGTGAACAAAGAAAAGTCATTTCAAAAGCATCCGATTTAAAAGCTGATGCTCTAGTAAGTGAATGTATGGCAGTAAAGCCTGATTATCAAATAGTATTCCAAGAAAAAATATTGCAAGCAAATATTGGGTTAATTGTTAATGTTTTAGAAGATCATATGGACGTTTTAGGGCCAACATTAAAAGAAGTTGCTGATTCGTTTTCGGAAGCAATTCCTCATAATGGGGATCTAATTATTAACAATAGCCCTTTTGTTCCTCATTTTAAGCAAATGGCGAAGCAACGGAATACGAAAGTACATGTATGTGATACATCTATTATCTCGGAAGACTTTCTAAAAAGATTTGAGTACATGGTATTCCCGGAAAATGCGGCGTTAGCTCTAGCTGTGGCAGATGTGCTTGGTATTGATCATGAAACAGCTTTTAAAGGAATGCTAAAAGCTTGGCCAGATCCTGGTGCTATGCAGATAATTCCAGTTGGAGATATGGATGATCCAAGTTTCTTAGTCAACGGATTCAGTGCGAATGATCCGATGTCAACAATCAACATTTGGGAACGTGTGAAGCAATTAAGTTATCCCACAGATGAACCAGTTGTTATTATGAATACTCGTTCGGACCGATTAAATCGAACGGAACAATTTATTAAACAAGTTTTACCGAATATACAGGCAGAAACACTAGTTGTAATGGGAGATAGTACAGGACCAATAGTAGATGAGTATAAAAAAGGAACATTTCCTGTTAAAAACCTTTTAGATTTAGAAAAAACAAGCACTGATGAAATTGTACGAGTGCTACAGCCATACTTATCTGGTAAAACCATATATGGCATTGGAAATATACATGGTGGAGCCGATGAGTTAGTAAATCGTCTTGAACAAATGAAAATAGTAAAAGAATCTGCTTAGAGAAAGGAATTAAAAAATGTTTGTATTTGATACGGGAGATGTTTATTTAGCTATAGCTGCTGGAGTAATCCTTAGCCTATTTTATACTGAACGTACAGGAATTATTCCAGCTGGACTGATCGTTCCGGGATATATTGCCATGATGGTTAACTCCCCAGTAAGTATTGTTGTTACATTTATGATTGCTTTTTTGACTTACTTAATTGTCATGAAAGTAATTGGAAAATTTACGATTATATACGGAAGAAGAAAATTTACGGCTATGATTATCATTGGAATCATAATGAAAGCCATTTTCGATTTTGGGCTACCCGGATACACAATTCCTGAAGCTGTAGGTGGATTGGTCGCTATAGGGATTATCGTTCCTGGATTAATTGCAAATACGATTGAAAAACAAGGAGTCATACCAACGGTTGGAAGTACAATAGTACTTAGTGGATTAACATTAGGAACAGTTGTATTAACAAACTTTATTTGAGGAGGAAGTTAAATGGAAGCTATTTTAAATAAACCAAAAAAGCAACAACAATCTAGACTATCTTTAAAAGAGTCTGTATTAAGAACAGTTAAAATGCATAAGAAAAGAACAAGCATGGATACTGTTATGGGGTTAATTATCACTTCTGTTGTCTTTCTATTATCTTTGGTGTGATATAAACATGTACAAAAAAGAGCGCTTCTTATATGATAAACGTTTTTACATGATTGTTATTGGCTTGGTTTTATTGGTAACTCTAATAATCTTTGGTGTTAAAAATTCGGGAAACGGCAATGAAGACAGTTCGACAGATGATTTCACTCTTAATAATTCAAATTCAGAGGATAACGGTTCCTATGGGGTATCATCTGACAGCTCAATTGCAACGGAAGTTGGGATGAAAATAATTGAACAAGGTGGTAATGCTGTTGATGCTGCTATAGCAGTTAGCTTTGTTTTAGGTGTAGCAGAACCTTATGGGTCTGGAATTGGTGGGGGTGGAACGATGTTAATTCACCCTAATAATAATCAAGACCCAGTAGTTTATGATTACCGTGAAACCGCACCAGACAATAGTTTATCCTCAAGTGGCATAGGTGTACCTGGTTTTATTAATGGAATGTACCGAGTTCATGAAGATTTTGGAACAATGGATATGGAACAGCTCATAGGCCCTTCTATAAATTTTGCTGCAAATGGTGTGACGGTTACCGAAACCTTGCATAATGCATTGAAAGACGATGAAAATCGTTTATCTGATTTAGATCATTTATTTCCAGATGGGGAGCCAATTAAAGAGGGAGAATTATTGGTACAGGAACAACTAGCAGAAACGTTAGAAGATATTCAAAGAGGTGGTCCCAGTGCTTTCTATCAAGGAGATATTGCTAATGAGATTAATGAAAAAGAAGAGGATATCCAAGAGGAAGACTTGGAGACATATAAAACAGAGGTAAAAGATCCTATACAAGGTAAATTCGGTGGTTTTGCTGTTTTAGCCCCTCCTCCACCATCAGGAGGGGTTATGTTAATTCAGGTTTTAGAAATGGCTGAGGCATTAAATATTCAAGAAACCAAAGACCAACCTTTGGCTTTCTCGTTAAAGATGGGGTTAATCAATCGGATAAGTTACGGTGATCGCTTAGAAAACGTCGGTGATCCTAACTTTACAGATATGCCAATGGAAGAATTAATTTCAGAAGATCACATTGATAATCTCTCATCTGAATTTCAAGGGCTTGAATTGTCGGAAGAGTATCTTAGAGAATTAGAGTCAGATGCTGACATAGATAATCATAAGAACACCACACATTTTGTAATAGTAGACAGAAACGGTATGATGGTTTCCGTAACGAATACACTAAGTGATTTATTTGGATCAGGGGAGTATGTGGATGGGTTTTTCTTAAATAATCAATTGAAAAATTTTAGTAATAAAGAGGATTCACCAAATCTTCCTGAGTCTGGCAAGCGTCCTTTTAGTTACACATCGCCAACAATTTTAACGAAAGACGATTCTCCAGTTATAGGCATTGGAAGTGCTGGTGGAAGAAAAATCACATCAATGATTGCTCAGCAGTTAGTGAAAACTATTAAATTTAATGAACCAATCCAAGCAGCGGTAAATAATCCTAGAACGTTTCTAGAATTTAACGAAGATGTATTGCAAGTTGAACAGGATTCAATATTTTTAAAGAATCCTGAAGATCTAGGCTTCGATGTTCAATATGTTGACGATACGTCTTATCAAGGGAGCGTTCAGGGATTGATTATTGATGAAGAGAATGAAAAAATACATGGTTTTAGTGACAATAATAGAGAAGGCACTTGGATGTCAAAATAATACATGGGATAATTATTCAATGCCTGTGAAGGATCAAATATAAATTCTTTAAGATGTAAAATGGCGTGCTCCTTAGTATTGGGCACGCCATTTTATTAATATAAACCACGTAACTTTTAATCAATATGAATTGACAGTAAACATCACAAGATAATAACTCTACCATAAAATGACTGATTATTCATTCATTTTATGGTAGAGTTATATTAACCAACTAAATATTGGATTGGAGAGTGAACCAGTGTGCTTGAAATCTATGATAAAGAAAATATAACCTGTGTTGAAATGACTGCTCCTAAAATGAGTAAAGTATTTGTATTTTTAGTTGATGGAATGTTAGTTGATACTGGGCCGCAACGATTTGAACCGGAGCTAATTGATTTTTATAAGAACATAACATTTGATTCTGTAATTCTAACGCATAACCATGAAGATCATACTGGTACAGCTCCTTGGATTCAAGAAAATTTAAATGTACCAATTTACCTGCATTCTAAAGGAATCGAGCTATGTTTTGAAGATACTCCTTATCCGAAATATCGTCAATTAACTTGGGGAGTAAGGGAGCCTTTTAAACCTGTAGCCGTTAAAGATACGGTTCAATCTCGAAAGAAAGAATGGGAAGTAATCTATACGCCGGGTCATGCGAATGATCATATTTGCTTGTTGCATAAGCAATCAGGAACACTGTTTTCTGGTGATTTATTTGTAACGCCAAAAACAAAAGTAATTATGAGGGATGAATCGATTCCTCAGATCATAAATTCAATTCGAACCATTCTAACCTACGATATTGGATCACTGTTTTGTTGTCATGCTGGATATGTACCAGATGGAAAGGAGAAGTTAAAGCAAAAACTAGACTATCTAGAGAATTTATATGGTGAAATTAAAGTTCTACATGAAAAAGGCAGTTCTATTAATGAAATTCATTCGAAATTATTTCCAAAGAGTTATTCTATTATATCTGTATCTAGTGGAGAATGGGATTCTTTGCATATTGTTACTTCGATAGTTAATGATTTAAGATAATAACAAAGCCCCGCTCTGGAGGGCTTTGTTCAACTATATCTTATTATGTTTCTTCATTATTACTTTCTTTCTTTTCTTCTGTTGTATTTCCTTCTGTATTACCGGGGTCATCTACGGCAGCAGCTTCGCTTTTTGGGTGATTAATTTTCGATGCAAGAGCTTGTATGGGTTCTTTTGTATCGGTCGTATTATTTCCCCCTGTAATGCGGTTTAACATTGCATTTAGATCCAAGCCAGTCATTTGTTTTAAGCTATCTTGCATATTGGTCATCATTGATGTAACAGAATTTGGAATGCGATCCATGCCTTTACCGTCGCCATTGTCTAATATGCGGATAGAGTCTACATTGGATATTGGTTCGGATACTGCACGAGCAAATTCTGGAAGCATTTCAATAACCATTTCAAGTAACATAACTTCTTTGTGCTCATCAATTGCTTTCGCACGCTCACGTATTGCTTGAACTTCAGCTTGGCTCTTCTTGGCAATAACTTCTGCCTCTGCTTCTCCTGCACGTTTTTTCGCTTCCGCAGCAGCTTCAGCGCGTTTTACTTCTTCATAGTAATCTGCCTCAGCAGCAGCTCTACGTACTTCTACTTCTTTTTGTTCTAAATCAACTTTGCGTTGTCTCTCTAATAATTGAATGTCTAATTCTTCTTGTTTCTTCTGACGATCAACTTTAAGTCGTTCATTTTCTACTTCTAGAGAGCGTTCTGCTTGTTCTAAGGAGTAGGCAGCTTCGGTTTTCGCTCTCTCTCTATCTGTTTCAGCCTTAATTCTCGCATCGGTAAGTTCTTTTGCTTTTCGAGATTCAGAGATACTGATTTCTTTTTCATAACGTTCAATCTCTACTTGTTCATTCATCTGTGCTTTATGAATTTCCGTTTCTCTTCTATTCGTAGCTTCCGCAATTTCAGCGTGTTTTCTAATTTGTGCAGTTTCTGGTCTACCTAAGTTGGTTAAGTAGTCACTGTTATCTACATCGCGTAAATCAGTAAGACCTAAACTAGTGATACGGAACCCCATATCATCTAATTGCTTTTGTGCGATTTCTGTAACTTGTTGGTTAAAGCTCTCCCGATCATTATTAATATCTTCAACTGTTAATTTTGCTAAAATTGCTCTCATGTTTGCAGCAAGAACTTCAGTAATTTCCTCATCGATTTCATCTTGGTCTTTACCAAGAAATTGTTCAGCATATCTAGCTATACCTTCTAAAGAATCAGCTACCTTTAACATAGCTACAGCTTCTGCTTCAATGGGTACCCCTTTTAATGTATGTACAGTTGGGCTGGTTATTTGTAATTGAAATGCTGTTAAAGGAACCGGTGTAGATGTTTGGAACATTCTTAGGCGGTGTCCACCACCACGAATGACTTTCATATATCTGCCTTCATCGTCTTGGAATATATTTCTTTCTTTTTCTGGGTCCCCGAGCTTTGGACCTGTAATAATTAAAGCAACATTTGAGGGAACAGTCTTATAGCGAAGTTTCATATAGATAAACCACACAATACCCCCAATTATTTCTATAAATTATTTAAATTTATTTAATAAGTTTATAGAATTTGATTTAAGTGGCTATTACTACCGTAAATATGATTTTGTTGATAAATTTCTAGTCGTCGTGAGGCAAATGACTCTGTAACATTAAATGTTCTTGCTATTGATAAAGTGTTAAAGTTTTTTTGTTTCAGTAACATAAATGTTGGTACGCAGAAATGATATGAAAAATTATTTGCTTGATACTCTTGGAGTTCGAAAAACAGAGGGTGCATTGATAACTGATTTCCACAATGCCTTAAGTAATGACACACCTCATGACCAAATTCTTGCCATTGTTGTTCCTTCGTACCTCTACGAAGGATGATTTCATCATTAATTCGAAAAGAAACGTTTCCATAACTTACTTGAATGCCTAAACGCTCTGCAATAGTGGTCATATTTAACTGGGAAGGAGAAGAAATTTTGATTGATTTATAAATGTGCTGGATATAATCTTCTAGGTGTGAGTAATGCATGATTACCTCCGATTTTAGAACATACGTTCTATTTTATGGTATAAAAAAAGGTGCTTTCTTCGTTGCACCTTCTAAGTATTACCTTAATTTGGTAATTATAGTATAAAGTTCTTCCGCGAAAAATGCAATATAGCTTATGCGTTATTTTCTTTCTGACTTTTTTTAAATCTGATGTAGTCATAAACATCTTGGAGATCTTTCGAGGAAAAACTTGCTAAATCATTAAACATTAAATCAGCTTCTGGAAAATCTTCTTGAATTTTTTCAATGAAGTATTGTTTTTCGTCGCTAGTGTTTTGCTTAATTTCATTTGTTCGCCCTAATAAGAAGTCAGTAGAAACTTCAAATATTGAAGCAAATCGACTTAGTTCTTCCCCACGAATTGGTCTATCTCCTGCTTCAATTCGATTCATTACACTAACATTAATTTGAGCTATTTTTGCTAATTCTTTTTGGCTCCAACGTTTTGCTTCGCGTAATTGAATGATACGATCTCCGATATCCATTATTTCATACCACCTATATTTTCTAATTTAGAAATAATTATACCATAATAATTATTAAACTGCTAATTTGTTTCTTTTTTGGAAATTTAACTGTTGACATTTTTAAAATAGAAATGTACTATAAATTTATAATTTCTAAAACAGAAATAACGAGAGGAGGATAAAGATGCGATTAAAAGATATCCTCATTCGAGAAGATCATTTGCCTTATTCCACCGAAGAGAAGGACAAGCCTTTTATTATTGTCTACTCAAAAGGAAAAACAAAGATGTCGTATTTGCCGGATCATGGAGAGACAAAAATCATTACTCATCAAGGAGAAGTAAAACGTGTTCGTTTCGATGAGGGTGAAGAGTTTAAATAGGAATTTGTGCTACCAGCTAACTGGAGGACATGAGATAACGTAACTTACGTTGCTCATGTCCTTTTTTATTTTAAAGGAGGGTTTATTCTAATGGGACGAAAACTTGAAGATAAAAATTGGGTAGATAATTTATTAGCAGAGTACGAATATGGAAAAAAAGCATTAGAGGATATGAAGAAAAGATTAGATCCAGAAGTTGAAATGGAAGAAAAAGATATCAAAGTAATTGATGAAATGATTAAAGATATGTCCTATGCCATGAATTGGATGCATACTGGACGAGAACCTGACAGCTATGGGGGAGTAGATAAACGTTCAGCATATCAGCGTAGAGTTATTTACGATATGGATTTATTACCATCGTTAGATATAGAACCGACGGAAAGAAAGCTTACGGAAAATGAAAAAATCATGATTACGGAGATATTGTTGGTGTTATCTGCTCGAGAAAGACAGTGCTACTTGCTGCATATGGCACAAGGATGGAGTATGGGGGAAATATCGGAGGAACTTAACATTGCGAAATCTTCCGTGCAACAATTTATTCAACGAGCAAAGAAGAAAGTGGCTTGTCGTACGAAAGACATACAAGCCCACCTATAGGATGAAGGGAGACAACAAAACATTAGTTTTCTCTTCAAAAATTAGATGTTTATAGGAGGAATTTTAGATGGCAGAGATGTTACAAGGAAAAAACAAGGTTTTATTATTTCGTTTATTAAATGAAAGTACAAATGAGGCTGCGAAGCTAGTGTTTCAAACGGAACATACATTTTCGTACTCCCGTGCACTTGATCGTATTATCACGAAAGATGGAACGATTGTAAAAGTTGGAGAACTAGAATCTGAAGTAAGTATTGAAGCAATCCAGTCTAAAGATGATCCAGTACGAGAAATGTTAGAAGATGCAGTGAAGAAAGGTGAAAAAATTGAGTTATGGGAAGTAACCGTAGATGAATCACTAAAAGAGGGAGATAAATATCCAGCTGTTTATGCTCAAGGATACTTAGATTCCTGGGAGAGTGCTGCGAATGCTGAAGAACAAGCAACAGTATCGAGTAACTTCATAGTAGAATTAGAACCTCAAGTTGGGATGGCAACATTAACTACTGAGCAAGAAGAAGCAGTTCAGTACGTATTTCAAGATACTGTAGTAGAAGAAGCACCAGTAAATGAATAATAAATAAATGAGAGCACAATACGTGCTCTCTAAATCTTGTAAAAGGTGGTATTTTGTATGGAATTTAAAGTTAATAACAAAGAATATGCATTGAAATTTGGTATAAAATTTATTAGACAACTAGATGAAGTATATAAAGTTGACTATCAAGGGTTAGAGTTCGGAATGGGAGTAAACTTAGCTTATATTAATTTAGTACAAAAAAATCCAACTGCTTTGGTAGAAGTTATTAAAGCTGGGATTTCACATCACACCAATACTCCTAAACAATCAAAAATTGAATCAGCTATTGAAGAATATGCAGAAATACATGATGGATTATCTACATTATTTACTGAATTATTGGATGAAATGGGGAAGTCGGTAATGGTCAAAGACACACTCAAAGACTTTCAGGAAAAAGCGGTAAAAACCAAGTAAGGGAAACATCAAGAACTACGTATGAAACAATTATTATTAATTGTTTTCGATATCTTGGTTTTACATCGTTGGAAGATATTGACTGTTTAACGATGTATGAATATACACTTAGAATGCGGTCGTATTATTTAACTAGAGTAGATAAAGAGTACGATATGCACCTTCAAGCATGGTTAAATCATCAGGTTAAAGCCAAACGAACCAAAGGATCCTCTAAAAATCCGAAACAGGAATATGTGTATAAAGCGTTTAATGATTTCTTTAATTATGAAAAACGATTAAAGAAGGTTGGTATAAATCATAAAGATGTCACCATAGAGGAAAAGAAAATGGCTATGGTAGCTGAGAGAGTTAATAAAAGGGAGGAGGTGGAATAAATGTCCAATAGTTTATCTGTAGAACATTATTTGGAAATAACCGGAGTAAAAAGTTATGTGAATCAATTCAAAAATATGTCTGACGAAGTTGGTGGGCTAGGTAATCAACTTATTGATACTGGGAATTCAGTAAAAGGACTAGTTGATCAATTAAGTACAGTGACCGGAGGAATTGGTCTGTTTAAGCAATTACAGGATTATCTACAATCTGACACAGTTCAAAGTTTCACAGGGATGTTCACAGGATTGGTTGG
This sequence comes from Oceanobacillus kimchii X50, assembly GCF_000340475.1. Lineage (NCBI taxonomy): Bacteria > Bacillati > Bacillota > Bacilli > Caryophanales > Bacillaceae > Oceanobacillus > Oceanobacillus kimchii. The sequence continues at coordinate 128,934 of NZ_CM001792.1, forward strand.
TGCTGTTGATAATACTACTGCCGCGATTCAGTCAATGCAAGATGTGACAAAGAGTCTTCCTACTGCATTCAATTCAATTCAATCTACTGGGAAGAAGTTGTGGGGGATATTAAAAGCAAATCCTATTCTTACGATTGTTTCTGTGATAGCTGGATTAATAGGTGTTCTTTTGCAATTATATCAAACGAATGAAACGGTTCGAGGAGCGATTGATTCTGCATGGGCGGCTATTCAGTCGGTATTTACAGGTGCGGTAGATTCCATAAGTAATATTGACATATCAGGTATTATTTCTACCATTGTTACTACTTTAACTACTATGCTCCCAGTAATGCTAGAAACAGGAATAAGTTTTTTACAAGGTTTTATAACTGGTGTAATTCAACAAGCACCTTTATTAATAGAGATGGTGACGAGCTTAATTCAGACCATTTTAGGTTCATTTACAACCATGCTTCCTTTACTAATTGAAGTATTTTCAGGGATTGTAACATCACTTATTGATTCTGTTGTGATGATGTTGCCGTTAGTAATTACGACGATAATTACGTTAATAACAACTATTACTGAAACAATTATTTTATATCTTCCTATGATTTTAGATATGGGAATACAATTAATAACTGCGATTATCAATGGTTTATTGATAGCCTTACCAATGATTGTTGAAACTATTTTAACAATTGTAACCACCTTTATAAATTTAATTGTCGAAAGTCTGCCAATGATTATCGAAGCGGGGATAAGTATATTAACCTCATTAATAAACGGGATAATTACTGTCATACCACAATTATTAAATGTTGGTATGCAACTTATAACATCACTTGTTAATACGGTAATCCAGTTATTACCTGGTTTGATTCAAACGGGTATTCAACTGTTAATGTCTTTAATACAAGGTATATTACAAGTACTGCCGTCCTTAATTAGTACGGGAATACAATTAATTATGCAATTAGCGAAAACAATTATATCGATGCTGCCACAACTGTTAAGTGCTGGTGTACAAATCGTACTATCGCTATTAAAAGGAATTGGTAGCCTACTCGTTCAACTGTTATCTATCGGTAGAGATTTAGTTGCTCGAGTGTTAAGCGGAATTGCTGAAAAGGTGTCCGGACTAGCTACAGCTGGAAAAGATATGGTATTTAAAGCAATAGAGGGTGTGAAAGAAGCAGCAGGTAGGTTTGTAACAGCGGGTAAGGATCTTATCTCTGGAATGATTACAGGTATAAAAGATAAGGCGAAAGATTTGGTTAGTTCTGCTGTTCAAGCAGCCAAGGATGCAGTAAACGGTGTACTAAGTTTCTTAGGCATAAAATCTCCATCAAGGTTATTTATGGGGATTGGTGATGACACAATGGAAGGCTTTATTGTTGGAGTGAACCAAATGTCAGGGAAGCTAAGTAAAGCAATGGTGAATGTAACAAACGGTGCAACAAAGGCATTTCATGCAGAGATGAGTCCGAATTTGGATTTAGCAGGAGAAGTAAATAGCGTACATCAATTTTCTAATCCTCAAAGCGTAGCAGTACAGTCCAATGTCGAACAATCTAATCAACCAGCCTATATCAATCTAAGAATTGGAAATAGCGATTTTCAATCTTTTGTGGAAGACATCTCACATGTACAAGAAAGAAAAGCTTTTCGTACTAGAAGAGTATAAAAAGGGGGAAAGTATATGTATTTATTTACGGATACATCTCCAAGAGAGGAGCCTATAAATGGCTCCTCTTCTCTACAAACCACCTATAATGACATGAATATAGATAATCTATTGTCAGATACACAAGGAAGGTTTATAACTACTTCTATTTCAGGAAGAAATCTGCCTTCAAAGTCTATAGTAACAAATGAGTATTTAGGAATGCATGGTTTAAGAGAAGGAGATTTTAAATATGAACCAAGAGAGATAGTAGTGAAGTTTCTATTGGAAGATAAAACAAATTCAGGATTTCGTAATAGATTCCACCGACTCTATACTCTTTTACAAGGTCAAAAAAGAAAGTTAAGGTTTACTGATGAAAATGCCTATTATCTTGCAACATTTAAAGAAGCAGATATACCAGAAGAGGACTCGAATTCAATAGAAGGAAGTTTAATCTTTTTGTGTACAGATCCTGCGAAATATTTCGAGCGTGTAGAGACAGATATTAATCGGGATAGTGAATCATATTCTATTGAGTCAATAGAGCCAACATCTTGGGAGATCAAGGTGAATTTTACTGAAAATGTAAGTTATTTTTCATTTAATGAAAGTAAGGGACTTTATATTTATTTAAATTATGAATTTATTGAAGGAGATCAATTGTTCATAGAATACGATAAAAGAAAAGTTTTACTGAATAGTCAACATGACTTAAGAAAAACTGTTAGTTTACAATCGAGCTTTCAGCAATTAATACCTGGAGATACGGAAATTATTACAAGCCACGGTTGTACTTTAATTTATAATAAAAAAGATTATTCATAGAAAGGAGGGAATCTATGAGTGAATTATTCATTTTTGATCAAGATGATCATTTAAAAACTATTATTTCAGAAGATACAGGTTTACTTCAAACCCGTTTCAGAGAGGAAGTCAATCAAATCCCGGATACACCGTTTCAATTTGAAGTTGAGGCGAACGAAGACATAACGAAACATATAAAAGAGGAAAATCAAGTCATATTTCGTGATCGGAGCGGTGACTATCGTTTATTTACGATTAAAGAGATAGATGATACTACAGATATGGGGGTCTCTATTACTACTGCGACGTGTACTTCAGCGTTAATGGAACTAAATGAACATATTATAGAAAAGTTGAATCTAAAAAATCAGCCACTTGCTGTAGCACTTGAAAAAGTATTGGAAAGAACAAGATGGCAGTTCCAAGTTGATTCTGTCGATACCAATGCTAATTTAGAGATTGAATATCAATCTTCTTTAGAAGCTATGTTGATGATTACTACTACATGGGGAATTGAATTTAAAGATACTATAAGTATTGATGACAATAATAAGATTATTAGAACCGTATCGTTTCAGCATCGCTTAGGTGAAGATAATGGGCTAAGGTTTGAAATAGATTACAATGCTACCAATGTGAAGCGGACAATTATTAGCTATCCGAAAACGGCACTCTTTGGACAAGGAGGAACCGTAGATGAAAAGATCATTGACTTTTCTACTTTAGAATGGAAAGTAGAATATGGTAATCCTGTTGATAAACCAATAGGTCAAAAGTGGATCGGTGACCCGAACGCTCTTAGTGAGTACGGTATAAATAAAGATGGTACATTGATGCATAGACAAGGCATTTTTAAAGATACTCAAATTGAGAGTCCTGAGGAATTGCTAGAAAAAACATGGGAAGCACTGATACAAGCCCAACTACCAGAAGTAAATTATCAACTTATTGTAGACACCGCGAATGAACGGTTCCAATTGGGCGATACAGCAATATGTATTGATCGTAATTTTGCAAGACCAATTGAAATACAAACAAGAATCATTGCTATGGAATACGATGTTCTCAGTCCTTCTGATACAGTTCAAGTTGAAATGGGACAATTTTTAAATTTATACGATGACAGAATTGATAAAGTTATTGAAGATATAGATAGAAATCGAGAAAAGTGGGAAAGTGTTGGTACTATCTCCAAAGATAGCTATCCAGATAAAAAACCATCACCTCCAACGAATGTGGAAGCTTATGGAGCATTTAAAACCATTCAAATATACTGGGATTATACAGATGAAATATATGTTGACGCTTATGAGGTATACGGCTCACAAGTAAAAGAATTTGAACCAGACTCTCAACATTTATTATGGAAAGGAAATGTTTCCGCTTTTTCTCATATAGTTGAGACAGATCAGAAATGGTACTATTATGTTCGAGCTATCAATCATCATGGTACTGCTAGTGAATGGTCAGAGCAAGTTGAAGCAAATACGCATCGGGTGATTAGTGAAGATATATTATTTGGTGAAGAACTAGCAGAAAGGATGCGTGAACTCCATAATATTAGCGATATTATCGGTACAGATGGGGTAAGTTTTAAACAGATATCTCAAGAAGCTAAAAATCTTATTAACCAGCAAGCAAAACAATATACGGATAGTGAAATTAGTGATACACGTGATGAGATAATGGAGGACGTAAGCAGCTTATCGAATGAACTGGAATATGTAGAAGGTCAACTAGTAGATAAAGTAAATATCAATGATGTTTATACGATATCCGACATTGACAATATGATAAGTAATAAAGTGAGCCTGACGAAATACGAAACAGATTATAATGGTGTTATACAAGATTTAGAGCAACATTCTTCACTCATTGAACAAAATGAAATAGAAATTCGAAATAGAGTAGAGCAAACAATATTTAACAATGAGGCTGGCATTCTTAGGCAGTCTATTAGTGATGTCCAACAATTGGCAGAAGGTATAGAAACGACAGTATCTAGTATTGAATTTGATGTAACTGATAATCAGAATCGAATGAATCAAGCAGAATCGACTATTAATCAATTAGCTACTGAAATAGATTTGAAAGTAGACGTAGATAATATAGTTTCACAAATTAACCTCAGTCAAGAAGGAGTAAAAATTAAAGGTAATCTTATACACCTTGACGGTACCACATTAATTAATAACGGGGTTATTCAGAATGCTCATATTGCTAATGGAGCAATTGATAAAGCAAAACTTGGTACTGCTGTGATTGGTACTGGCCAAATTGAAAATGGTGCAATTACAAATGCAAAAATAGCTAATGCAACTATAGATAGTGCCAAGATAGCTAATATATCAGCTACAAAGATTACATCAGGGGAATTGAATGCAAATAATGTGCAGATTATTGGTGGAAGTGGGGATGATTATACAAGAATTCGAGGTAGTTTATTAGAATCTAGAGGTAAGCATCGGAGAACTTGGAGAGATAGTACAGTTACACATGATATTAAATTAAGATTGGAAAATGGGTATTTTAGAGCGCGTAACGATACAGAGAATTGGTCACTGTATTTTAGTGACTGGGGAATTTCCACTTATGCTGATGCTTATGGAGACGATAAAGATGCATCTGGGTTTATAGAATTTCATAGTGCTGAATATTCTCCCACTAATTCTAAATCAGGACTTACATTATATTCCATGGCAGGAAATATAGGATTAAGAACTGATAATGGAAGTATACATTTGGACCCTAAAAATCTTGTAATAGTATCGGGGACAAGTTTGAGATCAGCAGTTATTGGTGTACCTGATAATGTTGGACAGAATTTATATCTTGGTGTAAGTGGTACTAACAATGGGGAAGTCAGGGTAACGAATAAATTATTCTACAATAATGGCAACCCAAGTTACTATCCAATACGAGCATCCTCATTTAAAGATTCAAGAGGCAGAACTGCATATATTAATGGTTCTGGAGGTGGAACTCTCAGTTCAGGAAGTTATTTAAGTGCTGGAGGGTTACGTACAAATGCGACCAATTTATATTTGGGAGTACCAAGTGGAAGTGCCAATGGGAAAGTTAGGGTTACAAATAATAATGGATACAATAGCGGCAAGGGGATTGGGTATAGGCCAATACAGGCCTCTAAGTTTGAGACGGCTTCTAGTATTGTGCATAAAACTAATATCGAGGAGTTTAAGGGCAATGCATTAAAAATAATTGAGGGTCTTAATGTAGTTAATTATGATTTCAAAGAAGATATTGAAAATAATATCCTTGATAATAGACAAATTGGACTTATTGCTGAACATAGTCCTAAGGTAGCTACAAATGATTTCTCGGCTATAGATATTTATAGCTTATTAATGTACTGTGTAAAAGCAATTCAAGAATTAAATCAAAAAATTTTAGATTAATTTATATAATAAAATATATGTGGAGTGGATTTTGATGATAAGAATACAGAATAAGTATCTAAAAGAAGCAGCGGAATTTCTTCAGAATAATTTATTATTAAAAGGTAAACAAAATATACACCGTATGCGACTAGTAAATGCTATGCTTGCATATAACGCAAAAATTGCTGAAGAAGAACTTACTCTAATTAAAGAATACGCAGAAAAAAATGACGATGGAGAAATTATCAAGAGTGAATCAGATGGTGTGTTAATTAGTGATATAAATGCATTTAATCAAGAATATAAAGATCTACTAGAAGAGTTTTATATATTGAACAATCCTAACTTAGAAGAAGCGATTCTTACAATAGCTGATTCTCTAAGTAATTATGAAGAATCATTATCGGGAAAAGAAGCCGAGATGCATTATTATTTATATAATGCTTTCAATGGAGAAATAAGTGGATTTAATGAGGAGGTTACTTCTAATGAGTGAAATATATGAAAAGATTAAAGGTGCAGCGGAAGAAATAAGCACTTATTTTATTGCTACTAGCCACCCTAGCATCATTGGTGATGGTATTAATGATGACACATTGGGAATTCAAGAACTATTAAATTTTGCTAAAACCTCTGGAATTAGAATTGTTTTTCCTCCAGGTCACTACAGACTTACTGCACCTTTGAGATTATATAGTAATACATTTATCGATGCGCAAAAGGGTGTATTTTTTAGTAAAGAACATAATGGAGCAATATTATTGAATCTGTTATCTACTGATGAAATGGAAGAATATCGAGGAAATGGTAATATCACCATTAAAGGTGGGGAGTGGAATGCTAATTACCCTAATTATACTGGTGGTACTAGTTTTGTTTTAGCTCATGCAAAAGGGATACTTGTAGAAGATGTTTCCCTTATAAACCACGGTGGAGGTCATGCAATTGAGTTTAATGCGATTTGTAATGGTGCAGTAATGAATAGTAAATTTTTGGGTTTTGATGATCTTAATGGAAGTAGAACTTATTCTGAAGCAATACAATTAGATTTGGCGAAGAACTCAAGTGTATTTCCTTGGGGGGGCTCTAGTTATGATCATACCCCGTGTAAAAATATTATTATAGAAAACAATTTTTTTGGCAGTTCTAATCAGTTAGGGGCATGGGGAAGAGCGGTAGGGTCACATTCTGCTACGTATGGTAAATGGCATGAGAATGTAATTATCAAAAATAATATTGTTAATGATTGTCTCCAGTGGGCTTTTAGAGCTTACTCTTGGAGAGATGTAATCATTGAAGGAAATATGATTTATAATTGTGGAGGTGGAATCGGGTTAGACGTAAACAATTTAGATGATGAAGATAGTTACGATGAAAAAGGTAACTATACAGGTGAAAGTAATGATTGTGAAAGAATAATAGTTAAAGGAAATTTAATTGATGGTGGTGGATCATATGCATCAGCAATTAGTGCTGATGGGAATGATACTGCTAAAATACGTACCGTAACTATATTGAATAATTCTATAAATAATTACAATAATAGAGCAGTTTATTTACGATTATTGGATGAAGTCTTAATTAATAATAATGTTTTTAATAATATCCATGGGACGGGTCTTACTTTAAGTGAAACTTGGATGGTAACGGTAAGTTCAAACTTGTTTAGGTCGATTAGAGAAAATGGCATTACTTGTTTTACAGGTAATAGGGCTATTATTATTTCTAATAATAATTTTAACTACATTAGAGAGCATGGTGTTTGGGTAAGTGGTAGTGATACTGTAAACATAAGTGGTAATAACTTTATTGGTATCGGATATCTAGAAAAAGGCTTTGTATTTCAAGGAATTCGTATAACATCGGGTGCTCAGCGTATAACTGTAACAGGAAATACCTTTAGGCAATGGAGTAATACTTATGCAATGAACTACGCAATCTATGTTACAGCTACAGTAACAGAGTCTGTTTTATGTGTTAATAACATGGCGGGAATCCCAATACAATTTCCTGCAAATATTCATGAATACGGAAATCTGAGTTTATTTGCTGATTGATAGAAATTCTAAATTGAGAAGGTTTTGTGAATCTTATTAAATAAATATAAAACATATTTCAGTATGAATGCCATGAAGAATTCACTTGAATGAAGATACTTTTCTCAATTGGAAGTAAATTTATCATTATTGAAAGACAGTGGAAATGAAATCTTGTCTGTCCTCCCCCAAATTAACTGGTAGTACAAATTAAAATTCAATTCAACATTTAGAAGATATTAAGTATAATTAAAACCTCTGATACCGAGGGAAAGTATCATTGTTTCTATGCACAGCGAAATTCTAAATAATATAAATCAAAAACGCTGAATAAGCGTTATTTTTTATGGGTAAAAACTTGTATGTTCCAGCCGATAAAGAAAAGCAGCGGTGCTAAAGGCAAATAGATTGGAGTCCACTAAGTTCGTCAATGGATGCTTTATTGGTTGGAATGTTAAAAATCTTGGGTATCCCTTTTGTTGTTTCGGTAGTTCTGGTTGTTATACTGTCTTTGTTAAAGGTCCCCAACAAAATAATCTCTATAATTTACCCAACTGTCTTCCTTATTACCTGTTACTTGTTGTTTATGAATTTATAAATTTTCAATAATAAGCAATGAGGATAGGATGTAAGAATGCTAAATAAAGAGGTGGAGCCTATGGACAAAACACAGCAGGATATTTTGGAAATTCGAAACGATATAAAAAACATAAAAGATGATGTTAATAGATTACAAATGAATGATGCTAAACAAGACGAAAAGATCGTTAATTTACAGTCAACTCTAGCATCTATACAAGATGATACGAAATGGATAAGACGTATGATTACTAAAGCAATTGTTACCGCAGTTATTACAGGAATAATAAGCGGAGCAATTGCTTTGCTTTTAGCAAAATTTTAAATGGGGTGATTTGTATGGATAAAGCAACCGTCACGCGCACTTTAGTATTGTTTATAGCGTTAATCAATCAAATCTTAGTTACTTTTGATCTTAATCCTATCCCAGGTAATGAAACAATTTGGTATGAAATCACTTCAACTATACTAGTATTCGGAGCTGCTATATGGTCTTGGTTCAAAAACAATTACATTACCTTACGTGGTAGAAAGCAAAAAGAAATCTTACAGGAACACCAGTTAACTCATTAAAGAAGAAGTAATCATTTTCTGATTGCTTCTTTTTTATATAAAAATTTATTTAAAGGGGAGATTTTTATGGCAAAAATATATTTAGATCCAGGGCATGGTGGAAATGATCCAGGTGCAGTAGGCAATGGTTTACAAGAAAAAGATGTTACTTTAGCAATTGCTTTAAAGGTTAGAAACTATCTTAATACCAATTATAGTGGGCATTCGATTCGTATGAGTAGAACGACAGATACAGCTGTTTCACTAGCACAACGAACAAATGATGCAAATAATTGGGGAGCGGATTATTTTGTATCGATCCATATTAATGCTGGTGGAGGCACTGGGTATGAGGATTATATCCATAGTAATCTATCGGATAGTTCAACGACAGCGCAATATCGTAATTTAATGCATGAAGAAATTATGAAGCAAGTAGATTTTAGAAATAGAGGGAAGAAAAAAGCAAACTTTCATGTATTACGTGAGTCGGCTATGTCAGCCATCTTAACGGAAAACGGCTTTATTGATACGGTAGCAGATGCGAATAAATTAAAATCAGATGCTTATTTAAATCGTATTGCATTAGGTCATGCCAATGGAATTGCTCGTGTATTTAATCTTCCGCCTGCTGGTGGACAAGATACCTATACGGTTCAGCCTGGAGATACGCTGTGGAGCATTTCACGAGCATTTGATATGACTGTACAAGAATTAAAGGACCTGAATGGCTTAACCGATGATACAATTTATCCTGGACAAGTTCTTATTGTTAGAGGTACCGGTTTTGAACAAGGGCCGGTGTATCATATTGTTCAAGCAGGAGAGACTTTATGGAGAATTGCTCAGGAATATGAAACAACTGTAGAAGCAATTAAGTCTTTAAATGGGTTATCCAATGAAACGATTCAACCAGGTCAACGCTTACAAGTGAAATAAAGATTGATTTCAAAAAATAGACCCTGCAATCTTAACATGCAGGGTCTATTCTATATTATTTTGATAATGCTTTTTCTAATGCTTCTATATTTTTCTCCATTAAGCTAAAGTAATCTTCTCCGTTATCGATGTCTTCTTGCGTGATTGTCTCCATATTTCTAAGTGTAATACTATCTGCACCAATCTCTGATTGAATAATCTCACTTACTTTACTACTTACATTATTTTCAAAAGCTACATATTTTAAATCGTACTCCTCTGCAGCATTGATGATCTGTACTAACTCGGATTGAGAAGGCTCTTGTGTCGGGGACAACCCATGTATGCTTATTTGTTCTAAGCCATATCGTTCTTCCCAATATCCATACGCAGCGTGTGAAACAATTAAGTGATTAAGTTCTGCGTTATCAAATGTTTGTTGTAAGTCTTGATCAACTTGCTCTAATTGACTTTTTACTTCCTCAAAATTAGCAGTAAAGTATTCTTCTTGCTCAGGTAGTAAGTCAATTAACGTGTTTTTAATATTTTCAGCTAGTTGAATACTTAATATAGGGTCAATAAATACATGAGGATCTCCAATTCCACTTTCCCCATCATGGTTATCAATTTGAAGCTGTATCGGCTCAGATTCTGCAACAACTTCATTATTGTCATCAGCTAAAACGGCCTTTAATTCGATTGATTCATCAATCGTACCAGTATATTGAGAAGTTGATTGGCCATCCACCTCTACCCATTCCTCAGAAGAATCGGTACGAGAATACCATTTCCAGTTGTCACCATCCGTATCTTCATCTGTATGTGCTTCTAATTCAACTGTATCACCTGAATGATAGTGATCATTTACACCGTCGATATGGATGGAAGAAGAGTTCTCACTATTATGGCTATGGTCATGGTCATCACTTTTATGTTCGTGAGCAGCATCTTCATCTTCATGATCGTGATTATGTTCACCTCGTAAGTGTACATTTTCTCCTAAAGGAACGACTGCTACATCTTCATCTGCTAAAATTTCCTCTGCTTTTTCAGCAAATGGTTCCATACCAACACCGGAGTATAGAAATGCATCTTTTTTAGCTAATTCCACCATTTCTCTAGAGCTAGGTTCGTATGTATGAGCATCTGCGTTCGGGGGATAGATACTTTCAACATCTACATAATCACCACCAATTTTTGAGATGAAATCCTCTAAAGCAAAGATAGTTGTCGATATTGTTAACGTATTTTGATCATCCTCGTTAGCAGCATCTTCGGTTTGGCAAGCAGATAAAAGAATGAGAGTAGTTAATAATAAAAATAGAACACGTTTCACTATTGTTACCTCCAAATCTGTAATAAGACATCATAAGTTAATATTCCAAATCATTACTAAAATTAGTCATTTAAAAAGTGCGTAATGATTAAGAATCGTAATTGTTACGATTTAAAATTTACACTTATTTAAATGATATGTCAAGGTCAACTTTTATATTTCAATATATTCATACAATATATAATGGGAGATGTGGAGGAGAATAAACTGCTGATAAATGATTGATTTTGTTTAGAGCCTTTAAGTCATGCCCTTGTGGTACTAACATTCAATAGGGGGTATATTAAAAAGACAAAATAAAAACCGGTAGAAATCATCTACCGGTTCTCTAACGTAATATTAGTTAGGTAAGCCAAGAATTGTTTTTGGCTCTAGGAATTCCTCGATTCCGTAGTCACCCCATTCGCGACCAATACCAGATTGACCAAATCCGCCAAATGGAGCAGAGAAATCTGCTTTACCATCATTAACTGTAATTCGACCAGCTCTTATACCTTTAGCTGCTTTTGTAAGTGTTTCTGGATTTTCACCAACTACATAGCCAGCAAGTCCATAGATTGTGTCGTTTGCAATTTCAATTGCTTCATCTAAATCATTATACGTGATGACAGATAAGACTGGACCGAAAATTTCTTCTTGTGCAATCGTATCATCACGGTTTACATTGGTAAACACCGTAAGTTTAGAATAATAACCTGTTTCTAAACCATCTGGTTTACCAGTGCCACCTGCTACTAAGGTTGCTCCACTATCAATTCCTTGTTGGATATAATCTTGAACCGTGTTCCACTGTTCTTCGGAAACCTGTGGACCGGTAAATGTGTTTTTATCTTGTGGATCACCAACAGGAAATTCGGGTAACAACTCTTTAATTGCTTCAATGAACTCATCGTGCATGGAAGCAGGTACGAGTGCGCGTGTTCCCGCTGTACAAACTTGCCCAGTATTCGCTGCGATATTTGTTATGGCATTTTTCGCTGCATATTTCACATCTGCATCATCTAATACAATAATTGGTGATTTACCACCTAATTCAAGTGAAACTTTGGTAATATCTTGGGCTGCATTTTCCATGATTTTTGTTCCGACTCCGCCTGAACCAGTAAAGGAAACAAAGTCGATATCTGGATGGGAGCTAATTGCATTCCCAATTTTACCACCGGATCCATTGACTAAGTTAAATACACCTTTTGGTACACCGGCTGCTTCAAATACTTCCGCAACTAACATTGCAGCAAATGGAGTTTGAGAAGCTGGTTTTAAGATGACTGTGCTTCCAGCGGCAATTGCACTAGCTAGTTTAGTCGATAACTGATTTGTTGGGAAGTTCCATGGTGTAATTAAACCTGCAACCCCAATTGCATCCTTTTGAATAAATGATCCTTCACGTTGTTCTGTGAATTCAAAATCGCGAAGTATTTTTGCAGTTTCACGGAAGTGACGCAGACCCATTTCGTATTGCGTCTTTTCTGTAAACGTCACTGGTGAACCTAATTCTTGCGTGATGGCTTTTATGAAATCGTCTTTGCGTTTTTCATATTCATCCGCAATTCGATCTAATAATTTTACTCTTTCTTCTCGAGTTGTATTAGAGAAAGAAGGGAACGCTTTTCTTGCAGCTTGTACAGCTCTATCTAAATCTTCTTCTGTACCTGCGCTTATCGTACCCATTTTTTCTTCTGTTGCTGGATTTATAACATCAATTGTTTCATTACCAGTGGACTCGACCCACTCGCCGTTTATAAAGTGTTTTACATTGTTATACATATCGTTTCAAGCTCCTTTGTCTTGAGATTGTGTACATAAATAAATGTTCCCGATATGTATAATGATAAACATTGAATAACGAAAAAAAGGGCTGATACCTCGATGCATGAGCATCCAGAGGGTATCAGCCACTAATAAGCGTAGTATATTGAATTTATCTCCTGAGTAAATACTTTTGCCCAAAATTTCTGCAGAATTATCCCCCTATAATATGAAAGCCTGAATCAACATGAAGAACTTCTCCAGTGATTCCACGAGCCATTTCACTAACTAAGAATAAGGTTGCGTCGCCAACTTCATCTTGATCGACATTTCGACGTAATGGAGCTTTTTCTACAATAACATTTGCTTTTTCATTAAAGTTAGAGACACCTTTTGCAGAAAGTGTGCGAATTGGTCCAGCAGATACTGCGTTAACGCGAATGCCGTATTTACCCATGTCTTCAGCTAGGTAGCGTACACTTGCTTCTAGAGATGCTTTTGCAACCCCCATTACATTATATCCAGGAATAACACGCTCCGACCCAAGGTATGTTTGGGTTACGATTCCTCCACCTTCTGTCATTAATTCTTTAGCGGCTTTTGTAACAGCGACTAAAGAGTACGCGCTGATTTCTTGCGCAAGTAAGAATCCATCTCTTGACGTATTTGCATATTCACCTTGTAATTCATCTCGATTTGCGAATGCAACCGAATGGACAACACCATGAACAACGCCTACTTTTTCACCGATTTCATTGAAAGCTTGTTGGATGCTTTCGTCGTTAGCTACATCACAAGAAACAATAAATTTAGCTTCTATTTCATGTTTGTCTAATAGTTTCACTAGTTTTTGATAAGAACGTTCTTGTCTATTTGTAAATATTAGATTAGCGCCAGCATTGTGTAGTGATTTCGTAATGCCCCAGGCGATGCTTCGTTCATTTGCAACACCCATAACTACGATATTTTTACCTTCTAATAGTTTCGTCATAATTTACCTCCAAATGATTCGTTATGAATTTATTATAACTTATTAGTACCTGGTAATGAAACCAAAACATAAAAAGGTGTTTTTGAGGATGTTAAGAAAGGCTGAAAAGTGTGATTATTCCAGTAATGAGGCGGTTTAAAACTAAAATAAAAAAATCCTGAAAAAATTTCAATTTACTCTTTACAAACGGGGGGATACTCGATATAATAAAATTCGTCAGTTTGCGAGACATACTTCAAAAAGCGTGTCGAAAAGCATCATGGCCCGTTGGTCAAGCGGTTAAGACACCGCCCTTTCACGGCGGTAACACGGGTTCGAATCCCGTACGGGTCACCAATAATATGGAGGATTAGCTCAGCTGGGAGAGCACCTGCCTTACAAGCAGGGGGTCGCAGGTTCGAGCCCTGCATCCTCCACCATCGATTTTTATAAAATGAATGATACGTATTCTTGCAACATAAAGAGAATTTTGATAGTATTCCTTTTGCATTGTATTTTTCATTTATGCCGGCCTAGCTCAACTGGTAGAGCAACGAGCGAAACTTCTCCCGAGTTAACGTCGAGTAACCCCGAAGCACAAACCGCTTCGAGTAAGCTTTTAGATGCAGGGGTCATTAATTAAATCGATTAACTATGTGCTGCAACACTGAGTGATCTTGCAACACGACAAGCATTTCTTTTGGTTAGATAAAAAATTAATCTAATACTAAAATCTTATAATGCCGGCCTAGCTCAACTGGTAGAGCAACTGACTTGTAATCAGTAGGTTGGGGGTTCAAGTCCTCTGGCCGGCA
>NZ_CM001792.1:144007-186906 GCF_000340475.1 Oceanobacillus kimchii X50
ATGCCGTTTTTTATAAACTATATATTAATGAAAGATTCATTTAATACGAGCCATTAGCTCAGTCGGTAGAGCATCTGACTTTTAATCAGAGGGTCGAAGGTTCGAATCCTTCATGGCTCATCACTAGGAACAAACAGGAACGATTAGTCGGACCTGTTTGTTTTTGCATATAGAGAAAAGCAGTATGAAAATGCTTTACAGAAGATAAGGAAATAATTGAAAGTTCATTACTTAACACATCTAGGAACTTCTAAATGAAAAGTCATTATATTTCATGTTATAATTTACATAGTTTAATTTGGGAAACGATCCATTAAAATATTTAGTTCAACTGAACTTCAACAGATTAAAGGATGAGCGGGGAATGAAATCTTCTAGAATTCCAGGTTTTTATAATATGTCCGTAGACGAAAGACGTAAGTTATTAAAGGATAATTATGATTTAACAGATGAGCAAATGCGTAACTTGTCAAATAATCCTTCATTATCTTTAGACAAAGCTAACAACATGATAGAGAATGTTGTTGGAACGTATGAACTCCCTTTAGGTATGGGATTGAACTTTGTAATAAACGGGAAAGAGTATACCGTACCTATGGCGATTGAAGAAGCTTCTGTTGTAGCATCCGCTAGTCATATAGCAAAAATTGTTAGAAGTGCTGGTGGATTTGAAGCGAAGTCTAGGGAAAGATTAATGATAGGACAGATACAAGTAGTAGGATGTTCTGATTTTAAAGACGCGAAGCAAGCGCTACTTAACCAAAAAGATACTTTGCTAAGCGCAGCTAATGACGCCTATCCAAGTATTGTTAAGCGCGGCGGTGGGACAAGAGACCTCGATGTTCGTATCTTAAATGAAGGTGCAAATTCAACATACTCTCAAATGCTTGTTATGCATATATATGTCGATACTTGTGATGCAATGGGGGCGAACATGATCAACACAATGGTGGAAGCCATTGCTCCTATTGTTGAAGAAATAACTGGCGGTAAGGTTTATCTTCGAATTTTGTCGAATTATGCTGATCGAAGCTTGGCAAGTGCGAGATGTGTTATTCCTCCTTATCTTTTAACGACTGGTGATTTTACTGGTGAAGAAGTTAGAGACGGTGTTATACACGCCTACGAATTTGCAGCCTCTGATCCATATCGAGCTGTGACACATAACAAAGGTATCATGAATGGCATTGACTCAATCGTGATAGCTACAGGGAATGATTGGCGTGCTGTTGAAGCTGGTGCTCATGCATATGCAGCAAAGGACGGCCAATATGGTTCGATGACTACATGGTCTGAAGATGAAGCGGGCAATTTAGTTGGCGAAATAGAACTACCAATGTCCGTTGGAATTGTAGGAGGAGCTACCAGGGTACATCCATTAGCTGAGCTTTCTCTTTCTATAATGAATATTGAATCTGCAGCTGAACTTGCGGAAGTTATTGTTTCTGTTGGATTAGCGCAGAATCTCGGTGCTTTGAAAGCTTTAGCAACCGACGGAATACAAAAAGGGCATATGGCTCTTCATTCCCGTTCTGTTGCGATTGCTGGAGGGGCTTCAGGGGAGATGATTGATGTGATAGCAAAGAAATTAATAGATCAAAAAGAAATCCGTGTCGGTAAAGCTAAAGAATTGGTGGAACAGTATAAACAATGAGTTTAGAAAAAGTAACAGCCTCAGAGAAAACAGCTATTGGTGTAGCTCATAGTAAACTTATTTTAATCGGAGAGCACGCAGTTGTACACGGACAACCAGCGATTGCAATTCCATTTCCTTTAATAGGTGTCGAAACCATTATTGAGTACGTCCCTGGCACGGTAAAAGTGGACAGTTCTTTTTATCATGGGCCATTACATCATGCTCCTGATTATCTTCAAGGTATTGCTAATTGTGTTGATGAGACACTTGCATATCTTGAAATTCCTAATGAGGACTTGCTGATTCGTATTAATTCCTCGATTCCACCTGGTAAAGGTCTAGGTTCCAGTGCATCTGTAGCGATATCTGTGATACGTTCCTTATTTGATTATGCAGAGCGTTCGCACACAACAGAGGAACTTTTGCGTCTAGCTAATGTAGCAGAAACGTATGCTCATGGTGACCCGAGCGGATTAGATACGCTTACGATTACCTCTAATTTACCGGTATGGTTTGAAAAAGATAATCCAGTCGATTATATCGAGCTTGGAGAAGACCTGCATTTTATAGTCGCTGACTCTGGTCGAGTTGGAGATACAAGAACCTCGGTTGAATCTGTTGCTCAGCTTTTAAAAATGGCTCCAAAACGAATACATGCGAAAATAGAACGTATCGGAGAATTAACACATTATGCAAAAGAAGCATTAGAAAAAGCGAGTAAGCAATTTCTGGGACAATTGCTGAATGAAGCGCAAAAAGAACTCGAAGCTCTTGGTGTTAGTGATGCTGGATTAAATAAATTAATTCACCTTGCACGGGAAGAAGGAGCTTTAGGTGCCAAGCTAACCGGTGGCGGAAATGGTGGTTGTATAATTGCATTAGCACAAAATGAAGTGCATTCGAAACAATTAGCGGAGAAACTTCGTAAGTTTGGTGCTAATTCGGTTTGGCCATTCGTGTTGAAGAAGCAAAGTAAGTCTTAACGAGAAGATTGAAGGAGTAATTCAATGAAAGCAACAGCAAAGGCGCATACAAATATCGCATTGATAAAATATTGGGGAAAGCGAAATGAACCAATTATATTACCAACAAATAGTAACCTATCTCTAACGTTAGATGGGTTTTCTACTGTAACTACAGTTCATTTTCAAGAAGAATTAAGTTCAGATGAGTTTATTTTAAATGATAAATTGATAGAAGATGAAGCAAGTAAACGTGTGACAGGGTTCTTAAATAAAGTCAGAGCGATGGCAGGCAAAGATATGTATGCTAGAATTCATTCTTTAAACCATGTTCCGACTGCAGCGGGATTTGCGTCTTCTGCTTCAGGTTTTGCTGCTTTAGCTGCAGCTAGCACGAAAGCAATCGGCTTAGAATTAAATGATACGGAACTATCTATATTAACGAGACAAGGCTCTGGTTCAGCATGTCGTTCTATCTATGGTGGTTTTGTCGAATGGCAAATGGGAGAGGAAGAAGATGGGTCTGATTCTTATGCAGTACCTATTGCTTCAAAAGATCATTGGGACATTCGTGTTGCTGCTGTCGTTCTTTCAGCGACGGAGAAGAAAGTATCCAGTCGAGATGGAATGAGAAGAACCGTGGAAACTTCTCCTTTTTATGATGGATGGTTACAACAAACACCAAAAGATTTGGAAGAGATAAAAACAGCTATTCATGATAAAGACTTTGAAAAGACGGGGAGTATTGCAGAAGCGAATTGTATGAGAATGCATGCAACTACATTAGGCGCAAACCCTCCTTTTACGTATTGGCAAGACACGACGATGCGTGTTATGCAAACTGTACAACAGATGAGAGAAGAAGGAATCCCTGCTTACTTTACCATTGATGCTGGACCGAATGTGAAAGTGTTGTACTTACCAGAAGATGAACGGAAAGTGAAACAAAAACTTGAGCAGATTGCCGGTGTAGAGGATGTAATCGTTAGTAAGCCAGGAAAAGGAATAAGCTATTTGTAGGGGTTGGACAAGTTGAGTAAGAGACAATTGACCGTTAAAGTGCCAGGAAAACTAATGATTGCTGGAGAGTTTGCTGTGTTAGAACCTTATCAAAAACTTGCAGTAATGGCAGTCAATCGATACGTTTATGCGACCATAGCTGACTCGGAAAATTATAAACTTTCTCTTGAAAACTATGGATTACATGATATTGCTTGGACTTACCAAACAGGTACTGTAAATATACAATCGGATGATGAACGATTTTCTTTTGTGAAGGATGCTATCCACCTTACGTGTACGTATTTAGAAGAACAAAACACAACAATTACTCCTTTTCATTTATCAACTCGAAGTGAATTAGATGATGCTTCTGGTGTGAAATATGGTCTGGGATCGAGTGCGGCAATTGTAACATCTGTTGTTTCAGCAATCCTACGATTTGTAGCTCCACGTTACGCAACGAAGGAGATTATTTTTCGTTTAGCTGCGTTGTCACATGTTTGCACACAAGGTAATGGATCTGGTGCAGATATTGCAGCTTCCACATATGGCGGTTTTCGTCAATATAGTTCTTTTCAAGCAGATTGGTTATTGAATACATATCAAAATGCTTTAACTATTTCAGAAGTTGTAGATATGGAGTGGAAGTATTATCAATCTGAAAATATTCGAGTACCTGATTTTTAAATGTTTGTGTAGGTTGGACAGGTACTGCTGCATCAACGAAGAACCTGGTTCAACAAATACGCTTATTAAAAGTGAATGATTTAGATGCATATGAACATTTTCTGCAAAGTAGTAAACAGGCAGTGCGGCTATTTTTAGAAGGAATGAATAGAGAGAATCTTGACATGTTGATAAATGGTGTAAGAAAGAATCGACAAGCATTAGCGCGTGTAGGTGAAAAAGCTAATACACCAATTGAAACATCGATGCTGACAAAATTATGTGATGTTGCTGAACAGTTAGGCGGTGCTGGAAAGCCATCAGGTGCTGGTGGTGGAGATTGTGGTATTGCATTTATGTACTCTAAAGATCAAGTAGAGAATCTTTTTCATTCCTGGAAAGAAGTTGGAATCAAGCCCTTAACATTACAGCCTTCATTAGAAGGTGAACATGTTGTTATCAATGAATAATAAAACTCATAAAAAAGACATTCCGACAATTTATGTGGATGTCTTTTTACCCTTTTATTATCTCTTTATTATAATTCTTTTTCATAATCATTCATTAGTTGGTCTAGCTTCATGCTTGTTGATATTACAGTATCTGAGGTAAGATCGTATTTCCCATATAGATCAAGCATCTCTCTCCTACATTGCTCGATTTCCTCAAATAATGTGTGTTTATCCACAAAATTACCCTCCTTTTTAGTATAATACTTACTATATACCCTTTCTTTTAAATTCATAAACAGTTTGTTGAATTTTTTTATAAAAAAATGAAACCTAATGCAGATGGAATTCGTACAATGAGTACCGCATGGATAGCGGAGGTAGTCAAATGGATCAATTTATCATAGAAAAGATTAAACAAGTAAAAAAAGGAGATCAATCCGCATTTGCTGAAGTGGTTTCCTTTTACCAAAACAAAATATTTCAGCATTGTTATCGTATGCTCGGTAACAAACATGAAGCGGAGGACATAGCGCAGGAGGCTTTTATTAGAGCGTATATAAATATAGATTCGTTTGATGAAAAACGTAAATTTTCAACCTGGTTGTATCGTATTGCAACGAATCTAACGATTGACCGTATACGAAAGAGAAAGCCAGATTACTATTTAGATGCCGAGGTTAAGGGAACAGAAGGATTAGATATGTATTCCCAATTGGCAAGCACAGAACGCCTTCCAGGTGAAGAAGTAGAGAGTAGAGAGCTACAACGATATATACAACACGAGATATCACAATTACCAGCAAAATATCGGAGTATTATTATGCTTCGTTATTTAGAGGAATTCTCTTTACAAGAAATAAGTGAAATACTCGACGTCCCTTTGGGGACAGTGAAAACGAGAATTCATCGGGGAAGGGAAGCCCTAAGAAAGAGGCTTCGACATGTGTAAAGGAGCGTGTTCGACGTGAGTTGCAATAAGGATTATTTAAATTTAATGCATATATATTTAGATGGAGATATCTCAAGAGAAGATGAGTCGAGACTGCGTAGGCATCTTGAAGATTGTGAATCCTGTCAAAAACATTTTCATGAATTAAATCGTACGATAACGTTAATGTGTAGTGCTGAACGAGTAGAAGCACCAGAAGGGTTTACCGAAAATGTAATGGAGAATCTACCATCAGAGAAGAAGACAGTAAAGTATCGACGCTGGTTCAAACTTCATCCAATGTGGACAGCGGCTGCTATTTTCTTGTTTTGATGGCTGGAGGTATGATTTCTACTTGGACGCAATCTACTGACCAGCTTGTTGTCTCTGCTCAAAATGAATTGATTGTTGAAGGAGATACAGTGATTGTGCCAGCTGGCGTTACTGTTCCGGGAGACGTATTGGTGAAAAATGGTGATTTATTGTTATTAGGAACAGTTGACGGTGATGTTACTATTTTTAATGGAAAAATTCTTGATAATGATGCAGAAATGAATGGAGAAGGGTTAATGGCCTCAGTTGGAGGAGTAAATGGTGAGTTAGAGACAATTGATCGAATGTTTGAGTGGATTTGGTATAATATTAAAAACTTCTTCAAAGGCGTATTCTCTTTTTAATTATATAATTGGAGTAAATAGTATCTGAGTATCAACATGGTATTTGGATACTATTTATTTGATTATGTATATTAAAGTTTAAATTCTTTAATAGGATAGTTTGTGTGAAATCCGAATGTTGTATTGTTAGATTTTCATTGTAGTCGGTCGCTTTTTAGAGGCATCAGCATTAAACTTTCGAGGAAAAGAAATAAAACTTGGGGATTGTTAGGTCGACTCTTATGTAAATAAAATATTAGATAAATCTATTACTACCCCCATTAATAAAAAAGCAAGCTCGAAATCACTTACGCAAGGGTCTAAATCATCTGTTTTATGTTATAATTATTAACGTTCGATACATGAAATTTGTAAATAAGGAAAAGAATGTAAAGTAGGCTTTTTTGACATAGATAAATTAAACTGGCAAAGGATGTGTGGGCATGCTTGATGGGGGATTTGACATATTAAATCTGTTACGTATTGGCGTAGATATAGCTCTCGTCTGGTATGTATTATATAAATTAATAATGCTAATCAGAGGCACAAAAGCAATTCAATTATTGAAAGGGATTGCTGTAGTGATTATTGTATGGGGAGTAAGTATACTTCTTAATCTCCAAACAATCCAGTTTTTCACAAATCAAATTATTAGTTGGGGACTTATCGTAATTATAATACTTTTCCAGCCAGAATTAAGGCGAGCGCTCGAGCAACTTGGCAGAGGAAATTTATTTGTTCGAAGTGCTAAGTCACAAGAAGAAATAATTCAAAATGATATAAATGCCATTTTACAATCCTGTAACTATATGGCAAAACGAAGAATCGGGGCGCTTATATCGATCGAGAAAGAAACTGGAATTGGTGATTATGCTGAGACAGGAATCCCTATAAATGGTAAGCTTTCTCATCAATTACTTACAAATATTTTTACTCCAAATACGCCATTACATGACGGAGCAGTAATTATAAAAGAAGGAGAAATTTCCGCCGCGGCTTGCTACTTGCCATTATCGGAAAGCCCTTTTATTTCAAAGGAGCTAGGAACAAGACACCGTGCAGCAATGGGGATTAGTGAAGTAACCGATGCATTAACGATTGTTGTTTCAGAGGAAACAGGGGCAATTTCGTTCACGAAGAACGGGGAGCTACATCGAGAAGTTGATCAAGAAAAGTTAGGAGATATGTTGGCTACACATATGTCGATAGCTCCTAAATCCTCTGAAAAGAAATCGTGGAAACGGAGGACCGATAAAGATGGATAATTGGTTTCGTAGTAAATGGTTTGTCCGCTTGTTTTCATTAGCTTTTGCGATATTCTTATACGCATTTGTAAATGTTTCTGATAATAATGATCCAGGAAATACAGATTCAACATACTCTGGTCTTGGGGAACAATCGGAATTATTAAGTGATGTGCCGGTAGAAATCGAAATTGACCGAGAACAGTATGTAGTTAGTGGTGTTCCTGAGAGTGTTCAAGTTAGTTTGCAAGGTACTTCCGGCAGCGTTACGCCGTTAGTTCTTCAGCGTAACTTTGAGGTGTTTGTAGACCTTGAAGGATTAGGAGAAGGAACCCATGTTGTTGAACTAGAGCATACCATTAATAAAAATGATGTGAAAGTGTATATTGAACCGAAAACGATTGAGGTCACGATAGAAGAACGAGCCTCAGAAGAATTTACGGTAGTTGCAGATTTTATTAATGAAGATAAAATGGCGAATGGTTTTGAAATGACCGATGCGAGGATAGAACCTTCTACTGTTACAATTACGAGTTCTCGAAGTGTGATTGATGCGATTGGTACTGTCAAAGTTTATGTTAATCTCGAAGGTGTGGATGGTTCCATTAATAGTCGAGAGCTTCCGGTAAATGTATATGATTTACAAGGAAACGAGCTTGATGTCCGTCTAGATCCAGAGAATGTTCAAGTCTCCGTAGATGTTAATAATCCGAGTAAGTCGGTACCATTATCTGTTGCAACAACTGGAGAATTACCAGAAGGATATTCATTAAATTCAATTTCTGCTAATGTAGAAGAAGTCGAAATTTATTCAACAAGTAATCGTCTAGAAGAAATTTCTGAAATAACTACGGAAGAAGTCGACTTATCAGAAATAAACGAATCCGGTACCATAGAAGTACCATTACAATTACCAGAAGGAGTTTATGCTCCAGAGATGGAAATGGTGGAAGTAACTGTCGATGTTGAAACGTCGAGAGTATTTGAAAATATTCCGATAGAGGATGAAGGTCTCAGCAGTGGATTGGCTTTTAATTTCCTCGATCCTTCCTCAGGGGAATTAAATATAACTACATCTGGTGATGCGGCAATTATAAATGAGTTATCAATAGAGGATTTTCGGGCATTTATTGAATTGACAGATCTAAATCCAGGTGCACATCAATTGCCTATAACGATTGAGGCTCCTAATGATGGAATTAATGTCTCCACTGAAGTTGAAGAGGTAAGTGTAGAGATTAGTGGCCCTGAACAAGCTAATCAATCTGAACAACCTGAGCAAGACGAAGAACAAGCTCAAGATCAAGCTCAAGATCAAGACTAACTAATGTATGTATTGGTAACTAAAGGAGAGGTATTTAATGGGTAAATTTTTTGGAACAGATGGCGTGAGAGGAGTAGCAAACGAAGGTCTCACACCTGAACTTGCATTCAAGCTTGGACGTTTTGGTGGATACGTACTTACCAAAAATAGTGAAAGACCCCGTATATTAATTGGACGAGACACACGTGTTTCTGGACATATGCTAGAAGGCGCTCTTTTAGCTGGTCTGTTATCCATTGGTGCGGAGGTAATGCGATTAGGAGTTATTTCTACTCCAGGTGTTGCGTATTTGACGAAGGCAACTAGTGCTCAAGCGGGTGTAATGATTTCTGCTTCTCATAATCCAGTAGAAGATAATGGGATTAAATTCTTTGGTCCAGATGGCTTTAAATTAACAGACGCACAAGAAAATGAAATTGAGTCGCTAATGGAAGGTGAGGACAATTTACCTCGACCTACAGGAGCAGATATCGGGGTTGTCAATGATTACTTTGAAGGTGGTCAGAAGTATTTATCTTATCTGAAAGATACGATTGATAATGACTTCGAGGGAATTCATATTGCGATTGATTGTGCTCATGGAGCAACGTCTAGTCTAGCAACGCATCTTTTTGCTGACCTAGAAGCAGATATTTACTCGATTGGTTCATCTCCAGATGGATTAAATATAAATGATGGTTATGGATCTACGCATCCAGAGAAACTACAAGAATTCGTTTTAGAAAAAAATGCAGATATTGGTCTTGCTTTTGATGGAGATGGAGATCGTCTTATCGCAGTTGATGAAAAGGGTAATTTAGTTGATGGCGATAAAATTATGTATATCTGTGCTAAGTATATGCATGAGATAGGGATGCTACGTAAGGATACAGTTGTATCTACAGTAATGAGTAACCTTGGTTTTTACAAAGCATTAGAAAATGTCGGTCTAAATAGTAATAAAACTTCTGTCGGTGACAGATACGTAATGGAAGAAATGCGCCAAAACGGATATAACTTGGGCGGTGAACAATCTGGTCATATAATTTTCCTAGACTATATTACTACTGGCGACGGTATGTTATCGGCCATTCAGCTTGTCAATGTGATGCGCGAAACAGGAAAGCCTTTATCCGAACTTGCTGACGAAATGGTTGTTTTCCCTCAAGTATTAAAGAATGTTCGTGTAATGGATAAAAATCAAGCCTTAAGTAGCTCGGTTTTATTAGATGAAGTAGACGCAGTAGAAAAAGAACTTGGTGAAGATGGTCGCGTGTTAGTAAGACCTTCTGGTACAGAACCATTAGTAAGAGTAATGGTTGAAGCCAAAACAAAAGAAGAATGTGAACAATATGCTGACCGTATTGTTTCGGTAATTGAACAGCACTTAGGAGCATAGAGGAAAAAGACAGCGGAATGGTTCGCTGTCTTTTTGTATGCGAAAAAGTCTCCTACTGTAGACGGAGTAGAAAAGCACCTTTAGACTGTTACGAAGAACACCCTTCGTGATAAAATTAGAAGTATAAAAATAATCAGATAAATAAGGGGTGTCGTGGAGATGATTGAATTTCCAAAACCAACGGTAGAACAGTTTTTTCGCACATATACCATTAGCCATTTTAATGTAAGTAAAGACGAAAATAAGTTAGTCTTTGGAACAAACATAAACGGAACAATGAATTTATGGGCAATGGATTTAAAGGAAGGGAGTAAATTCCCTTATCAGTTCGCACAAAAAGGAGAGTCTTCTAATTTTACAGCTTTTGACCCAGAGGGCAGATTTGTCTTAACAGATTTTGATAGTGATGGTGATGAAAATTATCAAATTTATGCACTCCCCTATGAAGGTGGGATTCCAAAGCCATTGATTACAGGAAATCCGGACGATAAATATTTGTTTAGTCACCTAAGTGAAGATGGAAAACGCATTTATTATAATACCTCTGTGGAGAATCCGTCTTTTTTTAATACACGTGTGAAAGATTTAGAGAATGATTCAGATACATTGATTTATGAAGGCGAGAAAGGCTTAACTAATTTAGTTGCTGTTTCAGAGAATGAAGAGGCATTTGTCTATATTCGTATGTTTGCGAATACGTATAACAATGTGTTTGTTCAAATAGGAGAGGAAACGGTATTTTTAACTCCAGATCCAGAAAAAGTTCATGTTTCCTTCGATCCGGTATTTACTGATGATCATACGGTGTATTTTCTTACGGACTACGATAGTAATTATCAATATGTAGCTAAATTTGATTTGAAATCGAAGAAGTTTGAAAAAGTATTGGCGTTAGAAGAAGAATCCTTAAGTACATTGAAATACCATAAAGAATCCAATAAATTGTATATTGTTTCTGAAAAAGGTGTTGTAGATAAGTTATACCATTATGGCTTAGATGATAGGCAATTAGTTGAAATAAACACGCCTTTTGATATCGTGGAGCAATTGAAAGTAATGAAATCCGGTAATGTGTATGTCTTAGGGCGTACAGCAACACTGCCGTTGAATATCTTTGTCTCAAGTAATGGAGAAGAATGGGAGCAATTTACAACGAATCGAGTGCTTGGGATGGATGAAGCGGAATTAGTAGATCCTGAAGTAATTACTTATTCTTCATTTGATGGAATGGAAATAGAAGCATTATTTTTTAAAGCGAAATCAGAAAATGCTAATGGTTACACAGTATTTTGGCCACATGGTGGACCTCAAGCATCTGAACGTAAATTTTTCCGTGCGATGTTCCAAAGTATTCTCTACCGCGGATATAACATCTTCGCACCAAACTTCCGTGGAAGCACGGGATATGGTTCAGAGTTTGTAAAAATGGTAGAACGAGATTGGGGCTATGGACCACGATTAGACAATGTAGAAGGTATCAAATGGCTATTCGATCAAGGTATTAGTGATCCGGATCATCTATTCTTAGTAGGTGGAAGTTATGGTGGTTACATGGCTTTACTTTTACATGGTAGACATCCAGAATATTTTAAAGCAGTTATTGATATTTTTGGACCAAGTAACTTATTCTCATTTGTAGAATCTGTACCAGAGGAATGGAAACCGATTATGGACCGATGGGTAGGAGACCCTGAGCGTGATAAAGAACGATTTATTCGAGATTCTCCAGATACGTATTTAGATACAATGACGAAACCAATGTTAGTGATTCAAGGTGCGAAAGACCCGCGTGTGGTCAAAGCGGAATCTGATCAAATCGTAGAGAAGCTGAAAGCCAAAGGTAGAGATGTAGAATATTATGTATTAGAAGATGAAGGGCATGGATTTTCGAAAAAGGAAAATGAAATAAAAGTGTACACCTGGATGCTCGACTTTCTCGATAAGCATCAAGGATAAAATTAGAAGAATAAGTTGTAGCTAGAAATGTGAGATGTTTTATGACTTGTACTACAGTAATCGTGGAATAGCTCACATTTTAATAGCTGCAACTTTTAATTTATACAATGGTATATACTTAGAGTCGTTTGAAGCGGAACGATGTGGCTGTATGATGTTAATTAGAAGTGTGTTGTTAATGAGGAAATTCTAAAACCCAAAAAGTCGAAGAAACGTGGGCTTTTTGGTTAATAGAGCGCTTCTAAAACCCAAAATGACCTTTGAAATCAAACAAAATAGGTAATAGAACATTTTTTAAAAGCTAAATTGATGAATACTTGATTCTTCATCCTATCTATTCACAAAAAATATCTTGAATCCAGATATCCTCATTACTTCCTTTTGGGAGATTTCTTCATTTAAACTATTTCAAGATACGTGTCGTAACCTTTCCGACATAAATTCATAAACTGGTTGCAGGAAAACAAGAAAATAGTTGACCAATTTTCTATCTTTCCGTTAGAATATAGAGAGTTCTTGTTTTTCCTAAGTAATGAAAGTCCGAAAGCAAGGGCAACTAGTACAGGAAAGGAGCTTATAGAGCGTAATTTTAGGAATTATAATCACAAGCGCCAGGACTATTCTTCGGACGGATAGGAAGGATAGTTGACGAGGTGGAGGTTATCGAATTTTCGGCGGGTGCCTCCCGGCTGTCATCACAGTCGAAGCTTTATCTTTAAAACAGTAGGGTGACCTATTGCACAAAAGGATAAAGAAAGATGTCTTATCAAATATTAAAATATACGGGAAAGGGGCGGCAAGAGGCCCCTTCGCTTGAAGAGGATGTTCATAGAAGGATCTTAAAAAATCCCTCCTTTTTGAACACTCGCTTAAAGTCGGTCTTTTTGTCTGCCCCTTAAATTCAAGGAGGACATCGACATGTGCGGAATCGTCGGTTATATTGGACAAAATGATACAAAAGAAATTTTACTAACAGGATTAGAAAAGCTAGAATATCGCGGATATGACTCTGCAGGAATTGCAACGCTAAATGATAATGGCGTTCATGTAACAAAAGTAAAAGGTCGTATTGCCACATTGCGTGAGGATGTAGATGCGACAGTAGACTCTACAATGGGAATCGGGCATACACGTTGGGCAACACATGGTGTACCAAGCGTAATGAACGCTCATCCACATCAAAGTGCTTCTGAAAGATTTACTATTGTTCATAACGGTGTTATTGAAAATTATATCGATATTAAAAATGAGTACCTTACAGATGTATCTTTTGTAAGTGAAACAGATACAGAAGTAATCGTACAGCTAATCGAAAAACTTCATGAAAAACATCAAGATACAAAGAAAGCTTTTAGCGAAGCTATGAGCCTGCTTAAAGGTTCTTACGCAATTGGATTAATTGATGCGGAAGATAATGAGACGCTATACGTTTCTAAAAACAAAAGCCCATTATTGGTTGGTTTAGGAGAAGGGTTCAACCTTGTAGCAAGTGATGCAATGGCTACATTAAAAGAAACAGACCAATACTTGGAGATTTTTGATAAAGAAATCGTACTTGTAAGCCGCAACTATGTAGAAGTACAAACACTTGATGGCCAAGTGGTAGAGCGTAAGCCTTTTACTGCTGAAATAGATGCAAGTGATACAGAAAAAGGAACTTACCCCCACTTTATGCTGAAAGAAATCGATGAGCAACCAATTGTAATGCGTAAAATCATCCAAGAGTATCAAGATGACAACGGTCAGTTGAAACTTGATCAAGATATTCGTACAGCTATGAAAGATGCAGATCGAATTTATATCATTGCAGCAGGAACAAGTTACCATGCTGGATTAGTTGGTAAAGAATTTATTGAAAAACTAGCGAATATTCCTGTAGAAGTTCATGTAGCAAGTGAATTCTCATATAACATGCCGTTACTATCTGAAAAACCATTATTTGTATTTATTTCACAAAGTGGAGAAACAGCAGATAGTCGTGCCGTATTAGTAAAAATCAAGGAATTAGGACACCCAGCACTCACACTAACAAATGTGCCAGGTTCTACCCTTTCTCGTGAAGCAAATTATACTATGCATTTACATGCAGGACCTGAAATTGCTGTTGCTTCAACAAAAGCATATACAGCGCAAATCGCAGTACTCGCTATATTAGCAGTAGATACAGCAAGAGTGAAAGGTCTTGAATTAGATTTTGACCCACTTCAAGAGCTTGCAATCGTTGCAAATGCGATGGAAGTATTAACCGATCAAAAAGAAGAGTTAGAGCAACTAGCAAGAGATTATTTCGGAACAACACGAAATGCTTTCTTTATCGGACGTAGCACAGACTACCATGTGGCTCAAGAAGCGGCATTAAAGCTAAAAGAGATCTCTTATATCCAAGCAGAAGGTTTTGCTGGAGGGGAATTAAAACATGGTACGATTGCGCTAATTGAAGAAGGAACACCAGTTATTGCGTTAACGACACAAGAAAATGTAAATTATTCTATTCGCGGAAACGTGCAAGAAGTGGTTGCCCGTGGAGCAAACGCAATGGTCGTAAGCATGAAAGGCCTAGAGCAAGATGAGGATGCATTTGTAATCCCACACGTGCATGAGCTACTAACACCATTAGCAAGTGTTATCCCAATGCAATTACTTGCATACTACGCTGCACTTCACCGTGACTGTGACGTTGATAAGCCAAGAAACTTGGCGAAATCGGTGACAGTTGAGTAATTGAGGCTTTATTTGTCAAATTGTTATATAACTGTTATTTTCCACTTCCCCACGCTAAAAAGTCGGTACCTACTGTTAAATAGTTGGTACATTAGAGGGAAGAATATGAGGAAATAAGAAGGGAAAGACAGTCATTTTTAAGTCAATCTAATCTCAATAAAATTTCAGGCTGGATCCAATAGTGGTCCAGTCTTTTTCTATGTTTCCAATAACCCACCAATCCTTTGTCCAATAAGGGTTTCAATAGCCTTTTCAATTTCTAAATCCGTAGGATTTCCAATCTCTATTCAGTGTGATTCCTAAATGTAACACTATCCTACAATTGCTACATTTCCAATCTTTCTTCTGGATTCTTTTCTCCATTTTGGGTACCAACTTAATAACATTGTCCGAATATTCGATACAACCCAGAGTAGAAAAAGACGGCGAAAATGAGCGTTTTGGGGAAGAACTTAATAACATAATGGAGGGAAGGGAAAAGGCAATATAAGAGGGTGTAAGCCTTGGGAAACAAGGGATTGAGGAGGATTTGGTGAGAAACCAAGAAATTAACAAAGGCATAGCAATCAATTCCGGTTGGTGTAGGATTTTTATAATTCGGGTATTGTAATTATGGACATCATGGAAATATCTCTTTTCCATTCTCAACTTACATTGCAAAATTTTTAAAGGAGATGAGATTTTGACTTTAAATAATAACGGTTTTACTCTAAATGATGGTGCAAAGCTTCCTTTTGTGGGATTAGGCACGATCGGTATTAATGGAGATCAGGGCACATTTGAAATTTTAAACGCTTTAAATATAGGATATCGCTTAATCGATACCTCAACAAACTATGATAATGAAGGGATTGTCGGTGAAGCTGTGCGCCGGTCCGCACTGCCCAGAGAAGAAATTTTAATTAGTACGAAATTGCCCGGTTCTTACCATGAATATGACAAGGCATTTATCTTTATTCAAGAATCTCTACGTCGCACTGGATTAAGATATTTTGACAAGTATTTAATTCATTGGCCGAATCCTAAGGACGGCAAGTATGTAGAAGCTTGGAAGGCTTTAGTGGATGCTCAAAAACAAGGGTTAATCAGAACCATTGGCGTTTCAAACTTTGAACCAGAACATCTGGACGACATTATCGAAGCAACAGGTGTGACCCCTGCTACAAACCAGGTGGAGCGTCATCCGTATTTTAATAATAACCGTATGGTGGAAGAAAATAAAAAACGGGGCATTCTTACTGAATCCTGGAGCCCTTTTGGTCGAGGTTATCTGAATGACGTGCTGAATAATTCCACAATTAAAGAAATTGCGGATAAGTACGATAAAACCCCGGCACAGATTATTTTAAATTGGAATTATCAAGCCGACGTATTTTCTATACCAAAATCAAGTAATCCAGTGCATCAAAAAGATAATTTCAATAGTACCAACTTTGAATTAGCACCTGAGGATATTGAAACAATTGATTCATTGGATAAAGGAGAAGCCGGCCGTGTAGAAGGGCAGGACCCAAACGAATATCACGAATATGTATAGGCAGGACACTATATAAACATCGTATAGTATTCGTTTCATAAAACCAATGTCGTTTTTTGATACGATATTCGGTTGGAAACTCTGAATTAGATATTTTTGAACAATAGATAAAAGGAGGGTCTGTTTATAGCAGATCCTCTTTTTATTTTTTAAATATCTCCCTGCCTTTTTCTTCTACCTCACGCTAAAAATTCCGTACCTACTGCTAAATAGTTGGTACATTGGAAGAAAGAGCAGGGAAACAAGAATAGGCAGACAATTATTTAAGGTTAATCAAAATCAAAATCTCAATACGAATCCAGGCTGGAACCAATACGGGTCCAGTCTTTTCTTTTGCTCAATATCTGTCCAGTTCATTGTCTGATAAGGGTTCTGCGTGTTCCGTTGTTTGTCATATTGTTTCTATACAGTTCGTAAGAAAACGGGATAGAAGAATGAGAGTAAAGATATTTTTTAGTCTCATTTCTCATGTTTTTCTTATTTCTGTTCCAGTTCAGGGAACATCTATTTAACATTGTCCGAATATTCAGAGGTGGACCGTTGGAGGAGAAAGGATGGAGGGGGATTTGGTGAGAAACCAAGAAAGTAACAGAGACATACTAATACACAGAAATAGAAAAAGGACTTCTCTACAAGTCCCTTTCCCCCTTATTTTCATACCGTTACTTCCGATTCAAAATAAATATAGCTCCACCGAACCCTAAAATGCACCATACTATTAAATTAATATAATTTCCCATCGTTGCATCAAAGGTAGAAGCAGCCAGTGAAGCGCGCATCACTTCTGCCATCGAATAAATTGGTAACACTTCATGAAGTGACTGAAGCCAGTTAGGTAGCCGTTCCATTGGAAAATTTACCGGTGAAAACATAAGTGCTCCAAATACAACAATTTGGGAAATACCCATCGATGCTGTAGGTGACAACAGATAGGAAAATCCATATCCAACACCAATTGAAGTTAATGCAATCATTAGTAATGCCGGGACTACCGTCCAGGAGATATCATATCCCGGAGTGAACATGAGTTGTGCAACAATAGAAGAAACGATTATTCCCGGCAAGGTAATCAATAACCATATGGTTGTATCTGCCCCAAGGATAACAGAGCGACTAACAGGCCAGGTACGCATGTACTCCATATATCCGTCTGTCTTTGCAGTACCAATTTGTTGAGGCAGGATAACCATTCCTGCAATAATCAAAACAATCGTCGGGGCTCCTGTTGCTAAAAATAGAATCGTTTCCGTATCCGGGTTTGGTATAAGATAGGAAAACCCTATAACAATTCCAGTGGATATCAGTATTTGTAATAAAGTCATAAATATAAAAAACCGGCATTTCTAAGAAGCTGCATTTGAAAAACATACTTATAATGGCTGACCGTATTCATTACGAAGCTGCCCCCTTTTAGAAGTTAGTTCGATATAAACATCCTCAATTGTAGTTGGAGACAGGGAATAGTCTATAACAAGGCCTTTATCTGTCAGATTCTTTGCCCAATCAATCGTAGATGATACTTTTGATGGGTCTAAAGAGAAAATAAGACGGGATCCGTTCTGATGCGGGGAAAGTGACCAGTCAGGAACCTCAATATTTATAAATTCGTTTTCCAGACTAAGTTCAATTCGCATCCGGTCTTCTACTAAACTTTTTACTTCTGAAGGATTCCCTTGTGTCAATATTTTTCCTTTATCCATAATAGCCACCCGATCCACTGCCTTTTCCGCTTCCAGAACATTGTGCGTTACTAAAATAACGGCGCTCCCGTTTTTCGTCAATTCACGTATTACCTGCCAAAGGTAACTTCTGCGAACCGGATCAACATCATTAGTTGGCTCATCAAGAATAACTAACTCACCTGGGGCGATCACCGCCATACAAAACGCTGTCAGCCTTCGCACTCCACCTGACAGTTTTTCGCCTTCTGTATTCGCCCAAGCCCCCATATCCAATGCTTCAAAGAGCGCTTCGACCCGCTTTGGTTCAAACTTTTTCCCCATCCGCATTTTCCCTATCAGCGTCACTGCCTGCTTTGGAGTAAGTAAGCCCAGTGACACTTGGGATTGCGGCTGTATGGAACAAATGGATCTGGCATGAGCAGATGATTGTGTTACTGATTTCCCCAGTAAATGAATGTCCCCATGATCAGGTGTTAACAGTCCTAATATTTGATTAACCAACGTTGTTTTTCCCGCACCATTATGTCCAAGAAGCCCAAATATTTCTCCTTTATTAATCGTAAATGTGATATTGTCATTAGCAACATTTTTGGATTCTCCTTTACCATGAAAAACCTTCGTAACACCTTTTATATCGAGAATCATTCTTTTAATTCCTCCTTTGCAATAAAAACACTTTCAATGAATTGAATAACTTTTTTGTTCATTGGGTAAAAAACAATGCCTTCCTTTAAATTTTGCAGTGCTTCCCACATATCTCCAAGTAATTTTTCATCATTTCCATAAAATTCCTTTGCTTGATTCAACCAGCTTTCCACCATCTGTTGTGCTTTTTCTGAAGCTGGGTCAATGTTAAGATTATTTTTGATATCATGAATGACCTTCATCCATTTCCTTATGTCTTCCTCACTTATATTTTGCACATTCATATCCATGATTTTTTTCATTTCATCGTCATTCAAGTAATCTTTATATTGCTGTAAGGCTTCTTCTGGATCCTGTTGATACAACTGAATAATACTAAAAATAATTTTCCAGTTAATTTCTCCCTCGATCTCAATGGAATACGAAACACCGAGCAGTGCTTGCTCCAGGACCTGCAGTCGTTCCTGTTCTCGTTTAACCAATTCCAGCTGCTGCTGGATCGACTCTTGCCAGGTCGAAGTGGAATTTTCCAGGATATCTTTAATTTGCTCCAGAGAAAATCCCATATATTTTAAAGCTAAAACTCGTTCCAGTCGCATAACGTCATCTTCACTGTATAAGCGGTGCCCTCCCTCCGTTTTTGATGAAGGTTTAATCAAACCAATTTCATCATAATAATCCAATGTCCTCACAGTAACTCCTGTATTTTTCGAGAGTTTTCCAATCGTGTACATCACTTCACCTCATCTTTATTTTCTTTAGTATAAATCAGCACGTTACGTGTTGTTCAATAGGTGAATGAAAAAATTTTAAAAGAAATTTACGTTTACCTGTAAGGTGAAGAAAACTCTTCAGTTAATGGGATTTAATTTTTAGTCACTGGAATACTAAGTAAAAATCCCTCTTCTTGAATCAGGCGCTTATTGAAGATCAACATTAGAAAGTGATCAAACTTTTAAAAAATGAACAAAAAAGAAAATTTTTATCAATCTTTATTTCTAAACTACATTTAGATTTATAGAAAAAAAGCCCCTTATGTTCCTTTAATGAATTTAATTTTATTGTCAACAAACAAATGTCCAGCACCTTTTGATCACACAAATGTGGATTAGATATAAGTTGAAGATTCTAGGAAACATTAAAATACTATTAGGTGAATTTTCAATAATTTTGATTGACCGTTCAATTTTTTAATTGTATAATCAACATTAAGGAGGGTGTAATATGGATACGAAACAATATTTAATTGCCGATGCAAGAAAAGAACAAATTATAAAGGCTGCCATAGAAGTTTTAACAGAGATAGGCTACATCAAAACAAGCCTCTCTAAAATTGCTAAAAAAGCACAAGTCAGTACAGGGCTAATTTCTTATCACTTCTCAGGTAAAGATGATTTAATGAATAATACTTTAGCTTATCTGGTTCAAGAAGAACGAGCTTTTATTAAAGATAAAGTAGACAATAAGCAAACTTATATGGAGAAGTTACTCGCTTTTATTGAAGCAAGTTTAGTACATCAAGTCATTTATAGGGCAAATACAACAGCTTTACTTGAGATTGTTTTCAATGCACGTACACCAGATAATATTCCTTATTATTTAGTAAAAACGGACGCTGATGATGAATTGCATGAATTGT
Source organism: Oceanobacillus kimchii X50 (assembly GCF_000340475.1). Lineage (NCBI taxonomy): Bacteria > Bacillati > Bacillota > Bacilli > Caryophanales > Bacillaceae > Oceanobacillus > Oceanobacillus kimchii. Next base: position 164,436 of record NZ_CM001792.1, read on the forward strand.
TGAAAGAAATTCTTCATAAAGGACAGGAATTGAAAGAGTTTGGCGATTTTGACTCTCAGGTCATGGCAACAATGATTCGGGGATCTATATCAGGGTCGGTATCGTTGCCACAATATGAAATTGAGCTCGACCTTGAAGATTATAGTGAAAAGGTGATGGAGAATATTCTCAAGATGGTGAAATAATGGTCCTAAGGAAAGGAGAATAAATGTCACATGTTCCAATCCGTTCGTCAGCGTAAACGTCGTAGAGGTATGAAGAAAGTAAAAGCAGGGGATGGACATCTTTTAAAAAATTATCGATTATGGCACATATTTACTCATTCATTATTTCATATAACGATCACGAGTGAAAATAATGAGAAAACCTACTATGCACTCAAATCAAGGTATTTTGCAGAAGACTCTAGTGTTGATTTATACCTCAATAGAAAACATATTGCCTACTCTACACTTCCAGCAACTATTCCAATAAAAGATGGAATTATTGAGGTGAAAAGCGGAGGAAGCGGGATTAATAGTATTCAGTATATAACTGATAAAAAAGCAACATTTTCTGTTTCCCCGGATAAACGATCGATTCGAGGGGTAAGAATGTGGTTGCATAAAAGCTACCCGATGGTTAGTTCTCTTATGGCAGGGGGAGCAATCGTCATTCTATTAATGTCAATCGCTCTAAGTTTACCTCAACTTATCGAGTCCATTTCTAAAATTCCATGGGTTGCTGAAAATATTGGTACGTTTCAGTCTCCATTTACATTATCTATTTGGATGAATGTAGCGATTGGTATCGCAGGGGCCATAGCTGCGACAGAAAGAGCACTCATGCTCCGTAGTCATTGGCTAATTGACATGGAGACAGCCGGCTGGGGTGAAAACTGAACTCGTAGTACAAAGAGAATAGTTTGAAGAGGAATTTAATATAAAAAGGAAGGGTTTATACTATGCCTAAAATGAAATTCTTACTATATTCTGTATTTCTTATGATCGTGCTAACGGGGTGTGTTACTAATGACGAATCCCCTAATGAACATGAAAAAATGATCGAAGAAACAGGAGAAAATACAACTGATACTACCTATAACTATGATGGAGATGGAGGTTTTTTATGGAAAATTGATCATGAAGAAACCACTGCATACATCCATGGTAGCATCCATTTAGGTCACGTAGATTACTACCCACTTTCTAATGAAATTGAAGAAGCCTATGCAAGTTCTGATATCATTCTTCCGGAAATTAATATGTTTGAAGTAGATATAACAGAAGAAGAATTAAATGAAATGGCTATATTTGACGATGGTAAAACGCTTGATGAAGTATTGTCAGAAGATGTATATAATCATCTTTCAGATATTTTTAAAAAAAATGGCGTAGAATTGGAGTCGTTAAATAAGTACGAACCTTGGTATATAGAGACCTTACTCTCTGGATTTGTTCAGGAAGAAAGTGATTTGTCTGCAGAGTATGGAGTTGATTTATACTTTCTACAACAGGCCATAGAAGATAATAAAGAAATCATGGAGTTAGAGACGGTTGAAAGTCAATATGATATGCTAACTGGTTTTAGTCTCGATACGCAAACAGATAGACTTGAAACATTTATTGAGACGTACGAAGAACAAGCGGAAGGATTAAACAACTTAGGATATCATTGGATTAACAGCAACACGGAAGAAGGTAAAGAAGGCGTTAAAGAGTCGCTTTCAACCGGATTCGAGAGTTCTGATGATGAATTTCAACAAGAGATGAATGACAATCGTAATATAGATATGGCAAATAAGATTGATGATTTATTACAAAGTAATAGTGGTCAAACCTATTTCGCAATTATTGGTGCTGCGCACACTGTAATTGAACCAAGTGTGCCGAGCATTCTTAAAGAGAAAGGGTACGATATAGAGCGAATATATTAGGAAATAATTCTTAGGTATCATTCGTCATTAAATGATGTATAAATAAAATTGCAGCTTTCCTTAAGTAAAGGGAAGTTCTTTTTTGGTTCATAATTCTAGGAAAAGAATTGACAAAGTAAAATCTTTTCCAATTTTTGATGAGAGTGAGCACTTAACAAACTTGACCTAATTCTTTACATTTGAAGTTCTTGGTTGAGGGGAATTACTAATTAGATTACGGATTATGTAAATAACAAATATATTTTATAATTAGAGTGTAAATTACACATCAACTAAGTTAGAGATTTTATTTTCACTTTACTTTTTTATTAAGACATAGTATGATTAAAAACACAAAATTAGATTTCAATGAAAATGACTATATATTAAGAAGAGGTGCTTTTTGTGAGTGCGGTAGGTATTAAATAGGTAAAATTTAATGGAATAAACACGATAGCAGAAGGGAATTATTTTCATAATGTCCTTATATTTTGTTATGTCTTTATTCCAAATCCTATGAAGATACCTACAGTACCACTTTATAAAGCGTGTAATGGTTAGGGATGAAACTATATTATTATAGTTTATTTCATTATGCAGATTACACATGCCTTATAAACGTTATAAAAACTGCGGTATCCCCGCAGTTTTTTTGTGTTTATTTAAGTGAATAACCTATAGTTGCAATATCATTGAAATCTAAGCGTAGGTATCTTCATTCATAGTCTAAAAAGAATGAGGAGATTACAAAATGAATAATGCAACTTTCGAGAAGTTACAATACAATGAATTAAAACAAATAATTAAATCTTACTGTGTAAGTGGATTAGGTAAACAATTACTAGATAAATTAGAACCGAGTTCAAATCTAAAAGTTGTTAAAAATCGTTTGAATGAAACAACAGAAGCGCGAAAAATCATAGATGCAAAAGGGCATATCCCATTTTTAGGAGTATCTAACATTGATAGCACCATACAAAATATTGAAAAAGATATAATTCTTGATCCAAGTGAATTGATAAGTGTCTCAGACTTTTTAAGAGGATGTAGAAAAATTAAAACGTTTATGATGGAAAAAGAATTTTTTGCACCAGTACTAGCATCTTATGCTAATTCAATGACTGGATTCCAGCATATCGAAGAAGAAATTAATTTCTCAATCAAAGGGAACAGTGTTAATTCAGCTGCAAGCAGAGAATTAAAAAGAATTCGAAGCAAAATTGAAATAGCGGAGGAAAAGATAAAAGACCGCTTAAATAAATTTTTAAATAATGATACAAACAAGAAGTATATTCAAGAGGCCTTTATTAGTAAAAAAGATGATCGTTATACGATTCCTATTAAGGCATCTTATAAAAATCAAGTTTCAGGTACCATAATTGATGTTTCTTCTAAAGGCTCCACCGTGTTTATAGAACCAAATACAGTTACAAAGTTAGGTGAAGAACTTGCGAGTTTAAAAGCGGAAGAGGCGATAGAAGAATATCAAATACTAGCTACCTTATCTGGAATGATTTTAGAAAATATTTATGAAATCAAGGTAAACATGGAGCTTATTAGTCAATATGATATGGTATTTGCAAAAGCCAAGTTCAGTAAGGAGATTGACGGTTTAGAACCGAAACTAAACGATTATGGCTATATAAAATTAGTTGATTGTAAGCATCCGCTCTTAGTAGGAGAAGCTGTGCCACTTAATTTTGAAATAGGGCAGAATTACCGTAGTTTAATCATTACTGGCCCTAATGCTGGCGGGAAAACTATTGTGTTAAAGACAATTGGATTGCTCACTTTAGCAACCATGTCAGGCTTTCATATTGCCGCAAATAAGGATTCGGAAATAGCAGTATTTGAAAACATCTTTGCAGATATTGGAGACAATCAAAGTATAGAAAATGCGCTAAGTACATTTTCATCTCATATGAAAAACCTTTCAGAGATAATGCGGTTATCAAATAATAATACCCTTTTATTATTTGATGAAATAGGAAGTGGAACAGAACCGAATGAAGGATCAGCACTTGCAATTTCGATTTTAGAGGAATTTTATTACATGGGATGCATTACCGTAGCGACAACTCATTACGGAGAAATTAAGCGATTTTCAGAAATACACGAGGACTTTATGAACGCAGCAATGCGATTTAATAATGATACGTTGGAACCTATGTATCAATTAGTGATAGGAAAATCAGGAGAGAGTAACGCTCTTTGGATTTCTAGAAAAATGAATGTTTCAGAGAATATTTTACGAAGAGCGAGTAATTATATGCAGAACAAAGGTTATCAATTAGAACATGTCGATGAAAGTAAAATTCGGAAACCTAAAATTATAAAAGAGAAAAGTATTAAGTACAAGTATGATTACAGAAAAGGTGACCGTGTGAAGTTATTAGAACATGATGATTTTGGAATTGTATATAAAGAAATGGATAATTTCTATAATGTTGTTGTGTTTTATAAAGGAGAATTTATTGATGTAAATGTGAAGCGAATTTCTTTAGATATAACAGCGAAGGAATTATATCCAGAAGGCTATGATTTAGAGACATTGTTTGTTGATCATAAGACTCGAAAAATAGAACATGATTTAGAACGTGGTTCCAAAAAAGCACTTCGAAAAGTACAAAAAGAAATTAAAAAAAGTAGAGAATGATATAATTAACTTGTTTAAACAAGATATGGAGGGTTAAATATGTGTGCTAGCGTAGCAGTAGTAGAGTTTACTTTATCTCTTTCATAATGAAAAGAATGGAAAGGAGATAAAGTATGGGAATATTTTCTATATGTGTCTTTAAAAGAGTTCGTTATCAACCAGATCAAAAATAATTGGTTATAATGAACTCTTAAGATCAGTTTGTTATAACCAGCAAGGAGAAGGTTATAATGAATAGAAAAAATCCAAAAGACACGCAAAATTTTATTACTTCTAAAAAGTATGTAAGAGAAATATTAGGTCGTACGAATATTTGTAAACAAGATAATGTGATAGAAATCGGATTAGGAAAAGGGCATTTTACAAAAGAACTAGTTAAAATGAGTCGATCAGTGACTGGCATAGAAATCGATGAAGATTTATGCCGAATCACTCAAAATGCAGTGGGTTCTTATGAAAACATAAAGGTGGTCCATTCGAATATTTTAAATTACGCCTTCCCTAAAAATACAAAGTATACAATATTTGGTAATATCCCATTTAATATAAGTACGGATATTGTTAAAAAAATTACTTTTGAAAGTAAGGCAAAATATAGCTACCTTATCGTTGAGAAAGGTTTTGCGAAAAGATTGCAAAACATGCAACGGGCTTTAGGGTTGTTATTGATGGTGGAAATGGATGTAATTATCATTAAAAAAGTACCGAAAGCGTATTTTCATCCTAAGCCAGGCGTGGAATGTGTACTAATCCTTCTTGAACGACACGAACCATTGATTTTAAAGAAAGACTTTAAAAAGTACGAAACCTTTGTATATAGGTGGGTAAACAGAGAATACCAAACTCTTTTTACTAAAAATCAATTCAGACAAGTCTTGAAACATGCCAATGTCACGAACTTTAATAAACTCTCAAAAGAACAATTCATCTCAATTTTTAATAGTTACAAGTTGTTTCATTAAGTAAAACATTGCAACACGTCCTCTAACCTTTATAGGTAGAGGATGTGTTTAATTGTGTATTCATCATTTTTAAGTCGATACAGCAATTAGATTACCTATCTATTCATTTTGAGCCCAGATCAGTGTAAACTTATAGAGAAGTTTTTGAATACTGGAATTTAGAGAAGACAATAAAAAAATGTAATTCTAGTAGGGGGTAATTATTATGAAGGCATGTGTATTACGAGCAAGTGATTATGGAAAAATGAAAAAATTATTTTTAGACGTATTTTCTAATGAACCTTGGTTTGATAAGTGGGATGAAAAGCAATTAGACTTATATATGAAAGACCTGACAGAGAATAATAACTCGCTCTCGATAGCTATGTATGATGAGACAGAAGAGCTTATTGGTTGCTCATTAGGTTATGTTTTTAACTGGTGGGAAGGTCGAGAGTATTTTATTAAAGAATTTTTCATTTCAAGAAGAAAACAAGGTCAAGGTGAAGGCAGTACTTTTCTTGATTTAATGGATGACATACTAAGAGATAAAGATATTAAACACATATTATTATCTACTGAAAAAACAGTTCCAGCATATCATTTTTACCAGAAAAATAAGTTTTCGGTTTTGGATGATTCAGTGTTTCTAGTAAAGAAAATCCCTGAATGAAAAGATACATAGGAATGTTGAATCAATATTGTACATTTTTAATTGCCACATGCTGAGTTAGAGGAGTACGCATGTGGCAATTAGTATTAAGACAGAGATCAAAGATGAAAGTCTATCTCGTCTAATCGACGAAATATGTACTTTTCAGTTTATATTCTCTCTTTTAAATAGTTGCTTGCCTATTATTCAAAAATCCCAAGTAAAAATAGGGAAAGTTCTGGAACGAATGTTATAATAAGTAAGGTAAATATCATAACCAAAATAAACGGCGCTGTACTTTTAATTACTTCTAATAATGATACTTTACTTATCCCTGAAGCTACAAATAAATTCAAACCAAATGGTGGTGTAATCATCCCAATAGATAGGGCGACAATCATAATTATTCCAAAATGGATGGGATCAATACCTAGTTGACTTACCATTGGAAGAAATAATGGAACGAATATTAACACCGCAGCACTTGTATCCATAAACATTCCAACTAGTAACAAAATAACTATAACCAGGAATAAGAAAGCTACTTCTGTATTCGCATAATTAAGCAAAACAGATGCAAGATTAGTAGGTATTTGTTCAAAGGTCAAATACCAACTAAACACATTAGAGGCTGCAATAACAAGCATGATCATAGAAGAGGTAATAACCGATTTCTTCGTAACATCAATTAAACTTCTTAATGTTAACTCCTTATAAACAAATAATCCAATAATTAGACTATAAACGATTGCAACAGCAGCAGCTTCTGTAGGTGTGAAGATTCCAAAATAGATGCCTCCTAAAACAATAACCGGAAGCAATATTCCCCATATAGCAGACATAAATGATTTTCCAACTGCTCCTAGACTAGCCCTTCCTTCTGGCTTAAAACCTTCCTTTTTCGAGATGATATAACTGACAATAATGAGTACTAATCCTATAAAAATTCCTGGAACGATTCCAGCAAGAAACAAATTACTGATGGACACCTCAGCAGATGAACCATACACTAAAAGTGTGATACTTGGTGGGATAATAATTCCTAAGGTACCAGCAGTTGTCATTAAGCCTATTGCAAATTTTCGTGAATAGCCAGCGTCATTTAATGAAGGAATCATTATTCCACCGATCGCAGCTACCGTAGCCGGGCTTGATCCTGAAAGTGCAGCAAATAGCATGGATGACATAACACCTGCAATTGGTAATCCACCAGTTGACCAGCCGACTAACTTTTTAGCAAAATCTATTAATCTTTTCGATGTGCCTCCAGCTAACATTAAATCTCCAGCAAAGATAAAAAAAGGAATGGCCATTAGAGTAAACGAGTCTATTCCAGCAAAAATGGTTCTAGAGAATACATCAATTGAAACTCCTTCTTGCATCATGGCAATAAAACTCGATAAACCTATAGCTACAGCAATCGGTGCACCAATAATCAAAAGAAGGACGAAAATAACAATAATCATTCCTTTATTCCCCCTTCTATAATGGGAGGTTTTTTATTAGAATCATTCTTTCTCATATTGATAACATCTTGTATCAGTAATTGTAGAAAACGAATGAACATTAACAACCCGCCTACAGGAAGTGCTAAATATGGTATGGACATTGGAATACCTACAGCGGGTGTTACATTTCCAAATTCGATAACATTAGAAACCGTAACGGATCCAGACCAGATAAGAATAACGCTGAAAGTCATCCCTATAAAACTTGCTAAGACCGAACATACCCTCTTTAGTATGTACGGCAGATAGGTTACCACCGCATCTACTGTTGCATGTGCCTTCTCTCTCACTGCTATACTGCTCCCTATTAAAACAAACCAAATGATAATATATCTTGAAACCTCTTCTGACCAGACTAAAGAAATATTAAATACATATCGTAGTACAACTTGAAGAAAGACTAGTAAAGAAGCAATGAGAAGGGAAAGCACTGCCGAATACTCTTCCAAATTATTTAATAATTTATTTAGTTTCATAATAATGCTCCTTTAGAATCTATTAAAGAAAAAAGAGAGAACGGCCTAAACCGCTCTATAATATGATGATTATTGATTGATGGCATCAAATAACTCCTCACTATCTTCTATCTTATTAAATTCATCATATACAGTTGACATTGCTTCTTTAAAAGCTTCCTTCTGCTCAGGACTCAGTTCATTGATCTTAATATCTGTTTCGTTTAACTCTTTTAAATAAGCCTCTTCATCACTTTTTGCTTCATCCCATTGCCATTCTGTCACTTCCATTGAAACTTCATCAACCGCAGTTTTTAAATCCTCTGGCAGATCTTGATAGAAACTATTGCTTATCACAAGTGGATATGCCATGTAACCATGACTACTCAGTGTAAGATATTCCTGTACTTCATAGAACTTTTTACTAACGATATTTGACAATGGATTTTCCTGACCATCTACTGTACCAGTTTGTAAAGCCGTATAAAGCTCAGAAAAATCAATGGACACTCCACCTGTATTTACAGCTTGAAACTGCGAGATTAATAGTGGACTTTGCGATACTCTCATTTTTAGCTCATTCATGTCGTTAGGTGTTTCAATTGGATGTACGGAATTCGTCAGATGCTTAAACCCTCCATCCCAGAAACCTAATAGGTGCATGCCTTGCGATTCTAACTTCTCCCCTAGAATATCTCCTAGTTCACCATTAGTAGCCTTAAAGGCATGCTCTCTGTCCTCAAATAAAAAAGGTAGATCGAACACTTCAAATTCTTTTACAAAAGTAGGTAATACTCCTGTAAATGGAGCGTTCATATGCACAGTACCAGACTGCATCTGTTCTATTATTTCACGATCACTTCCGAGTTGGGAATCCGGGTAGATCTCTACTTTAATTCTCCCATCTGTTCTTTCTTCAATGAGTTCACCGAATTTCTCTGCTGCTTTTCCTTTCGCTGTAGATGGGCTTACAACATGAGCGAATTTAATGGTATATTCTTGATTATCGCCTTCACCAGAAGCTGATTCACCATCTCCACACCCTGCCAAAAACAAAACGATAATCAAACTGCTAACCACCCAATTAATAACGACTCTCTTCATCATGAATCCCCCCATTTTTATTTGAAATCCTAAATAAATTACCTTAAAGATTTGTCAATAGTTCATTTTTGTAAGCGAATACATTTTGTTGCTTTGTGTGGCAAAGATGATAAATCAATCACATGCTGATTAAACTTTTTACATCCCTTCATTAAAACAGATCAATATAATTTGTAGACCTTCATCATACTTTCTTATCCCAATCATAGAGCATGCATTTTTCCACGTCTTATTAATCCAAGAAACAAATTCTCAATTTCGGAAATAAAATGAAAAATCAAAAAATAACTTCTTGTCCATAATCATGCATTACTGTACGAACATTTAGCTGAAGTCTTGAACCCCTCTTATATATTGGATATAATTTCCGGTAGTTGACTAATATTAATTTATCAATCAATTGTAAAGAGAATTTTTATGATTGCAGAGATGTATAAACGGAGAGTCACAATGAGTTACACATTGTTAGGTTTGGTAGCTATTGTTATTCTTGGTTACGCTTATATTGAACCGCCTAAAACTACAGCAGATTGGGGTGAATTTGCTGTTTTTCTTATTCCTGTTGTTATGTTAGTGACAATTGCAGTTTTGAATAGGAGACATTATAACAAAATAGTTTCAGTCGACATACCGAAATCCACCAGTTCAATATTTGATTTGGATCATCTTGTTATGAAGAAAGATGCTGCTTTTTTTCCAAGGTTATTGTGTTTTGAGAAGGATGGAAATTATGTGGGTTCCCTTGAACCAATAAACATACCTTGGTATGTATATCCTTTTGGATTCTTTTATTCATCGTTGGTGGTACACATCCCGTTGACTTACGCATTTATAGATAATCAAGAAAATACATTATTTACATTTAAATAGAAAGGCTTTAAGAGAACGCTGTTAACTATATTTGATCAGCATGATCATATAATGGGTTACTATAAACAGGAGGAATTTAAAAGTCTCCTTAATATTAAAGAAGAATTATTTGATGAAAATAATGAATTCCTATTACCGGTCACTGTTTCCGGATTATCCGGAAATTTTTCATTAAATTGCGAAAATGAACAGTGGGCTTATTTTTACCACGGACGATTTCCACATGAGTATACAAAAATTTTCCGTGATGTGGACAACGATATCGTCGAAGTGTCCAATACATTATCTGAAGAAGATAAAGTGAGGCTGTTAGCAGTTATAAGTTTCCTATTCATTGCAAGAATACATAACAATTAAGTTGGATAAAATTGCTGTTCAAAGATTGTTAAAAGAATGATGAAGTGAAGTAGTGAATAGAGCTGGCGTTAAACCTTGAAAATCACAATAAATGTACAATAGAGCCAATCTTAAAGTAGTACATTCTTAAAAGAGCGATTATGATTTGCCTATGTCACAATCGCTCCCGTTAGTAGAAAAAACTTTTTATTACCATAGTATGTTGTATCTCTTAAACTGGTGCATCCATTGATAAAAACTTAGACAGTGTTTGTTCATGCTTGTCGAGCATAATCTGATCCAGGTTGATCCCCTGTTCGCGCAGTAATTCTATGTTTTGCACAAGGAATTCGTCACTGCCGACGATATAGAATAGTCCCTCCTTGTCTGTAGCAAGATTTCTCACTTCTTCATAGTAGTCTTTACGATTATCGACAAACTGTGATGTGAACTTTTTGTCAGGTGCAGATTCAAAAACATTTTTGAATAAGAAATCTTTTGAAGAATCGATGTTTAGGGAATGAATTTTATTGACGTTATCCGCTCGTTCGAAATAATCAAGTACAAGTGGTCTGAATGTTGCTAGTCCTACGCCTGATGATAGTAAGTAAACGTTTTTGTCTTCTCTTTTTAGCGGTACATTCGAATGCGTTTTAAATATTGCAAGTTCACTGCCCACCTCAAGATTTCTTAAAATTGCTTTATACTCAGAGCATTGCTCTCTGATGCGCGTTGTAATACCGATTGAATTTTCATATGGTAAAGTGGAAATTGACATGTGGCGAATTAAGCTGCGGTTTGGTTTATCCTCCGCATTAAAACCTTCTAATGCCAAGTGGGTATGAGCACCTTCTTCCCATGTGAAGTCTTCCGGGCAGTCGAGCAAATACGTTTTAACCTCAGGTGTTTCTTCAATAATCTTATTTATTTTAGTCCAATATATTTGCATGATGTATCTCCCTTACTTAATTTTTACTTACCTTACTATATTAATATACTATAATTGATAATAATTCTCAATTAAACGGATTGATTGCTTCAGATGATTTAAGTTAAGAATAGTTGCTAATAGCTGAAGCTATCGATATACTTCAAATAAGTTTAAATACTCGAATGAAAGAGTGTGTTACATGGCATTAATAACATTAGAAAATGTATTAAAACAGGACAGAAATCGGACAGTTTTAAAGAATATTAATCTAACGATAAAAAATTCATCTCAAATTGGCATTAAAATGTCTGGTGAAGAAAGCAGAATGTTATTTGAGTTGATTTCTGGAAAACAATATCCTTCCAGCGGTAAAATTAGCCGGACCACTGAATCGTTATATGTAGAAAATAAAAGTGATGGCTTATATGATGATTTAACTGTACAGGGCTACTTGAAGTTTTTTAAACAAATTGCAGACTTTAAAGCTCCTTTAGAAGAATATATCGCAACATTTTCTCTATCGGACGTTTGGCAAACAAAAATTAAGAAATTGACTAAGGATCAGAAGAAGAGGGTTAGTTTATATCGGATGTTTTTATTTTCTCCAGAAGTCATATTAATTGAGGATCCCTTTAATGATCTAACAGATGAAGGTATCGAACTTTATCTGAAATCATTGAAACAACTGCGTACAAGTAATATCGCCACATTATTTACTTCCAATTATACGGAAGACTTACTTCTCTTAAGTAATGAGGTGTATCGCTATCATCGAATAACTGGATTAGAAAAAACGGATTTAGCCGAAGAAACGGATATGGATACACAGAAAAACAACGAGAGTGAAAGTAACCAACCTAAAAATGTATTCAAAGTTACCTGTAAATTAGAAGATAAAACTATCTTTTTTAGTCCGGATGAAATTGATTTTATTGAAAGCATTAACAGTGTGAGCAATATCCGAATAGATGATGAATATTTCCCTGCAGATTTAACGATGAATGAGTTGGAAGACAAGCTAAGCAAATTTGGCTTTTTTAGATGCCATCGTTCTTACTTAGTTAATCTTCAACGTGTGTCGGAATTAATTAGTTACTCAAAAAATAGTTATACCTTAATCTTAAAAGGAAATCCAAGTGCGAAGCTCCCTCTGTCTAGAAATCGATTGGAAGAAATGAAGCAATTAATAGAATTTTAGCGTACAGTTGAGGTTGAAATGAGATCATTTCAGCCTTATTTTGTTACAATTGGGATTTTTAGAGTACTTTTCAAGGGGTTTTTACGACTTTTCTATATTTGTTTACTAAACTGAGAATCAGACGGGTAACTTAAAGTAATATCGATAATCGAAAATCTTTAAGTCCTCCAAATTCATTTTAAGGAGAGAAAAACAAAATGGAAAAGCAAATGGTGATTCACGTTGAACATCTATCTAAAAAGTTCAAAAATGAATCTGCTTTAAAAGATCTTAATTTTTCCGTTCATATTGGAGAAATCTTTGGCTTTCTTGGTCCTTCTGGTTCAGGAAAAACAACAACTATTAAGATATTGACTGGACAATTGGTACAAACATCAGGGCAAGCTAGAGTATTAGGGAAAACTGTAAATCAGATTGATGAAAGTATTTACGAGCAAGTTGGTATTGTTACAGATAATAGTGGTCTGTACGAAAAAATGACGGTCTATAATAACCTGAAAGTATTCGCAAATATATTAAATGTGAAGAAAGAGCGTATAAACTTTCTATTAGAAAGGGTAGGCTTATTGGAGCATAAAGATAAGATTGCATCTAATTTATCGAAAGGGATGTCTCAGCGACTAGTGCTGGCAAGAGCCTTATTACACAAACCAAAAGTATTATTTTTAGATGAGCCAACGAGTGGGCTCGATCCGAGCACAGCAGAAGCGGTGCATGAATTATTGTTTGAATTAAAAAAGAGCGGTACGGCTATTTTTCTTACCACCCACAATATGGATGAAGCCACTAAACTTTGTGATCATATTGCATTATTAAATGATGGCTTAATCGTAGAACATGGGGCACCGAAAGCGATATGTTTACGTTTTAATACAAACAAACGATACCAGGTTCTGTTAAAGGGGGAAAAAGAACTTGAGTTACCTCATTCTAAAGAGACAACAGAACAGATAAATAAGTGGATGGAGAATGATGAGCTATTAACGATTCATTCTTGTGAACCAACATTAGAAAAAGTATTTTTAGAGGTCACGGGGAGGGAACTAGTATGAAGTTTTCCTTACGAAAATAAAAGCAATTATAGCAATGAAGTTCCAGACGTTACTAAGTAATACTAGTGTTATACTTGCACCAATCTTAGCATTAGGCTTTGTGTTTATTATGAAAAGAATCATGCCAGACGTAAATGTGAATGAAGCGGGAATGAATTTTTCCACAAGCGGGTTTGTGTTAAGTTTTGGGCTTATCTTTAATATTGCTATCGCAGGTATTTCGATGAGCAGTAGCCCATTAGCAGAAGAAAAAGAAAAGAATACACTGAGAGTATTAATGACTTCATCCGTTAATGGATTAGAATATTTAATTGGAACATTGATTCCTCCATTAATTATCTTGATCGTTGTGAATATAATGATGATTCCAGTTAGTGGTGCCTCGTTTGCTGACATTCAACTAGGAAGTTATTTAGTAATTTCAACTGTAGCTAGTGTCATTAGTTTGTTAATTGGGTATGTCGTAGGTATTTTCTCCAAAAATCAAACGCAAGCCTCACTAATTGGTATGCCGATTACACTAATTTTGACGTCTGTACCGGTATTGAAGTTTTTACAAGAAGATTTCGGTCAATTTTTGAATTACACGTATACAGGTGTGTTGACAAATTACTCGAATAGCATATTTACTGAAAGTGGATACCAATGGAATGTAACAGACAGTGCTGTTCTCTTTAGTTGGTTATTGGTTTCTACTATTGTTTTTGTATACGCGTATAAGAAAAATGGCATAGATGGATAATGATTTATGAAGCTGGATCGAGTGATCCGGCTTTTTTAACTATCAGAAAAGAAAACGTGTACGAATATATGTTCTTTTGATAAAATATTCTTATAACTAGGGGGAGAGTCAATTGCATACAGTAGAATTACATTTATTTAATGATGAGTTTGAAGATGAACTAAAAAGCTTTACTTTACCAGATGATCAAGAACGTTTTACAGCTCTGCCGGAAAAAGTACTAATCGTCACTGAGGGCCAATATCGCGTGGTCATTTTGAAACACGGAACTCCAGTGGGATTCTTTTTATTACATCGTACGGAAAGGGTTCAAGCGTATTCGAATAACCCCAAATCGATGTTATTAACTTCATTTTCGATCAATCATAAACATCAGGGCAAGGGTTATGCAAAGATGGGAATGCTTGAATTGGAGCGTTTTATCTTAAGTAATTTTCCCAACTGTGATGAAATTGTTTTAGCAGTTAATCATAAAAATCTTCCTGCTCAACAACTTTATAAACATGTAGGGTTTATTGATACAGGAAGGAGAAAAATAGGTGACATCGGAGAGCAGTTTATTATGGAATTAAGGATTAAAGTTTAAAATTTTGTAAATGATGAAGGAATTCCTATTAGAGATGAAATAGTTTTAATGTGAAAACTAGATATTGATAATAGCTAAAAGCTACAAAGTAATAAAAAGGGAGGAAGTTGTTTATGAGAGAAGGACAACTATTTGAACAAATGAAGTTGTGGCGTGATTGGACGGTTGAATTTCTTCGTACTATCCCAGAAGCCTATGTAGATATCATTCCAGAAGGACACAATAACAGTATACGTTGGAACGCCGGACATATTTTAGTTGGTTGGGATAATACTATGTTTCCCGCAGTTAATGAACAGAGGAAAATACCTTTATCATATCACTTACTTTTCCCAAGTGGTAGTAATCCAGGTGATTGGAAAGAACAACCTCCATCAATGAATAAGTTAATAAATCACCTTGAAGAGCAGCCGTTTAGGATTGAACAAGCATGTTCAGGACATCTCAATGATCCATTGAAGGAGTCATTTTTAGGCATGAAAACACTAGGTGATATGGTGGTTTTTCATATGAATCATGAGAATCTGCATATGGGACTAATTAAGAGTATGAAACAAATATTAATAGATAAATAGAGTTCTAAAACATAATGAGCATCACAAGTTGGAAAAATACTTAATTCTTTTCACATGTAACTGGAGACCAAAATCCATCCTTTTTTATCACCACTTGTCCTTCTTCATCAAAATTATCGAAGCACTTCTCGATAATTAATTCATTTGCTTTATGGTTTTTATGTATTTGATTAAATAGTAGGAAACCCGTTATTAGAATTGCGATACTTCCGATTACTGCAATAACCATAGCTAGTCTGTTATTATTCAAGTTTACCGACTCCTTACACATCTCCATAGTATAGAATTATAGTATTAAAAGAATAATTTATATTGAAAAAATAGTATAGAGTGAGCTATAGCCATTTGCTCACTCCGACTGTATTATAAATATCTAAAAATGAAAACGGCGTACAATTTCATTTTTCATGGTTTTTTCAGAAAATAGTACCATCCCAATTAGTGTTAGCAAAGCATATAAAGCAGTAGCAGCACTTGGCCATAATACAGTAGACCATGAACTTAAGAAAAGGAGCACAGGTAGAAATCCGAGTATAACCATTGTGCTCAAGTATCCAATGTATTCGCGCCATTTCATTGGTTTTCGTAATACGATAATGGTTACAAATAAAGTGGCGATTGTAACAAGAAATGGTATTACATAATGAATTGACCATTTAGAACTTCCGGAAGCTGCGTCTAGGATGAAAAGTGTTACGGATAGCGCAATGACTTGAAGTATCACTTTAGAACCGGTATGAGCCCTAGAAAGTATAGTGTGGTTAATAGTTAGTAATCCATATAATGCAGGTCCTAGTACATATAAGAACCACAATCTCTCCGAGTTAATCAATAGATTAATTAGTATGCTCGTACTGATTGCGAAGATAGCAATAAACAATACGAGACGCTGTGCAAAACGTCGTCTTTTTACCTTCGTTTCATATACAGGATAGTATTCGTTATCTCCTGCTTTTTCAGAAAGCTTATTCTTACATAACGGACAGTATTGTTGTTTGGTATAGATATCGCAGTTACTGCAATAATGCTGCATTGTTTTCACCTACTGTCATTGGAGTATACCTCAACTTCCATATTGTATGTTTGCGAAAGTTCCCGAAAGAAAGTACGGATAATATCTGCTTCTTTTATAATACGTGAAAAACTAATGACAAGCTCGTCATCAAATGCAATCATTGCGCTATTGATTGGGCTTTTCTTTGTTGGATATAAAATCAATTCCATGTGAGAGATATGGGATTGCATCGATTCAGGGAGTTGGACTCGTCCAACATTCGTCATCGTCATTGATTTTGTACGCTCACTAAAACTTTTGTACCCATAACGTATAGCGTGGTACTTCAACGGGAGCGGAATAAATCGTGCTGTGAGTCTAGTCTGCCATTTCACTCGATCATTGATACTATGTTGTAAGTTTTCTTTTGGACTTTCTCACGTAATTGCTTCGAAACCTCTAAGATAATTTCTTCCATTGTTGTGTGATCGTTAACCGCCATACCAACATGAACAACTCCAAAGAAATTACGGAGTGTATTAGAAGGAAAGAACTTTCGTAGGTTTACTGGAATAGCAATCTTTATTTCTTCCTGGTAAGCACGGAATTTTAATCTTTCTTTATAAATTGATGCAATAAGGAGAGATGAAATAAAAGCAGTAATTGTTGTTCCATGTTTTTTTGCAAGCTGATGAATACTTGCTGCGCTCATTTTTCCATGAATAACAACTGTTTGATCGATCGCTCCTCCGCGGATTTGATAAGATGAAGTCTCTTTAAGTTTTTCTGGTTTCTCTTTTGTTACGTAGTTTTGATAACTGTCGTCACGTTCGTAATAGCTTGGGCGGTCATTGATATCAATTAGACTACTCTCATAGCTCACATCTTTTCCTACATGAACAAGGTAGTAATAAATGAGTGCATTCACAAATTCTAAAGCTCCTGTTCCGTCTGTGACAGAATGAAAAAACTCTACTGCTATTCTTTTTTTATAATATGTGACACGAAGTAAAAACCCACTTGTTTCGATTGGGTCAATCGGTGCACATGGATATTGATTCTCCGGCTGAACAAAAAGCTTCTCATTATTTTCCACAAGGAAATCCCAGAATACACCTTTATTTAGCTTTACTGCAAACATCGGAAGACGATAAATAACGTCGTCTAATGCAAGCTGAAGTTTGTCTGGGTCTATTGTTTCTTTCATGACCGTAGCTAATCGAAAGACGGACGAATTTGACTGTTCAGATACAGCATGAAACATTTTTCCAGCATTATCAAGTTTGTACCATTCATCCATTTTTTGAACCTCTCTTGCTCTGTTGCTCATATTTTTTAAAAATATTGTTAGTCTTTATTTTAACAGATTTTATAGTATATTTTTGTCATTAGCTATTAATTAATGCAAGTATAATTATCAGTTGGTTAATTCCTATAATATAGATTTACCATTTTGGGTTAAACTAATAGAAGCTATTTTCTTAGGAGTGATCACATGTTACTGACTGGAAACATTATTTCTGGGCAATTTGATGAAGTCATGAATGAATTCTCTATACAGAGAGTAAAACATTTCACTACAGAATCGACTATTAAAGAAAGCCAATTAAAAAGTCTTTATGATTATTTGAAAAAACACGAGGGCGACATGGGTGGTCAAATCATTACTTTATATGATCAATTGCCTATAAGGTTAAACCAGGAGGAAATTAGCCTCTTTATAAGTGACCTTGAAGAAGTTCAGTTAATGTATCGTCAATGAGTGTATATGAATGCCGGTAATTATTGCTCTACACCCTTTTAATTACTTTACTCCCAGCACTAACAAATGAATAGATGATGTATTAAAAAGATAGAAAAAGAAGGATTTCAATGAGGTGTTGTTTTATAGAAGGAGTGTTCAATATTGGAAAAGACAGAAAAAAGAAATCAAGGTCTGACGTTGGTAAGTGTAGTTGCTGGTGGAATAGCGGGATGGACAGTGAATGTTGGTTTAAGCATTTTTAATAATACGGATACGACACATTAGTATGGTATATCAATTTTGTTGGGTATAATTGTTGGCTTACTATGGGATATTTCAGATAAGCGAAATGGAGAATAAGATATTGGTTTTCTGAAGTATGTTAATCGTTATGTTTATTAGCTCTCACACAACTGCTTATGCTGAAACAACAAATCATGTTGATACAGATTTAAGCGATACACTTATGTATGCATTTATAAACAGTTTGAAGGGACCTACTGATAAAGCTATATAAAAGAAATTTACAAAGATGATAAGTTTGCTATGAATGAGAGACTATCCTGGTCTTCGTTCCAGACAGATATATTAGAAGTTAAGCACTTTATTTTAGTGTATATAAAGTTTGTATTGAAAAATGATTACTATTAATTGTATAAGGGTAATACTACTCTCTCCTTTTCCTAAAGTTAGAGGATAATTTTATCGCTATTAACTGTGGAATTAGATTTAAAACAGTTACTAAAATTACTAGCTGGTATGGCCAAAAAGGCTTAAAATAGCCAGTCCAATAATCGTTATCGGCTAACAGGCTAGTAAAGTATAACGAAAACAATAGAGATAGAATATTTCCGGAAACGATAATAAATGAATTACGAAAAAATTTGCTAATGAAAGCAAGAATAGCAGTAGAAACAATCATAATCAGGTATCCAAACATTAGATTATTCACAAAATCTATGTACATAGAAAAATAAACAAAAGGAAAACAGTATAAGCACAGTATGATAATTCCAGTAATTGGCCTTAAAATAAACTCACCTCTTAAATTCTTACAACTTTCTTTCTTTACCATCAGATTCAATCTTGATATTGAACATTGTCATATTCCCAGTATCCATTGCTTCTTCTAACCTGGAAGCGTCAATTGTTGAATAAATTTCTACGTGATTGCTTTCATTTTTATGTAATTTTAGATTGTATGGAGCACCATTGTTAACGATTTTAATCATGTCATGTTCTTCATCATTGTATTTATCAATAAAAGAAAGTAATAATTCTACATCGCTGTTGCTATGATTGGTTAACATAAGGTTACATTCAGCCACTAGGGTAGTATCTCCATTCTTTCGAATATCACATTCACTAAACTCTTGTTTATAAGATATCGCATATACTCCTGTAGCAAGTGTTTTTTGGTATGCATCAGCAAGATATTGAGGAATGAAGGTTGCTAATAATATCCCTATAAGAAACAGTACGTTTTTTAAATTGATTTAATGATTTTACAGCTAGAGTAAGACTAGTAAACAGTAAAATTAAAGCTATAATGCCAAGATAATTTAGACCATCCCATGAATTGATAGCAATATTGAATATAAAGACATTACTCTCAGGAAAATTTTCATGAAAGAAAGGGAAACTTAACACTACGTAGATAGTAAAAATAACCAAAGTAATATGAAATTGCTTTTTGTTTTTAAAGATAATTTCACTACCCTTCATCGCTTATGTAGATCTTTTCACCTAATATTATCACAGTATTAATTGTTTTAAAATTTATATTTGATTTAATGTTTTGTGTTTTGTGTTAAAATATTTATTAGAGTTTATGCCAAGGAGTTACTAAATGAAGAAACGTAAAGTAGGTATTTTATTGTATGATTATGTAGATATTTTAGATTTTGCGGGTCCGGCAGAAGTATTGTCACTAACGACTAATTTAAAAGCTGAACAAACCTTGACTCTATATAGAAAGAAACTTTTACCAACTAGGCCATTCGATGTATTGACCCTAACAGAAACTGGAGAAAGCATAAATACTCACTCAGGAGTAAAGATTGAGCCCCAATTCGGTATTAATAATTGCCCCAAGCTAATATTTTAATAATCCCGGGTGGTCCTTTAAAAGCCGTAGAATCTACAGTGAAAAACAAAAATATAATTAATTGGATTATTAATCAAAAAAATATTGAATATATATGCTCTGTATGTACGGGAGCATTTATATTAGGTAAAACAGGATTGTTAAGCAATAAAGAAGCAACCACTCACCATTTAGCTTTAAAGTTATTACAAGAAAGATACCCTGATATTATAGTTTCAGCTAATAAGAAAGTTGTTCATGATGAAAATATTATAACAGCTGCAGGAGTATCTTCAGGAATTAATATGGCTCTATATCTTGTTTCGCAAACTTTAGGAGAATCAATTGCAGAAAGAACTGCTAAAGTAATCGAATTTAAACACAACTTTCAATAGAGATGAAATTTAACAAACAAGAAGTGGGACATCAAGATATTATAATGGTGTTCTTTTTTTCTGTCTTACTTATATTGGAGGTGTTTGCTATTTTATAGTTCTACTTGTATTTCCCTTATTAATTTGTTTCATATCTTTTTATGTAGGAATAACTACGATGAACAGATTAAGTAAATATATAGGATTTATTTTAGGGATAGCTTCCCTATTATGGTTGATTTTCTATATTTTTGTTTCCCAAGATTATTTGGTGGTTAGATGCAATATAGATTTGACCAAATATTCAGAGTGAGTTCATCAATATGGATAAAATGAGAAAGGATATGTTGTCATGAATTCAAAATATACAAGCTTATTAGGAATAGTGTTGATTACTATAGCAATAACTGCAGGTTGTAATACTTCTGCAGAAGAATCAAACGGCACAGATAATACCGAACAAAATCATAGCTCGAATCAAGCTTCTCCAGATTCAAACCATACGTCTTCCCCAACGGATGCATTGGAAGAGGAGACAGATAGAGATACTTCTGATTCAGATACCATTGTTCAGAAAAATAATCCTAATACAGCTGGAAAAATTGAAGAGAAAAGTGATGAGGAAACTGGAAATTCTACTAATAATATACAAAGTTTGAAAGAGGAATATCTTGAAAAACTATATAAAACCAAAAAAGAGACAGATAAAATTCGTAAAGAATCAGAAGATGATATTACTTATGCTTTAAAAAAAGTAGAAGGTGACAGATACGATGTTTGGGATGGTTTATTAAATGAAATTTACGGTATTTTAGAAGTTCAGTTATCAACAAAAGAAATGGAAGCTTTAAGAGTAGAACAACGAGAGTGGTTAGAATACAGGGATAATACTGCGAAGGAAGCATCGCTAGTATATGAAAATGGCACTATGGAGCAGTTGGAGTATGTAACTGTTCAAAACAATTTAACGGAGGAAAGATGCTTTCAATTAGTGGAAGAATATATGAAATAACCTGTTCGTTAACTTACACTTTTAATTTGCTGAATATACATAATAATTTGGGAGGTATAAGATGTCACAGCGAACAGTTGGTATATTATTATTTAATGAAGTAGAAGTTTTAGATTTTGCAGGACCATTTGAAGTTTTTTCTATTACAACATTACATAATTCGAATGATAAGTTGTTCAATGTGAGTACTATCTCAGAAAATGGAGAACTAGTTACTGCAAGAAATGGTTTGAAAGTTTATCCAGACTATAGTTTTGTCAATCATCCTTCCTTTGATATCGTAATAATTCCTGGAGGATATGGTGCTGAAGAAATTGAAATTAGCAATCCTAACGTAATTAATTGGATTAAAAATCAACAAGCAAAAGTAGAATTTATGACTTCGGTCTGTACTGGTGCGCTGCTACTTGCAAAAGCAGGAATTCTAGATGGGAAAAGAGCAACTACACATTGGATGGATTTAGATAGACTAGAGAAGGAATATTCATCTGTATTAGTCCAACGTGATACTAAGTTTATTGATGAGGGTTCCATTATTACTTCTGGAGGGATTTCAGCAGGAATTAATATGTCTTTTCATTTGATTTCTAGGTTACATGGAATTGAAGTTGCGAAAGAGACAGCCAAACGAATGGAATATGATATTAATTTATAAGTGAATGAATTTTATAATTGGTAATTTTTATTTGAAAACAGGAAATTCTAGTGGTGTTTGGATAAAATATTAAGGTTAAGACAAAAACTTGAATTTGATTGGAATG
>NZ_CM001792.1:186926-195395 GCF_000340475.1 Oceanobacillus kimchii X50
TAATGAAAATCAAAACATCGAACATTTGGATTTCACAAAATATCTAGTATGAGATTGACTCAAGTGAATCTATTTTGAATAAGTGAATCATTTAAAAGATGCTTTTTCATGTGGAGGACTTTATATGACTTCAAAAATAATTTTTGGTTCAAAGAGATTAGGAGAAGTAACAAACTCTCAGTTACAGTCAATGCTTGATAAGTATGATTTAGGTAAACTCCTAACGTCGAGTAAAACAGAACATGGAGCTATGGGACAAACAATGTTTGTTACATCAACAAAAGGAAATTTTGTATTAAAAGGCAACCCTCTCTATCCCGGTCAGCTGGTCGAGGAGAATTTTTTTATTGATAATATAGATAATAGAACAAATGTGAAAGTTCCAAAACTCTATATAATTGATGATTCCAATGACATCTTTGGATGGAATTACGCCATTATCCAACGCCTTGAAGGAAAGCATTTAAATTCAAAAGAATTAGAAGATAACCTTCATGTAGAGGAGAAACTTAAAATAGCTGAGTTAATTGGCCAAACGTTATCTTCAATGCATAATTGGAAGGTGAATACGTTTGGTGAACTAGATACTGTAAGCTTGAAGATAGCACCTTTTGAGGTTAGTTATACGAAGTGGCTATTTAGCAGAATAATGTACTGGTTAGAAGATGCGAAGAGATTCTCGAAAATAACGCATGAAGATATGGAATTGGTAAGATCCTTACTAACTGAATCCAAGGAAGATTTTAATCATTTTTGCTCGCCAACATTTGTGATGGGAGATTTTAAACCTGGAAACTTCTTAATTAATAAGGACCGTAGCGGTTGGGAGGTAAGCGGCGTATTTGATTTTACAAATGCTTATTTTGCTGATCCTATTTCAGATTTGATAAAGATGATTACATATTATATTGATAAAAATGAATTAGTGCCAGCTAAGCACTTAATAGATGTTTATTTTAACAGTTTAGCTGGAAAAGAGAATGGAAAAAAACGTCTAAAAGTGCATATGCTTCATCAAAGAGTGCTTGATTGGGGAAATGCAAAAGCGACGAAGATGGTTACTTGGGATGATGAGCTTTCTTTTTCAATATGGGTAAAAAAATATACAGATTTGGCAGAAACTCTATTAGAGTAATTCTTTTGTATTACTTTAAAGGAGTTTTTTTGGTGTATTAGTAAAATTTGTTTACTGTAGATAGAGCTTGCGCCTTTGTTCTTGTATGCCTAAATTACTATTTCCTAAGGTAGGTTAATAGTAATAGATATTATATTTTGATTTATTGACAATAACATAGTATTAAAGTATATTAATTGATAATGATTANNATAGATAGGAAGGGTTTACATATGCTTAAAAAGAAACCATTTTTACTAGTATTAATGTTTACTATTATTGCTACTTTAGTATTAGTAGGTTGTTCGGGCCAATCCTCAACAGAGGAGACAGATGAGACAGAAGAAGAATCTAATGATTCAGCAGAAACAGAAGATCAATACCCAATCACAATTGAACATGCTTTAGGCGAGACCGTTATTGAAAGTAAACCAGAAAGAATTACAACGATTCAGTGGGGAAACCATGATGACGCTTTAGCTCTTGGGGTAGTTCCAGCAGGATTTTCTGCTGCAAACTATGGTGTTCAAGATGATAGTGGAATGTTACCTTGGACTGCAGAAAAAGTACAAGAACTGGGTGAAGAAGCCCCGAATCTTTTTCAAGATACGGATGGTTTAGATTTCGAAGCAATTGCTGATAGTAATCCAGACGTTATTCTTGCAGCATACTCAGGTATAACGCAAGAAGATTATGATACATTAACTCAAATTGCTCCGGTTGTTGCCTATCCAAATGCTCCTTGGTTGACTACATGGAGAGAGCAGTTAGAAATGAATTCTACTGCTATGGGAATGAAAGAAGAAGGCGAACAATTAATTGCAGATGTAGAGAACCAAATTGATGAAAAGGTTAGTGAATATCCTGAACTTGAAGGAAAATCAGCTGCTTTTCTAAGTGTAAATGCGGAAGATTTATCTAGTTTCTTTGTCTACACACCTGCAGATCCACGTGGTGGATTCCTTTCTGAGCTAGGGATGGAATATCCTGAAAGTATTACAAATGAAATACAGGATTCAGATAGTTTCTATATAGAACCAAGTGCTGAAAATGCAGATATGCTTAATGATGTTGATATTTTAGTAACCTATGGTAATGAATATACACTTGAAGCGCTACAAGCAGATCCAATTTTCGGGAAAGTGCCAGCAATTGAAAGAGGTTCTGTCGTAGTTATTGGAGATAATACGCCACTTGCAGCATCAGGAACTCCAAGCGTACTGTCTATTCAATACACTATTGATGAATACTTAACTTTACTCTCAGAAGCTGCTAATAAAGTCGAATAAAATGAATAATCTATCCGTTTCAGAAAATAAGCAGTTGCATTTACCGAAGAATTTAATAAAAGTACTTTTGCTTTCAATTGTATTGCTTGGTATAAGTATATTAGCTTCGCTTGCTTTTGGGTCTCGTGTTGTTGGGTGGAATGATTTAATGGATGGCTTGTTCCATCCGGAAGTACAGACCCACGGAGCAAATGTTGTTCGCCAAAGAATTGCGAGAACTGTATTTAGTTTAATGTGTGGTGCTGCACTTGGAGTTTCTGGAGCACTAATGCAATCAGTTACTCGTAATCCAATTGCAGATCCTAGTATATTAGGAGTTAACACAGGTGCAGCGTTATTCGTCGTGTGTGGAATTGCCTTTTTTAATATTGGTAGTGCTAGTCATTATATTTGGTTTGCATTAGTAGGAGCAATTTTAACTGCCATCTTTGTATTCGGAATTGGTTCGATGGGGAGTGGCAGTGCCACGCCCCTTAAACTCGTTTTAGCGGGTGCAGCGACGAGTGCAGCGTTATCTTCACTCGTAATGGCAGTTATGATTCCTCGTTCCAGCGTTATGGATGAATTTAGATTTTGGCAGGTAGGTAGTGTAGGAGCTGGAGATTGGAACTCTGTCTCTCTGTTTATTCCTTTCCTCCTAGTGGGCATAATAATAGCGATTGCTACTTCACCAGCTCTAAATGCATTAGCATTGGGTGATGAAGCAGCTACAGGGTTAGGTGTACGTACAGGGACACTTAGACTTATTGCGGCTTTTGGAGGCGTAATATTGTGTGGTGCAGCGACAGCATTAGCAGGTCCTATCGGTTTTATCGGTTTGTTAGCAACACATGTAATCCGCCTCGTCATTGGGCCTGATTTACGTTATGTTATCCCTTTATCCGCTCTAGCAGGTGCTGTTATTTTAACGATATCCGATGTATTCGGTCGAATAATAGGAAGTCCTGGTGAACTTGAAGTTGGTGTGGTTACAGCCTTTATTGGAGCTCCTATTTTAATCTTAATAACTATGAAAGCGAAAATGCGTGCTTTATGATGAATAAATCAATGAATCTTATTATGATAGGTAGAATAAAGAGACGTCGTCGGTGTTTACTTGTAACATCTTTACTGGCAATCACTGCTTTTGTGCTAAGTTGTACTATGCTTATGCTAGGTAATACAATCTATCCTATTTCGGATGTCATAAGTGTATTGCTTGGTGAGGAGGTCCAAGGTGCTTCATTTGCTGTAGGAACGATTCGTCTTCCAAGAATGGTAGCGGGTGTTTTTGCAGGTTTTGCTTTTGGGGTTGCTGGATATGTATTTCAAACGATGCTTCGTAATCCACTTGCAAATCCAAATGTTATCGGAATAACAGCTGGTTCAAGCGCTGCGGCTGTATTCTGTATCATTGTACTTCAAGCAAGTACTACAGTTGTTTCTATTGCTTCTATTATTGGTGGACTTGCTACAGTAATTGTTATCTTTTTATTAGCAAGAGGTACTTCTTTTTCAATTGGTAGATTAATCTTAGTAGGAATTGGCATTCAGGCTATGCTAAATGCAGTAATATCTTACTTATTAATGATTGGTCAGGAAAATGATATTCCTACAGCAATGAGATGGCTTAATGGTAGTTTAAATGGTGCTAAGATGGAGGATGTTTATCCTCTTATCATTGCTGTTATTATTTTCGCGCCAATTATCGTAGCGCTTGGAAAGCGATTGGATATGCTAGAACTTGGCGAGCAAACTGCCATTTCACTTGGAGTCAACACGGATAAAACGCGAGTTATACTAATTATTACCTCCGTACTGATTCTTGCGTTAGCTACCGCTACAACAGGACCTATCGCATTTATTGCTTTTCTGTCTGGGCCTATTGCCAAAAGGTTAGTTGGTGCAGGTTTTTCCAGTATTATTCCAGCAGGACTTGTTGGCATCATTTTAGTTTTGGCATCAGATCTTGTAGGACAATTTGCATTCGCTGCTAGGTACCCTGTAGGTGTAATCACAGGTATTATCGGAGCACCATACTTGATTTATTTGCTAATCCGAATGAATCGAAAGGGAGATTTATAATGAAACCGACACATGATTTTCATACAGAGGGAATTACTGCTGGATACGATAATAAAGCTATCTTACACGATGTAGATATTTCCATTCCAAGTAATAAAATCAGCATTATTATTGGAGCGAACGGTTGTGGGAAATCTACTCTGCTTAAGACAATGGCAAGGCTTATCAAGCCTTCCTCTGGTCAAGTTATCTTAGGGGGAAAATCAATTCAAAAAATTCCCCCGAAACAGGTAGCTAAAGTATTAGGATTATTACCACAGTCACCAATTGTTCCTGAGGGAATAACAGTTGCAGACTTGGTGGGAAGAGGAAGGTTTCCGCATCAAACATTTCTAAAAGGCTGGACAAAAAAAGATTATGAAGCGGTTAGTGAAGCAATGGAAATTATGAATATTACTGAGTTTGCCGATCGACATATTGATGAGCTTTCAGGTGGTCAAAGACAGCGTGTATGGATTGCCATGTCTTTAGCGCAACAAACAGATATCTTACTTCTAGATGAACCAACTACCTTTTTAGATATCACGTATCAGGTGGAGATTTTAGATTTACTAACGAAATTAAATCGAAAATACGGTACAACCATTGTGATGGTATTGCATGATATAAATTTATCAGCACGGTATGCAGACCATATCTTTGCGATAAAAGAAGGCAAACTTATAGAAGAAGGGAAACCAACGGAAGTTCTAACAAGTGAGCTCGTGAAAACTGTGTTTGATTTAGATTGCATTGTTATTCCAGATCCTATTTCACAAACTCCATTAGTGATTCCAAAAGGTCGGTATCATGTAAAAGCTTAAGGTTTATTGTGATATAGTTAAAAGTAATTATTTGTCTTATTGCATCTTATGAGAATGTAAGCTTGATAGTTTATAAATTCGTGAAGTTACTTTATTCTAATTAGTAGGAGGTGCATGACATTATGTCTATATACAAGTATCAAGTTGAAAAAAGTAATGGAGAAGAAATTTCATTATCTCAGTATCGTGACAATGTCTTATTAATTGTTAATACAGCAACCAAATGCGGGTTTGCGAATCAATTTGAAGGATTAGAAGAATTGCACCAAAAATATCAAGATCAGGGACTGCGTGTTCTTGGATTTCCAAGTAATCAGTTCAATGAACAAGAACCGGTCGATGATGACAATATGGAAGAAGCGTGTAAGATTAATTTTGGTGTTACATTTCCATTGTTTAAAAAGATTGTTGTAAAAGGTCCTAATGCTGCTCCATTATTTAAGTATTTAACAGAGGAACAAAAAGGATTGTTAGGCAGTAACGTGAAATGGAATTTTACAAAGTTTCTTGTAGATCGAAATGGTAACGTAGTGAAGAGGTTCGCTCCTAAAGATAAACCAGCAAAAATAGAAAATGATATCAAAGCGCTTTTATAAGCTTAGGTGATTTTGGGGCTGAAATTTAAAAAGATAAAAAAATAAAACCAGCAGTCTTTAAGTCTGCTGGTTTTTTGCGTTGCATAAATTATAAATTGAATATTACTCATCAGACAAGTCGTGCTTATTCCCTTGGGAGATGAAAGTCGACATCGGTTTGCTTTCAGCTCATTGCGTTTCCTTTACCTCAAAAGAAACAGAAAGTTCAATGTTCATTGTCGAACCACCCATAAAAACAAGGGAACAGTTTGTGCATGGCTAAACAGATGCTTGGGTGAAGGGTGATGCAAGTATTACGCCCGTTGATGCACTTTTTGAGAAACCTAACCAGGAGGAACTAGTGGAAAGAGAATCTTGGATTATTGATGGTAATTACGGTGGTACGATGGAAATCAGATTACATGCTGCTGATACCATTATTTTTCTACATATATCAAGGTATATTTGTTTGTTCCGAGCGATAAAAAGAAGTATTAAATTTAGCGAGTCTTAAACAACTATCAGATACAAAACAAATTATTATTTTGAAATCACACCAAGGGAGGTTAGTGGTTTTTTAGAAACTATTTCACGGGATACATAGATCAAAAAAATGATTTCTATTTAAAAATTAGCCCCATGGAAATTAAGTCAAGGGGCTAATACCATATCCATTACTGTCTTTTCTTTGTTTTTTTATTGTTAAACTTTTCTTCGGCTGTTAATGGTTCATTGGCAAATTCATGATCAAATTGTTTGGAAAGATTTCCTCTGACTGCTTGTTCATCGCTCATATTAGCACGATCTTTCTTTGACTTTTTATTCATAAAAAACACCTCCTAACTTATTTTTCCTATGTAAAGTTAATTTATGTAATAAATACTTCCTAATGTGATAGATATACTAAAAACATTAAAAACAAGCAATTGCCTTAGAGTATCCGCCCCCACACAAAAAGAAAAAACGCATAGATTATCAATGTAAAGTAAAGGGGGGAAATAATAATATGTGGAAAAAATATGATAAAGATGGGAATCAAGAATTCAGTTTTTCAAAAGCGCGTGCACAGGCAGATGCAGATTCGAAATCAAATGTTGATTTTGATTCTGATATAAAGCTTGACAATGACAACGATAACGATAACGACAACAAATCAAAGAACAAAAATCGTAATATCAATATTGCAAAAGTAGTTAACAGTGGAAATTCTTATGTAGATGTAAAATCCGATTCTAAGTCTAAGTCTAAAGCAGATACTGACGACGATAACTTTAACGATAATGGTGATGTAGCAGGCGAACAAGATAATAACGACGACGATGATCGTCATAAAGATAATCATCATTGTTGCAAAAAAAGAAAAAGATTTTAATACAATGTTTTCAAAGTGGGATATCCAACCATCCCACTTTGTCCCTATAACTTTGGCGAAAAGGAGGTTGTAATATGGCGAATATAGATAATCTATATAATATCAAAGGTAAAAGAAGACCTTATTCAAACGATACACAAGCTATCGAGTCAACGATTAGGGAAAGCGGAAATTCAGATGTCGATATTAGTATTCTTGTTGATACTAAACCGATAGCATATGCGATGTTATGTTCATTACTAGCCACCAAGCAACTTACAAGACGTGAATTTGAAAAAGCAGTACGTGAGCTAGAAGAATTAACTCACAACTTTAACAGAAATGATGTTTCCAATGTTAGGCTTTATGAAGATAAATGAGAAGGTAAACATCTGCCTTCTTATTCTACATAAATACTATTTTCATATGTAACTTGTATGTATTTCCGATAATTATATCTGATGGGATTTTAGAAGGTATAAACATGTCATTTCTTTTCGTTCGAAAGCTGTTGGGTGTACAGTTGCGTTAGATACGGCAAAGCGAATGGAGTATGATATGGGCTTCAAATAAGTAAAAAATATTACTCCTTTTAAACAAGATTACTACTGTCAAAAAGGATTAAGTTATAATAATTGACAGAATATTACAACCATAATTTTAATCAAACGTTTATTTGAAGGAGAGATAAAGAATGAGTAACCCTATTAAGAATCGTACCAATACCATTTTTATTCATGTGAGTGATTTACAACGTTCGGTTCAATGGTATAGTGATTTGCTAAGTGAAGAAGTAGATGTAAGTATATAAACGTTTTTAACATTCCTACGATTAGTTAGGCTGGTATAACTAGCCTTTTTTATATTGTCAAAAATTCACCTGGAGAGGTTGCTATATTATTCAATGAAGCGTATATTAAATTGTTAAAGAATAATGTTTTGCGTTAGAAAGAAGGTTCATCATGGTAGAATCTCAAGAGAATCAAAAGAGTAATAATCAGCTTCAATTTGTACTTTTATTTATAGGAATTATTGTTGTGGCATTTAATCTACGTCCGGCCATTACATCAGTAGGTCCATTGATAAGTTTTATTCGAGAAGATATTGATATTTCAAATGGGACGGCAGGATTATTAACGAGCTTGCCATTGATAGCATTTGCAGTTATTTCACCTATGGTACCAAACTTTGCTCATAAATTTACAAGAGAAAAAGTATTAATCTATGGACTTATATTAATTATGATTGGAATTTTAATTCGATCTATTTCTGT
>NZ_CM001792.1:196003-199117 GCF_000340475.1 Oceanobacillus kimchii X50
CTCTTGCGAAAGATTTAAACTTTGGTTGGCAAATTTCATTACTTATTTGGGCAATACCTGCTGTGTTTGCGGCTGTAATATGGATGATTATCATAAGAAAAGACACAACGAAGGAAGAAAACATTACTCCTTCTAAAAAAGGAATTCTATCTGGTAATCGTATGTGGCGGATACCGCTGGCATGGATCGTTGCTGCTTTTTTAGGCTTACAATCAACGCTTTTTTACGTTACGATCTCTTGGCTTCCTGAAATTTTGCATAATTTTGGTATGAGCATGGCGACGGCTGGATGGCTCCTTTCCATTACACAAATTATCGGATTACCAGCGAGTTTTGCTATCCCTATCCTAGCTGGTAAGTTACAAAAACAATCCTTTATTGCTTGTTCGATTGGTGTTTTCTCATTAATTGGATATGGTGGATTGTTATTGGGAGATTCTTGGGCAATAATAATATTCAGTTTGATTTTTATTGGAATCGCATTAGGTGGAGGATTTGCTTTGGCTTTGACTTTCTTAGGGCTTCGGTCTAAGGATGCGGAACAAGCAACGGAACTTTCGGGAATGGCACAATCTGTCGGCTATTTACTTGCTGCTATAGGTCCGTTTGCGATTGGTTCTATTTATGATGTTACAGCAAGCTGGACGTTTCCACTGTTAACATTGATTATAATAGCGGTATTATTGATTATTATTGGATATCAAGTTGGTAAAGACAGATATGTGATTGATTAAGTAATATAAGACAAGTTTTATAAATTATAAATACTTCTGAGGGAATGGGGGAAAGTGAAGGAATGAAAGTTAATCTAACACCCCGGAGGTAGCATCATGATGAAGTGGATTAGCGTTACGATAACTGCAATATTTATCGTTGGAGCGTTAATGTTTTTAATAAATGTAGAGGATAAACAAAGATACAGATCATCAGATAATATTCGTGAAATATCCGCGAAGGTAAAAGAGATGAGTTTAGATGAAAAGATCGGCCAAATGATCGTTGGTGGAATTGACGGAACAGAAATAAATAATGAAACAAAAGATATGATTGAACATTATCATATTGGAGGAGTCATTCTATTTGCAGACAATATTGAAAGTAAGACGCAAACTGTAAATCTTATGAATGACATGAAAAAAGTGAATGAGAATAATCCCTATCCATTGCTTCTTGGGGTTGATGAAGAAGGTGGAAGTGTAACAAGAATGCCAGAAGAGATTACAAGCCTTCCTCCTAGTGGGTCTATAGGAAAAGAACAAGATCAGGAACTTGCTTTTGAAGTTGGTACGCTTTTAGGAAAACAGATGCAGGGGTTAGGTTTTAACTTAGATTTTGCTCCAGTGCTTGATGTAAATAGTAACCCAGATAATCCTGTTATTGGAGATCGTTCCTTTGGTGACAATCCAGACATAGTGAGTGATATGGGAATCCAAACCATGAAAGGAATTCAGAGTGAAGGAATTATCTCTGTCGTCAAACACTTTCCTGGACATGGGGATACAAGTGAGGATTCACATTTAGAGCTTCCAAAAGTGGACAAGAGCTTGAAGGAACTTTTAGAAGTTGAACTGGTTCCTTTCGAAAAAGCAATTTCCAATGGAGCTGACGTAGTTATGACTGCACATATTTTATTGCCGCAAATGGATGCCACATACCCAGCATCTATGTCTGAAAATATGATTACTGGATTATTGAGAGACGATATGGGTTTTAATGGAGTTGTTATCTCAGACGATTTAACGATGGGAGCAATAACGGAAAACTTTAGAATAGAAGAAGCGGCTATCCAATCAGTAAAAGCTGGCAGTGATATGATACTTATCGCACATCATCCAAATGCGGTGACTTCTGTTCATAAGGCATTGAAAGCAGCTGTAGAAAATGGCGATATAAGTGAAGTGAATATTAACGAAAGTGTTGAAAGAATCATTCATTTAAAAAGGAAATACAAACTTTCAAACGAAGAAACTCCTCAGACATACTTTCAATGGATTAACGAGAAGGTTCAAGAGATTTTAAATAAAGTCTCTTGACCTTTTTTATTTATTGGGGGTATAAAGAGATTCTTAATTTAATTTTAATTGGATATTTTTAACATATATTTAAAATCTAGCTATCTACCGGTATTATTTTCCTGATTAAAGAAAAAAGAGCTGTAAAATACTAAAATAAATTGTTATTTCTCCTTAAACTCAATGTTAATACACTGTGATTTTCATATGATAGATTAGGTGCAGTGATAAAATATGATGGATTTTATCGATATTCATCATATTTTAACTAGTATAGTAGAGAAACAAAGGAGGAATAACGTTGGCAAAGTCCAATCTATCAGCTAAGAAATACGTGCTTTCTACAGCATTTGTTACTTCTTTAGCCCTAACACCTATTTTTGCGGGAAGCGTGTTTGCTAATGCTGGAGCAGGAGCTTCAGAGGGAGATATACCTGCTAGCGAAAGTAACCTTCCTAACGTAACAGAGCAAGAAGAAACTTCCACGAGTGTAGGACTCATTCAGCGCGGGGATGTAAGCTCTGCAGTGGAGAACTTGCAAGAAGAATTACAAGATCAAGGTTATTATACATATAACATTGATGGTATCTTTGGTCCAATTACTGAAGAAGCAGTAAGAGAATATCAAGCAGACCAAGATTTACAAGTGGATGGTATTGTAGGACCAAATACAGAAGAAGCGTTGGCAGTAGAAAATGAAGGTTCTGATGGAGAATTAAATATTGTAGAAAAAGACGAAGATGAGAATACAACTGAGTCTGGAGACATCCAATCCGATATTGTTGCTGCAGCAGAGAGCGTTGTAGGTACTCCTTATGTATGGGGAGGAACAACTACAGATGGAATGGATAGTAGTGGATTTATTAACTATGTATTCAATCAAGTAGATATTGATATTTCTCGTACGCATAGTGAGATGTGGATAAATGATGGAGTACATGTAGATTCTCCTGAAATTGGAGACGTTGTATTCTTTGAAGGAACCTATGACACTGAAGGAGCTTCACACAGTGGTATCTATATTGGTAATGGTCAAATGATTCATGCTGGAAATGACGGTGTCAGTGTCGCTGATTTCACCATTGATTACTGGCAAGATCAT
>NZ_CM001792.1:499424-626924 GCF_000340475.1 Oceanobacillus kimchii X50
AACCAAATGCTTGTTTTTCCCGTTATAAGGCGATTTGTATTTATTACAGATAATTCTGACATTTGATAATGGAAATGATGTATGATTGAATGAAACCAGACTTACTTAAGAAATGAGGGATGTAGCGATGAAAAAATGGACGCTATTGATAATATTAAGTTTAACCATGTTCCTTGTAGCATGTAGTGATGATGAAGCAGAAAGTGATGAACAAGCTAATCAAGCTGAAAATCAAGAGGATCAAGCGCAACAACAAGAGCCCTTAGAAATCTCAGATGAAGAAGTTGTTAATGAGGGTGAATCTGTTGTAGTCGTAAATGGTTCAGAAGTTAATGGAACTACGTACAACGCTGCATATTCTCTTGTGAAATCAATGATGCATCAGTCTGGACAAGATACAAGTGATTTAGATGCATTAAAGGATCAAACAGTAGATTTTCTTGTTGAACAAGAATTAATGCTTCAAGAAGCGAATAATGTAGGAATTGAAGTAACAGATGAAGAATTAGAAGAAGAATTGAAAGCATATAAAGAGAGTGCAGATGAAGGACAATTCAATACGATGCTAGAGCAATTAAACATGACGGAAGAAAACTTTAAGAATCAACTAAGATATGATTTGACAACGATGGAATATGTAGAACAAGAATTTGAAGTAGAAGTGACAGACAAAGAAGTAGAAGAACTCTACAATCAAATGACAGAACAAAGTGAAGGAGAAGCTCAAGAACTTTCTGAAGTAGAAGATCAACTAAGAGCTTCTATAGAACAACAAAAACAACAGCAACAATATGCTCAAAAGGTAGAAGAACTTAAAGAATCTGCGGAGATTGATAAAAAGATTTAAGAATAAAGACAGAAGCACCCATCTAACACTTTTTTACTAATAAAACCATCGCTAACATTACGGCGATGGTTTTATTATGTGGTCAATTTTCTTTAGAAGCTTATCTATTTGTTCAGGTGTACCAATTGAAATACGCAAGAAATTTTCCAGACCGGGTTTTTGAAAATACCGTACAAGGATCCCTTGTTTCTTTAATTTTTGATATAATATTTCAGCGTTTACCTCTTTATGAGATACAAGCAAGAAATTAGCTTGTGACGGGAGAATGTCGAAATGTCTTGCTTCTAATTGCTTTTTTAAATAAGATCTAGATTCAATAATCTTACTAGTAGTTTGCTGAAAATACTTATTATCTTTTATTGCTTCGATGGCACCTGCAATAGCTAATCGATCAACAGTATAGGAATTAAATGAATTTTTTATTCTTTCTAATCCATTTATTAGTTCAGGATTACCGATGGCAAATCCAATACGCAATCCTGCAAGTGAACGAGACTTTGACATGGTTTGGATAACAAGTAAATTCGGAAAGGTATCAATTAATGATACTGCACTCTCCTTTGCAAAATCGATATATGCTTCATCAATAATCACCACATGGTTAGGGTTATTTTCAATTATTCGCTTAATTTCTTCTAATTCTAAGTAAATTCCAGTTGGAGCATTAGGGTTAGGAAATATCAACCCACCGTCGGAATCATAAAAATGCTCCACAGGTATCGTATAGTCGTCATTTAACTGGATTTGCTCAAAAGATATATTAAATAACTTTGCATAGACTGGATAGAAACTATAAGTGATTTCTGGATATTTGATCCTTTTTCCTGGCTCAAAGAATGCCATGAAACTAAAAGCAAGTACCTCATCAGATCCATTTCCAATAAATATATGATCTTGACTTAGCCCATACATATTTCCAATTTCGCTTCTTAATTCATCAATTGTTGGGGAGGGGTACAACCTCAAGTTTTTAGACTCTTTATCTATAGCTTGGATTACTTGGTTAGACGGTGGGTATGGATTTTCATTTGTATTTAATTTGATAATCGTCTCATCATTTAACTGTTCTCCGGGAATGTATGGATTCACTTGTCTAGCTAAAGAGCTCCAAAATTTACTCACGTTGTTGGCCTTCTTTCTCGACATGACGTTTATATAGCTCTTTTTTAATATCTTCTAAAGTGACTCCTTGTTGTTCCATAAGTACTAGTGAGTGATATAAAAGATCTGACAACTCGCTTGTTAATTCTTGCTTATCCTCGTTTTTAGCAGCTATAACAACTTCCGCAGCTTCCTCCCCAATTTTTTTTAAGATTTTATCTACCCCTTTTTCAAATAGATAAGAGGTGTATGCACCTTCTACCGGATGTTCATGCCGTTCCTTAATTTTAGAGGTCACTTGAGGGATAATTTGAAACAACGCAACATTATTTATATACAAATCTTCATAAAAACAGCTTTCTTCGCCTGTGTGACATGCTGGACCTTGTGCTTCTACAAGTACAAGAAGTGCATCTGCGTCACAATCAGAGTAAATTTGTTTTACTGTTTGTTTATTTCCTGAGGTAGCCCCTTTATTCCAAAGCTCTTGTCTTTTTCTAGAATAAAACCACGTTTCGTTTGTTTCGATTGTTTTGGTGATAGAATCGCTATTCATATAAGCTAAAGTTAATACCTGTCCAGATCGATATTCTTGGACAATTGCGGGTATTAATCCATTCTCGTCAAATTGTAATTTCTCGATGGAGATCGTTTTGGTCATTTCGTATTCCTCCTTACTGGAATTTCCTGTTCATTTAAATATGTTTTCAGTGCTGGTATTTTAATTTCACCATAGTGAAAAACAGAAGCTGCTAGAGCGGCATCTATTCCTTGTGAAAGCACTTCTGAGAAATGTTCGATGTTTCCAGCTCCGCCACTTGCAATTACTGGTATATTTACTGCTGTTGCTATTGCTGTCGTTAAGGGAAGGTTGTAACCATTTTTTTCTCCATCTGCATCCATAGCATTCACAACTATTTCACCAACACCATAAGCTTCACCTTTCTTAGCCCATTCAATAGCATCCATTCCGGTATCTTTTCTACCTCCATTGATAAAAACATTCCATTTTCCAGATGCCACCTCTTTTGCATCAATAGATAGGACTGTACATTGACTACCGAATTTTTGTGCTGATTCGAAAATAAGATCAGGACGTTGAACAGCTGCACTATTTATCGATACTTTATCAGCTCCAGAACGGAGTACTTGATGAATATCTTTGGTAGTACGAATACCCCCACCTACCATAAAAGGGATGGCGATTTCTTTTGCAACTTTTTCAACAACGTCTAAAAATATTCCCCGTTGTTCGTTAGATGCTGTAATATCATAGAAGACAAGTTCATCAGCACCTTCATTGTTATAGCGTTTTGCTAATTCAACCGGATCAGCAACATCTTGTATATTTTGAAATTTCTTCCCCTTTACTACCCGTCCATTATCAACATCAAGGCAAGGAATAATTCGTTTAGCGAGCATCCATTTCACCTTCCAATATGTCTTGTAATTTTATGGAACCGTCATAAAGTGCTTTTCCGATAATTGCACCGTAGAGATTCATACTTTCAAGTTGTTGAATATTTTCTTTTGTAGTAACTCCTCCAGAAGCAATAATGTTCATGGTAGTAGCTTGTTGTACAGCTTCTAGTTCTTGGAAGTTAGGACCGCTCATCATTCCGTCTTTTAAGATATCCGTGTAGATAATTGTTTTTACTCCAATGGTTTCTAATTGCTGGATAAAAGGAATTGCTTCAATCGTACTGTTTTTTGTCCAACCATCCGTAGCAATAAAGCCTTTTCTGGCATCAATCGATACTGCAATTTGCTCAGTGTATCTTTCAACGGCAGTTTGTAAAAAAGCAGAATCTGTTATCGCTGCTGTTCCAAGAATCACTCGACTCACACCTGCTTGAATATATTTGTCAATGACTTCGAGCGATCGAATGCCTCCTCCTACTTGAATTGGAATAGAGAGCGTTTGGGCCACATCTTGGATAATTTTGACGTTAATTGATTCCCCTGACTTTGCCCCATCTAAGTCTACAGCGTGTAAATATT
Source organism: Oceanobacillus kimchii X50 (assembly GCF_000340475.1). Taxonomy (NCBI): domain Bacteria; kingdom Bacillati; phylum Bacillota; class Bacilli; order Caryophanales; family Bacillaceae; genus Oceanobacillus; species Oceanobacillus kimchii. The sequence continues at coordinate 503,374 of NZ_CM001792.1, forward strand.
CAGCACCGGATGCTTCCCATTCTTTCGCCATTTTAACAGGTGAGTTGCTATAGATTGTTTCTTGATTATAGTCGCCTTGCCTTAATCGAACACATTTACCATTTCGAACATCAATTGCTGGAAAGATAATCATACAATCATCTCCTCATATCTTTTTAGTAATTCAATTCCAAATTCTCCGCTTTTCTCCGGATGAAATTGCATACCAGTTATATTTCCTTTTTGAACGATAGCTGGAATGAGCTGTCCATATTGAGAACTAGCAAGTAATGTACTTTCCTCGTAAGAAGAAACGGCATAGGAGTGGACGAAATATACATAGGGATTTTCTAGCTTTGATTCAAATAATGGGGAAGCTTGTTGAATGTCTAATGTATTCCAACCCATGTGTGGTACTTTAACTTCACTTGAGATTCGTGTAATGGAACCTTTTAACAACCCTAGGCCTTCCCAATCACCATTTTCAAGGCTTTGTTCATAAAATAGTTGCATACCTAGACAAATTCCTAATATTGGTTTTCCTTTTTGCGCTTCTTCTTGTAGAACTGTATCTAAATGAAGCTGACGTATTGCTTCCATTGCATCTTTGAATGCTCCGACCCCGGGTAAAATAATCGAGTCTGCTTGTTTGATTTCCGCTACATCTGTTGTAACAATGGAACGTTTATTTAATTTATCTAATGCAAATTGAAGACTTTTTATATTTCCTGCTCCATAATCAATAATTGCAATCAATGTTATAGCCTCCCTATAAACTTCCTTTAGTTGAAGGTATTCCTTTTTGATTTGGATCGATGGAACAACCTTGGCGGATAACGCGCCCAAATCCTTTAAAAATCGATTCAATAATATGATGAGAGTTAACTCCGTATAATAGATTAATATGGAGTGTTACTTGAGCGTTGCTTGCAAAAGCTTGAAAAAATTCTAATACTAACTCTGTATCAAAGGTACCTACTTTTTCTTTTAATCCTTCCACGTTGTACACGAGGTAAGAACGTCCACTTATATCTAATGCAATCGAAGACAATGCTTCATCCATCGGGCTCATGACATTGGCATAGCGGGTGATTCCTTCTTTATTACCTAAAGCTTCACGTAATGTGTGACCGAGCACAATCCCAATATCCTCCACAGTGTGGTGTTGATCTACTTCTAAATCTCCGTTACATGATATATCTAAATTTATACCGCCGTGTTTTGCGAATAGTGTTAGCATATGATCTAAGAAACCAATGCCTGTTTGGATAGTAGAAGTTCCTTCGCCATCTAGTTGTAGAGATAAGTTAACGGATGTCTCATTGGTTTTTCTGCTTAAAGATGCTTTGCGCATGGTTATTCTCCTTTCGAATACGAATTGCATTTGCATGAGCTGTTAATCCTTCAGCTTCGGCTAGTGTAATTATTGTATCTGCAGCTTCTTCTAACTTGTTTTTAGAGTATTGGATTAGACTCGTTTTTTTAATAAAATCGTAGACCCCAAGAGGAGAAGAAAATTTAGCTGTGCCGTTGGTTGGTAATGTATGACTAGGACCAGCTAAATAATCGCCTAATGGCTCACTTGAATAATTACCAATAAATATTGCACCAGCATGTTTAATTTTTGTGCTGATTTGTTCTGGGTCAGTAGTCATTAATTGTAAATGTTCTGGTGCCAGTTGGTTAATAGTGTCGATTGCTTCTTTATTGTTCTCACAAATGATGATCTTTCCATTTTGAGATATAGAAGCATCAATGATTTCTTTTCGTTCTAATAAAGGGATTTGTCGATTTACTTCCTCCTGCAATAATTTTGCATAGGAACGATCATTTGTAATGCAAATAGAAGTTGCTTCTTCATCGTGTTCGGCTTGTGAGAGTAAATCTGCTGCAACATAGGAAACGGGAGCATTGGAATCTGCAAAAATACAAATCTCACTTGGACCGGCTATCATATCAATCGCTACATCTCCATATACCCATTTCTTCGCCCGGGTAACATATATATTTCCTGGACCTACAATTTTATCGACACTAGGAATAGTTTCGGTTCCGTAAGTAAGTGCTGCAATTGCTTGAGCTCCTCCAACTTTATAAACCTTGGTAACTCCCGCAATTTTTGCTGCTGCCAAGACTACTGGATCTATTTCGCCATTTTTATTAGGTGGAGAGGTAATGATAATTTCCTTAACACCGGCGACTTTTGCTGGAATTGCATCCATTAGTACCGTAGAAGGGTAGCTTGCTTTTCCACCAGGAATATAGATACCAACACGATCAAGGGGAGTTACTTGTTGACCTAGTTTTACTCCTGTCTCTGGAGTAATTGACCAGTCGAATTCTATCATTTCAGATTGATAGCGTTGGATATTTTGAGCTGCGATTTCTAAAGCATCTAATAATGTTGAATTTACTTTTTTGATCGCTTTTTCCCATTCATCACTCGTCACCTCGAATGAATTTAGATTTACTTGATCAAATTGAAGTGTATATTGCTTTAATGCTTCATCTCCCTGTATTTGTACTTGTTCAATAATGCGGAGGACATCTTGATCGACTTGTTTGTTTCGACTACTAGACGTTTTTTTAGCCTGTTGCTGCTTCCATTGATGTAAAGAAAGTATTTTCATATTTTTCACCCCACTACTGTACTTAATCGATTAATAATGTTTTGAATTTCAGTAGAACGTGTTGCAAAACTAGCTTTATTAACGATAGCTTTTGTACTTATTGTCTCGATATCTTCAAGAATTTCTAAACCATTTTCTCTTAATGTATTTCCTGTTTCGACAATATCTACAATATAATCTGCCAATCCAATAAGGGGAGCAAGTTCAACAGATCCATTTAATTTAACGATATCTATCGATTGATTTTTTCTACCAAAGTATCGTTTAGCAACAATTGGATATTTTGTTGCAATAGTGATTTCATTATCGGAAGAAAGAGAAACACCCTGCTTAGCTGCAATAGAGAATTTACATTTACCAATGCCTAGGTCTAGTAACTCGTAAACTTCTGCTTGGGATTCGATGATATTATCTTTACCGACAATACCAATATCAGCAGCACCTTTTTCCACATAAATAGGTACATCCATTCCTTTTAGAAAAATGACCCGTACAGATTGATCTTCATTGTAAAATACAAGTTTTCTTGATGAAGCATCAAGTTCTTCGAATATTAAACCAGCATTTTGGAGTAACTTAATGGTTTGTTTCGCTGGTCTTCCTTTTGCAAGAGCTATAGTAACTGGTTGCATCATATTCACCCCTTTTTTAATACATGTTGTAGTATTTGATCAATGGATAAAAATGTTGTTTGTTGTTTTGAGTTCTTAAATTGGTAACTACCAGAGTCTACTTGTATGATGTTAAATGCTTTTAATTCGGACGATACTTCTGTGGGTTGTATAATGACTTTTTTATTTGCTTGACGAATTTTTCTTGCTAGTAAGAATGCATCTTGTCGACAATTAGTTCGATACTTAATAAGGAAATCTGCTTGTTTAATTAATGGGTCATCGCCTTGAGTAATTACAGTTAATAACTTATCGACTTCAAAAGCAAAACCTACTGCTGGTATTTCATTTTCAAACTGTAAACTGAGATGATCATAACGCCCCCCCATTAAAATAGGCTGACCGATGTGTTCTGTAAAACCTTGAAAAATAATACCAGAGTAATAATTCATATTATTAATTAAGCCAAGATTAAACGAAATATATTCTTTCATTTGATAGTCTTTTAATAATGAAAAGACTTTGAATAATGTGTCGACAACTTGTTGCATTTTTTTATTGGTTACTAACGCTTGAGCCCTTTCAATTACTATCGATGGATCTCCATATAACATTGGAATCAGTTCTATTTTTTGTTTTAAGTCTTGATCGATGGATAAATGATCCAGAAAGCTTGATGTTTCAGACATGTTTTTGGATTGAATTAACGCATGCAAAGTTTGTTGTTCATGAGAATTCAGATTTGCCTGTGCAAGTAATTCTTTATAGATACCAGAATGGCCAATTTCTAATTTAAAAGGAGCAATCTTTAAATCTTTTAAACTATCAATTGCAAGAGCGATAACTTCAGCATCGGCTTCTGGGCTTTCATCTCCAAAGAATTCAACGCCTGCTTGTGTGCGATATGCTTGTTGAGTTTCGTTATACCGAAATATATCGAGAACATATGAAAAACGGTGATAGTGATTATTCATATCTGCTTCTACATATTGTCGGGTTATGGGTATGGTTACATCCGGTCTTAATACAAGTACTTTACCCGATGGATGAATCACTTTTACCATATCATCTTGATGAACGGTTCCTTGTACATTGCTATACATATCATAATCTTCAAAAAGAGGTGTTTCGATTTGGTCATATCCATACGTATAAAAACGATTTTGTATTTGTTTAATTACATTCGATTTTTCTAGAAAACCTTCAGGAAAGGATGTTCGATTACGGAAATTGTAATTTCTCATCATATACCCCTTTAATAATTATTTCTTTAATAATTTATCGCTTTATCGCTTTATCTAATTAAAGTTATATAGTATTATATAAATAATCAGAAAAAATGTCAATGGAGGGTTTAAAAATGTTCGATTTTCATATGCATAGTAATTTTTCCGCGGACGGCGATTTTGAAATGGAAGCAATGGTGCAATCTGCTATAAAAAAAGGGCTTAAAGAAATTTGCTTCACAGATCATTTAGATATAGATTATCCAGATAAAGATTGGGATTTTACATTTGATCCGAATAGATATACAAAGGAAATTGAACAATTACAAAGCAAATATCAAAGCCAAATAACCATCTTAAAGGGTGTAGAAGTTGGGGTGCAACCGCATGTATTAAATGAGACTGCGAATTTTGTAAACATTTTGCAGCCTGACTTTGTTATTTGTTCTATGCACGCAACTATGGAAGCAGACTTGCATTCTGGTGATTTTTTTCAGAATAAAACAGTAGAGACTGCTTACCGCCAATATTATGAAGAGTTATATGAATGTATTAAGAAGTTTGATTCATATCAAGTGTTGGGACATGTTGATTTAGTGAGGCGATATACGAAACAGTCAAGTAAAGATGAATGCTTCGACGTTCTTGAATCTATATTGGAACTTGTAATTAATCAGGGTAAAGGCATTGAATTAAACACTTCAGGATTTAAATATGGTTTAGAGGCAGGACTTCCAAGTAAAGAAATATTAGAACTGTATCGTCAATTGGGAGGGGAGATATTAACAATTGGTTCGGATGCTCACCGCCCAAACGAAATTTCACAAAGTTTCCACGATTCATTGGAACTACTGCAATTAGTTGGCTTTACCCATATTACTTCATATGAGAATCAGAAACCAAAGTTCACTTCTATTGAAGATGTAAAAAAGATTTATTGAAAATAATCGAATTGGTGTTTGTGTTTGTGAAGGAATGGTATAATAACGTGAAGAAATTAAACCTATTACATTCGAAGTGAATGTTGGTACAGTTATAAAGGAAGATAAATCGTGGGTAAAAAGTCAATCATCAGCTTAGTAGTCGGCATAGTTATATTAATAGGTGCGGCAATATTTATGTTCTTATATCCAGGTAATACTCGTTCTGAAATTTACGAGGGAGAGCCAACTGTATTTATTCATGGATACAAAGGTACAGAGCACTCCTTTGGGTTCATGTTGGATCGGTTCGAAAATAAATATGGTTGGGGAAATAAGGGATTTGTCTATTATGTGACGAAAGATGGTCAAGTACTGGATTATAATTTAAATAAAGGAAGATATGCTCCTACATTTGTACAAATAGTATTAGAGGATAATCGGGCTAGTTTTGCTGATAGTGCGCAATGGATTTCTTCAGTACTACTGCATATGCAGTCAACGTATAATATAGATCGGGTTAATTTAGTGGGGCATTCAATGGGTGGAATTATTGCTTTAAAGTATACGATGGAGTTTGCATCACAAGGATATCCGGAAGTGGATAAGCTTATAACCATTGGTAGTCCTTTTGATGGTATATATAGTGAGGAGTATTTCCAAATTCATAATGACGAGGCCGCAGAAGACTTAAAACCAGGATCAAATGCGCTTCAGCTCTTACAGACAATGACATTTCCAAGCGATGTAAAAGTATTAAATATTGCAAGTACGGGGGATTCTGTAGCCGTGCCACAAAGTGTAGGAACTTTACGAAGTATTATACCACCGGAGAATTTTAAAGAAGTGATTATTGAAAATCAAGAACTAGGGCATAGCGGTTTGCATGAGAGTGTGAAAGTCGACAAATTGATTCATTCTTTTTTGTGGCAGGAATCAGATGAATAACTTACAATAGAATAAGATTTAAAATGGACACATGTTAAACCGTAATTGAATGATTAAAGGAATGATAAATATGAAAGTCAGCCATCATTTATATGATCAACTATCACGTATTACTTCTGAAGAAAATGTGATGGTCGATGAATTAATCAGAAATCATACTTATACGAAATTAGGTGGGAAAGCAGATGTCTATATTACACCTGAAACGTATAGTGAAGTACAAGATATTATTAAGTTAGCTAATAAAGAAAAAGTTTCTTTTACAATGTTAGGTAATGGATCGAATCTGATTGTAAAAGACGGTGGAATACGTGGTATTGTAATGAACTTACAAAAACTCTCCTCTATTTGGAGGGAAGAAGATAAGATAGTGGCCCAGAGTGGAGCGCGTATTATTGATGCATCTAGGACAGCATTAGCAGAGAGCCTTGCGGGGTTAGAGTTTGCTTGTGGAATTCCCGGTTCTGTAGGTGGAGCACTCTATATGAATGCTGGTGCCTATGGTGGGGAGATAAAGGATGTCTTAGAAAGTACGATCGTAGTGACAAAAGAAGGGGATATTCGCACATTGACTGCAGCGGAGCTAGACCTTGATTATCGTACTAGTAATATTCCGGATAATGGATATATTGTATTGGAAGCAACCTTTGCATTAAATAAAGCTAATTCAACTGATATTAGAGAAGTCATGGATGATTTAACGTTTAAAAGAGAATCAAAACAACCACTTGAATATCCATCTTGTGGAAGTGTTTTTAAGCGGCCACCGGGTTATTTTGCAGGAAAACTTATTCAAGATAGTGAGCTACAAGGAACACAAATTGGTGGAGCAGAAGTATCAAAAAAACATGCTGGATTTATTGTTAATAAAAACAATGCCAGTGCTACAGAATATATTAATTTAATTCGTCACGTGCAAAAAACCGTCAAAGAAAAGTTTGATGTTCAGCTTGAACGTGAAGTAAGGATTATTGGAGAAGATCCAGTAGAATAATTAAAGTGCTACCCGTTTATTTTAACGGTTAGCACTTTTTTGTAGTAAAGTCTTGTCTTATGTCTAAATTTTAACGACCTATCTAGCCTCTAAAACGATGTAAGAATTCTTGAAGTCTGTCATTTTCAGAGTGCTCAATCACTTCACTGGCTGTACCTTGTTCGGCAATTATCCCTTCATCTAAGAATAGAACTTTATCGGCTATATCTAGAGCAAAGTCCATTTCATGTGTTACAAGAATCATCGCCATATCATCGTTTTTTGCAATGTCACGTATAACATTCAGTACTTCTCCAACTAACTCTGGATCAAGTGCAGAAGTAACCTCATCAAACAACATAATTTTCGGGCGCATAACCAGTGCGCGGGCCATTGCAACACGCTGCTTTTGCCCACCAGATAATTGGCTAGGGTAGTTATCTACTTTATCTCCTAGACCAACACGTTCTAACATTTCTATAGAACGTTTTTTAACTTCTTCTTTCGGTTCTTTTTTTACATTTATAGGAGCAGTCATGCAATTCTCTAAAATTGTCATGTGTGGAAACAAATTAAAATGTTGAAATACCATTCCGATATCTCCACGTATTTCACGCAAGTGATTCTCATTAGCAGGCACTGTTTTCCCTTTTTTCTCCATTTTCCAGAGATTCCTTCCTGCTACGATAATGTCACCGTCGGTTGGCTCTTCTAATGTCATAAGCATTCGAATAATAGTCGTTTTACCAGAACCACTCGGACCAATTACAGCAACCTTTTCAGCTGGATGAATATCTAAATTAATTCCCTTTAATACCTCTACATCACCAAAGGACTTATGGATATTTTGAAATTTTACTATCGGTTCTGTCATTACGTTAAGGCTCCTTTTTTCTTAATTTGGTTTTTATCGAAGCGTCTATTAAATTTTAACTCTAATCGCTTAATCAGCATAGCAGAAGGTAGACTCAATACTAAGAAAATGATACCTACAATGGTCAATGGTTCTACATAAGACCAGTGCTCTGAACCATATGATCTTGCCATAGACATAATTCCTGCTACGGTTATGGTGGAAGCTAGTGGCACTTCTTTAAACATAATTATAAAATAATTACCCAACATGGGAATGGTGGGTGGTATTGCCTGTGGTAAAACAATTTTCTTCCATTTATCCCAAGTAGAGAAATTTAAAGCTTTTGAAGCTTCCCATTGGCCTTTATCAACACTTTCAATACCAGAACGATAGATTTCTCCGATATACGTACTGAAATGAACTCCTAATCCAATTACACCACATAAAAATGGTGGAAGTGATACACCGATTACAGGAAGTGTAGGTAGAGCATAGAATATAAAGAACAGCTGTACAATCGGAGGGGTGGAACGTATAAATTCCATTATCCAAGTGACAATGAAGTTAAATGGTCTATTTGGTACACGTCTTAGGAATGTCCACACAAACCCAAAGACGAGTGCAAAGGCGAAACTAGCAAATGTTAAACCAATTGTTACCCAAATTCCATCAAGAACATAGGGTAGGGCATCTATAAAAGTTTCAAAACTAAATCCCATTAACTAGCAACTCCTTTCTTCGATATGTTTTCTGCTTTTCTTGTAAACCAAATTAAAGGCAATGCAAGTAAGAAATAGAAAACTAGTACTAATATATAGATAATCGGAGAAAGGTCTAGATTCGTATTGCGCATCATATTTCCATAATAAAGAATATCTGTTAATCCAATTAAGTATACAAGTGATGTACCTTTTAGCATTTGGATCGTATAGTTTCCAAACTCTGGTAACATCATCCGTATTGCTTGTGGAAGGATAATGAGACGCATACGTTGTTTTTTCGACATATTCAATGCAACCGCAGCTTCTGTTTGTCCTTTATCTACAGAAACGATTGATCCGCGTACTACTTCAGATAGATATGCCCCGTAGTTTAAACCAATGGCAATCACACCTATTACCCAGTTATTTCCTAATTGAATTCCGAAAATGATTGGAATGGCATAATATAGCCAAAATAATTGAACGATCAGTGATGTTCCACGGAATATTTCAATATAAAATCCAGTAGCAACACGTACAATTTTCGAGCTAGAAAGACGACAAAGCCCAGCGAAAAAAGCCATGAAGTATGCTAAAATAGCTGAAGCAATTAGTATGGAAACAGTTATTCCCAACCCCCGGGAGAGTTGACTGATAATATCAATTGTATCACTAATGGTGATTCACTCCTTATCTCATTTTAGTATTCACAACAAAAAAATAAGGTACGCTCCCTCGGGCAGGGAAACGGACCCTATGGAGTCTATCAAATTAAATTAAACTTCCCCATTACAAAGCTGTTCGGTCGTTACAGAACCATCTTCTACAAAGTTGTTTTCAGGGTGAAAGCCATTCTTTTCAAGCAATTCAGCCACAGTTCCATCTTCTTTTAGTTCTTTTAATTTTTCATTATAAGCATCACGTAATTCTTCGTTATCAGGATGGAATGCTGCTCCACCATAGCTTGGAACACCAGGAATATCTGGTTGCTCAAATGTTTCTACAAGTTCTAGGTCCTCTGTATTAGCAGAAGCAAAATTTTCTCGAACAGTCATCTCTGTTCCGGTTGTTGCATCAGCACGTCCTGATTGAACCGCAGAGAATGTTGCAGGAATATCACCTGCAGTAGTGATCTGATCAGGGTTCACTCCAACTTCTTCTAAGTAACCAATCTCAGTTGCACCCTCCATTACGATAACTGTTACATCGGGATTATCAGCAATGTCTTGATAGCTTTCTAAACCGTGAGGGTTTCCGGCAGCTACAACAAGTCCTTCCCCATACTGCATGGTAGGTTCACTGAACAATGCATTTTCACAACGAGCTGGTTGAATTGCCATTCCAGCGGTAATTACATCAAATTGGCCAGCTTGAACACCTGGGATTAATTCTCCCCATTCGGAAAGCTTTCCTTCTACATTATCGATACCAAGTTCTGCAAAGACTGCTTTTGCAATATCAACTGATGCCCCTGATAATTCACCATTATCATTTTCATAAGCATAAGGAGATTCGTTTGCGAAACCAACTTCCACAGTTCCTTCATCTTGTAAGTCTTCTAAACTACCGCTGTCAGAACCGCAGGCAGCTAAGAAGAACACTAGTATTGCACTAAGTATGACTACCGTTATTAACTTTTTTTTCAACTTTATTGACCTCCTAGTAATTTTATAAATTCTATGAAAAAATAACTATGAATACGGACTGAATTCTATCATCTCTAGTAAAATATCACCGCATCATAGTTTCAAAAAAAGAATGTGGTGTTTGCCCAACATTCGTTACTAAACATGTTACAGAGATATGAAAAACTTCTCAAATGCTGTGTATTCTGATAATTTACAATTAACCTTTATATTTTTATATTTCAAGAATATAAGCAGGCGTATGCAAAGATATACTTTTATATAATTATATATGCTTGGGTATACATGGAATTTGCTGTAAAAGAGTGGTTAGAATCAAAATATTGTGATTGAAAGAAATTTGGATATTCGATACTCTAAAAGAAGCAAGTATGTAAAGCGAGGGATAGTATGTCTGGTTCCATGATAACTGTCATAATTGTTTCTGTAGTTGTTGTTGCAATGGTAGTCGGGTTATCGTTGTTAACGCTGTCTAAAGGGTATGGGTATAACCATACGATTGATCCGCTTCCAGATGAGGAAAAAAATAAGGAAGAAAATGAAAAAGACGGAGAAAAAAAGAATAACCAATAAAAAACAAAACCATTCATGATACCGACTAAAAAACGTTCAGTTATACATGAATGGTTCTTTATTTATCTGGAGGCCTATAGCCTTTTTGAAGCTCATTTATACTTAAGCCGAATGTCATTTGAAGGTGAGGATAATCCTTAAAGTGCTGCCAATCGCCTCCCCATTCAAAACCGATATCTTTAGCAATCTCAGCGACTTCAAACCAATCGGATTCACCATTATCATTGCCGTCGTAATGAATATCCCAAATCACATTGCCATTATTGTCTTTAATAGCATAATCAATTGCTAATCCATAATTATGATAGCTTTCTCCACCTTGTGCATGTGTTACAATGGTTCCTTCTTTGGATCGTCCTCTTGCATAAAGTTCATCCTGTCTCTCTTTGGAGCGGACATCATCAGTTATCATGACATCAATATCTATCTTCGAAGCTTGATCAATTAAATCATTTTTAGCTTTTTCCACTACGGGGTGTAATTCAGAAGCCTCAGTTGCTTCTTCACCAACATAAACAGTTTCCGGCTGATTTGCTTCTTGATAAATCATAAAAACAATAGCTACAAAAAGGATAATGAGCATCCAAGTAGTTATAAAATGTGTTAAGCCTCTCATTAAGCTTTTTGCTCCTTTTTTGACAAGATAAATGTCTTTAAAAGAATAACATGGATAGTCATATAGGGAAATTTAATTATACGTATTGAAGAAAAATTGTCATGATTTATCTATTTGATGGAAATCATTCCAATTTACATTTTAACTTCCCTCTCACCTATAAATAAAGGTGATTGATTATATGAAAGCGTAAACATATAATGAAGTAAAACTTCATTCTTTTGAAGGGGTTTTAAAATCGTAAGGGGAAGTGAGACTTATCTAAGTTGTTCGTTTCTGCTATAGAGAGCATATATTTCATTAGATGGTGACTTGCGAAAAATTGCATAATGCGGCGACGATTAAAAGGGGGGAGAAGAATGTATTATGTAGTTGCTTGTTTACTAGGATATATATTTGGTTGTATACATGGTTCCCAGATCGTAGGTAAGTTAAAAGGTGTTAATATTAAAGAAGCAGGTGTAAAAAATGCAGGCGCTTCGAATACAACCATTTTATTAGGTTGGAAATATGGAATTATTGTAGCATTTATTGATATATTTAAAGCAACAGCCGCCATATTATTGCTGTTAATATTACTTCAGGAAAATGCAGTACCCACTCAAGAACAACATATTTATATCTATTTAACGGCACTATTTGTTATTATAGGACATAACTATCCGATAACGATGCATTTTAGCGGTGGGAAAGGAACTGCATCTCTTGTTGGAGCTTTAATAGCGATTGATTGGCGGATAGCATTAATTGGGATAGGAATACTGATAATATTTACTATCGCTACGGATTATTTAGCAATCGGAGTTTTGTGTATGTATATCTCATTTCTCATAACAACCTATTACTTCTTTGGTTTAGCTCCATTTCTTATCGTAATTGGGTTATCTGTTTTGGGTATTTATAAACATATTGAAAATTATAAGCGGATAAAAGGGAAAGAAGAAACAAAACTATCCAGTATGTTTGGAAAAAAAGCAAGTTAAAGATGTGATTGGAGGTATTTCTTTGTTTGACATTATCATATGGATTATTATCGCACTATTATTTATCGCTAGTTTTATAGGTATTATTTTTCCGATTATACCTTCAGTTCTAGTAATCTGGATTGGTTTTATACTTTATCAATTTGTTCTGAGTGGAGATCAATTAAATACGTTATTTTGGATAGCAATGATAGTTATTACTGTTTTACTATTTAGTGCCGATATTATCGCCAATAGTTATTTTGTACGACGTTTTGGAGGCAGTAAAACAGGGGAACGTGCAGCTGCGGTTGCGGTCATAATTGGATCATTTATAACCCCTCCATTTGGAATTATTTATATACCGTTCTTAGTAGTATTGATTGTTGAGAAAATACAAAACCGAACGTTTAAAGAAGCATTTCGATCAGCAATTGGTTCTCTTATTGGTTTCCTGGGAGGTTCAGTTGCAAAGATTGTCTTACAGCTAATTATGATTATTTGGTTCTTAATTTTAATCTTGTTTTAAGAAAGGGAGTTTAGAGTAAATGACAAAAAAAGCATTAATAAATATTGATTACACTATTGATTTTGTAGCAGAAGATGGTGCACTTACTACTGGAAAACCTGGACAAGCCATTGAAAGTAAAATTGTACAAATAACAAAGTCATTTGCTGAACAAGGTGATTATGTAGTGTTTGCTATTGATGCACATCAACCCGATGATGAACATCATCCCGAACAAAAACTTTTTCCTCCACATAATATAGTTGGTACAAAAGGTAGGCAATTGTTTGGAGAGTTAGAAACTCTATATCAACGTATAAAAGAACAGGAAAATGTCTATTACTTTGATAAGACGAGATATAGTGCTTTTGCTGGTACAGACTTAGAGTTGAAGCTAAGAGAACGTGGAATTGAAGAAATCCATCTTGTTGGTGTTTGCACAGACATATGTGTTTTGCATACAGCTGTAGATGCATATAATAAGGGCTTTCGAATTGTAATTCATAAAGACGCAGTGGCTAGTTTTAATCAAGTGGGGCATGAATGGGCGCTTGGGCATTTTGAACAGTCGATTGGTGCAGAGGTAAGATAGTCGCACACTTGACTTTCATAGCGTCTGACTATATATTTAAAACATAAATGAAACGTGGACGGAGACTAGTACTTTTGTTTATCTAACACAGAGAGGGAGAGAATGCTGAGAATCTTCCATAGATAATTTTAGGAACCTACCTCCTGAGTTCGCCATCGAAAGGCTTTGCTATAAGATGTGCGCGGTGAAATCCGTTATCTACATAAAGTGTGTATCCAATCTGGATGCAAACAAGGGTGGTACCACCAGACCTCGGTCCCTTTTACGGATGGAGGATTTTTTGTGTTTTCAAATACATTTTAAATGAGTCAATTTCATAATTGCAAATTTACATTTAATAAAGGAATAATTAATGATATCTATATATTAAAGTTCGCATTATAGAAAATATTTGGCTTTGATTAGAATGTAAGACGGCGACTCATGCAGGAACAGCGCGGGCTGAAGATACACTCATAAATTGTGTTTTTCTTTTTAAGTTAGTTAAAACCAGTCCCTGCTAAAAAACAACTGTCTGCAACGGAAGTCAAACAGTATAACATTCAGATTTCATGCAAAATAACTTTTTATGAAATTGATTTAAATAGATGAAAATGAGGTGTAAGAAGTGGGAAAGAAAAATAAACAGTTCGTGGAAAAAATTACTGCGATGGAAGATGATTTTGCACAATGGTATACCGATGTTGTGAAGCAAGCAGACTTGGTAGACTATGGTCAAGTTAGAGGAACAATGATTATTAAACCTTATGGGTATGCTATTTGGGAAAATATTAAAAATGAATTGGATCGTATGTTTAAAGAAACTGGACATACAAATGTAGCCTTTCCTTTATTTATACCAGAGAGTTTGCTTCAAAAGGAGAAAGATCACGTAGAAGGATTTGCTCCGGAAGTTGCATGGGTAACTCATGGTGGAGAAGAAGAATTAGCAGAACGTATTGCGGTCCGTCCAACATCAGAAGTGCTTTTCTGTGACTACTATTCTAATAACATTCATTCCTATCGTGACCTTCCAAAACTTTATAATCAATGGGGAAATGTTGTTCGTTGGGAGAAGACAACACGTCCGTTTCTACGTTCTTCAGAATTCCATTGGCAAGAAGGTCATACTGCACATGCTACAGATGAAGAAGCAACAGAAGAAACAAATCGCATGTTAGAAACCTATGCAAAACTTGTGGAAGAGTATCTAGCTGTCCCAGTACTAAAAGGACGAAAAACAGATAAAGAAAAATTCGCAGGTGCAAAATTCACGTTAACGATTGAAGCATTGATGCATGATGGTAAAGCTTTACAATCAGGAACTTCTCATCATTTTGGAACTGGATTTGCAGAAGCATTTGATATTAATTATCTTGATAAAGATGGCAGGAGCCAATTTGTTCATCAAACATCTTGGGGATTATCGACGCGTATCATGGGCGCATTGATTATGGTACATGGAGATAATCGTGGACTTGTTGTTCCTCCGAAAATTGCACCAACGCAGGCGATGATTGTTCCGATTGCTCAACATAAAGAAGGCGTACTTGATAAAGCTTATGAACTACGGGATAAATTAGCGAAAGTTGCTCGAGTAGATATTGACGGTAGTGATAAGATGCCAGGTTGGAAGTTCAATGAATATGAAATGAAAGGGATACCTGTTCGTGTAGAAATGGGTCCAAAAGACATTGAAAAAGAACAAGTTGTCCTCGTGCGACGTGATACTGGAGAGAAAGAATTTGTTCCAGTAACTGATGTGGAGACTCGTTTAGTTGAATTGCTCGATGAAGTTCAATCGAATCTATATCAACGTGCGTTAGATCATCGAGATGAGATGACTACTGTTGCAAAAGATATGGATGAATTTAAAGAGAAAATCGAAAAAGGCGGATTTATTAAAGCGATGTGGTGTGGAGATGTGAGTTGTGAGGAATCCATCAAAGAAGAAACAACTGCAACATCTCGCTGTATACCTTTTGAAGAAGAAAAAGTAGCAGACACTTGTGTATGTTGTGGTAAAGAAGCAAAAGAACTAGTATATTGGGCTAGAGCATACTAAAATATGTGAATGATGAGCGGTAATTCAGAGTGATATCTGATTTACCGCTTCGTTTTGTTAACTCAATACCTTGCAATACAAGGTATTGAGTTATATACTGATTACATATCTTGTATTACAAGGTATAAGCATTTAATAATATTATGCATTACAAGATCATAAGTGGAGGCTATGTAATGTCACAAACTCAAATGTTGAAAGGGATCCTAGACGGCTGTCTGCTCGCAATTATTCATGGTGAAGAATGCTATGGATACGAAATGGCTCAGAAATTAAGCGATTATGGATTTCATCATGTCAGTGAAGGAACAATCTATCCGTTACTCATGAGAATGCAACGAGAAAATCTAGTTCAATCTGTAAAAAAAGCATCAATTGCTGGACCGCAAAGAAAATATTATTCATTGACGGAAGAAGGAAAGAGAGAATTAACAGAATTTATAACAAAATGGAATCAACTTCAATCGAGTGTGAATGACATTTTACAAAAAGAAAGTGAGGATAAACAATGAGTATGGAATCGTCGTTAAGTAAAGAAAGTGTTCGTTTTATAGAGAACCTGCGATTATATCTATTTGCAAGTGGTAAGAAAACAGAAGAAATCAATGAAATTGTTGAAGAATTACAAGGTCACTTATTGGAGGCGGAAGAGTCAGGAAAAAATATTCATCAGGTAGTAGGGGATTCCCCAGAAGAGTATATGCAAATGATCTCAAAAGAAATGAAAGTAGATGTAAAATCTTGGATGATGTACATACCATTAATTTTAATTGGTGGCATATCTTTTAGTATATTTGGAAATTTATTAGAAGGAAGCAATTTTACACTAAACTATAGTTTGCTACAAATCATAGGTATTGTGTTGCACGGTATTTTCTTTTTAACAGGAACAGTCATTGCTTTTCGGTATGTTTCAAGAAAGCAAACGTTAGGATTAAAACAGTATGTGATTATTGCTGTACCAGTTATTTTAAGTATGTTGTTTTATTTGGCAGTGCTGTTTATCAATCATTTATATCCATCACCGATGTATCATTTTAGCCTATTAACAAGTTTAATTGTTGCATCACTTGCGGCTATACTAGTGATTGGTCTATCTGTATGGGCAAAAACTGCTGTTCTACCGTTTGTATTAATTGCATTACATCTACCAAGTTATCTGCTAATGTATACGAATGTTAGCGAAGATAATCGATTAATTATCGGTATGTTAATTAGTTATGTACTTATTGGAGCCTATTTCTTTTTTGAATTAAGACGACTGAAAGGTGATACAGAAGAATGATAGTATGAAAATATAATTATTTGATTGGGGTGTATGGGGTGAGTAAATCTGCATTAGTAATTATTGATGTGCAAAATGCGATGTTTGATGAAGGAGTTTACAATGGGGAACAGTTATTGGAAGAGTTACAGATGCTCATAGTAACAGCAAGAGAATCATCCGTACCAATTTTTTATGTGCAACATAATGAAGCGCCAGGGGAGTCATTAGAGAATGGATCTGTTGGATGGGAGATTCGACAAGAGATAACACCTAAGGGCCAAGATGTCGTTATTCAGAAAACAACTCCAGATGCATTTTATCGTACCAATTTTCTAGATGAACTAATGAGATATGAAGTGGAACATCTCTTGGTAACGGGTATACAAACAGAAGTATGTGTCGATACGACGATGCGAAGTGCATTTAACCACGGATATAAAGTTTCCTTAGTATCGGATGCACATAGTACATTTGATAATGAAATATTAACCGCAGATAAAATTATTGCGCATCATAATCAAACGCTACGCTTTTTTGGAAAAGTAATTAAACGTAATGAATGTACGTTTTAATAAAGTTGATGGAGGATTAGAATGAAGCAGCTTTTAAATCATAAAATGGAAGAAATTATACCAGCTCTAATAGATATTAGTGATTATTTGTACTACCATCCAGAGCTAGGAGATCAAGAATTTGAATCAATGAAACTCCTTACCAATCTTCTAGAAAAGCATGGTTTTCAAGTGCAGACAAATATTGTAGAAAGACAGACTGCATTTCATGCAACCTTTTCTGGAGCACAACCTGGTCCTAATATTGCTTATTTAGCGGAATACGATGCACTGCCAGGTGTTGGACATGGATGTGGCCATAATTTAATCGGAACAATGAGTGTTGGAGCTGCCATTGCTCTAAGTAAGCTAATATCTGAAATTGGAGGAACGGTGCATGTATTCGGAACACCTGCCGAAGAAACGAATGGAGCCAAGGTTCCGATGAGTGAACAAGGGATTTTTGATAAATTAGATGCCGCAATGATTCTTCATCCTGGAAATATATCTCATGAAAGTGGCGATGCTTTGGCGATGGATGCGATACAGTTTAGCTATACGGGTAAACCTGCACATGCAGCGGCTGCGCCTGAACAGGGAATCAATGCCTTAGACAGTGTGATTCAGTTGTTTAATGGTATTAATGCTCTACGTCAACATGTAACAAGTGACGTTCGGATGCATGGAATTATTACAGAGGGTGGTGTAGCAGCGAATGTTGTGCCAGAAAAGGCAACCGCTCAATTCTATATTCGTGCAAAGGATCGTAGTTACTTAAATCGCTTGGTCCTTCAAGTAAAAGATATTGCAAGTGGTGCTGCAGCTATGACGGGTGCAGCATTAGAAATAACAAACTATGAGTTGAGCTATGATAATATGATTACCAATCAACAATTATCAGAGGTATTCACAAAAAACTTAAAAGAAACAAGTGAACTTCCAGTACATCCTGCGAAAGAATCTTATGGCTCTATTGATATGGGAAATGTGAGTCAAGTTGTACCTGCGATTCATCCATATATTGGGATGAACAAATCGGATATTATTGCACATACAACAGAGTTTGCTAAGCAGACAATAACGGAAGATGGGCATAAAACTTTATGTGATGGAGCATTGTCGCTTGCTAAAACAGGTTATGATTTATTAACCGATGAAGCTTTAATTCATGCAATTCGACAAGAGTTTAATCAATCGAAGAAATAATGAAGAATGGTTGTTGCCGTAAAATCATGTAAACTCATAGAAAATCTCTCCTTTGTAAAAATTATATCAATGGCCATGGAGTGGTCAAAATAGAAAGGTAAGGTTATTATTATGCAGCATGTATTACGAGATGGTACGAATGTTGACGTAAGATACTTAACTAGAGAAGATTTACCTGTAATTATGCAACTACAGGATATAGTAATTGAAGAATTAATTGATAAAGATAGCTTAGAACCTTTGTCAAGAGAGGAATTTCTTACTATCCTATCCGATGATAAGTTAATGATAGGAGTATTTGATCAACAGATATTAATTGGTTTTCGAGCATTTCTAAACCCTATAAATGATGAGGAAGGGTTAGGAAAGGATATCGGATTACTAGAAAGCGATTACCCTCGTATTGTGTATTCGGAGATATCAAATGTTCACCCCGATTATCGGGGAAATGGTTTACAGACATTTATGGGGAAAACTTGGATGGATTCATTGGATAGACGAGATTTTCGGTACATTTTAGCGACAGTAGCTCCTTTTAATATAGCAAGTTTAAAGGATAAATTTGCTTTAGGGATGAAGATTTATCGATTAAAGAATAAATATGGCGATAAACTCCGCTATATTTTTTGTAAGGACCTACAAGCTAACAATAATCAAATAAAAGAAATAACAAAAATTGAAATGGGAGATATCCAAAAGCAACAGCAATACTTAAATGATGGATATGTAGGATTGAAGATGATGCAGGTGAAAGATACTTGGCATGTAGAGTATGTTAAATATGAATAAGAAAAAAAAGATCTGACAGGGTAGAGTTTGTCAGATCTTTTTTTATCTAAAGCTATACTTCTTGTGTTAAAGATTCGCCAATCGCTTGTAATCTTTCTTCGACTTGAGTTCCAGTGAGTTCATGTTCTTTCACATATAAGTTGCGAGGAGTAACACGACATTCATGTGTACAACCCCGTAAATATTTATGCTCATTTTCCTCTGAAGCAAGTATTTGTTTATTACACTCTGGGTTTGCGCAATTTACATATCTCTCACAAGGTTCACCGTCAAAGTAATCTTTCCCAATGATAACATGTTCTTTACGGTTTACTGGTACACTAATACGCTCATCAAATACGTATAGCTGACCATCCCAAAGTTCACCTTGTACTTCAGGGTCTTTTCCATAAGATACAATTCCACCGTGTAATTGAGCGACGTCTTCAAAACCTTCTTTTACCAGCCATCCTGAAAACTTCTCACAACGAATTCCGCCTGTACAATAGGTAACGACTTTTTTACCTTCTAACATATCCTTATTCTCTTGAACCCAATCAGGAAGGTCGCGGAAAGTTTTGATATCAGGTCGGATTGCACCTCGGAAGTGCCCTAAGTCATATTCATAATCATTACGTGCATCCAATACAACTGTATTTTCATCTTGTAATGCTTGATAAAAATCTTTTGGTTCTAAATATTCTCCTGTTGTTTCTAATGGATTCACATCATCTTCAAGACGTAAAGTCACTAGTTCAGGGCGTGGGCGAACGTGCATTTTTTTAAATGCATGACCCTCATGAGAATCCACTTTAAATGTCATATCATGGAAGCGTGCATCGTTGTGCATGTGGTCCATATATGCATTGGTTTGTTCAATAGTTCCTGACACAGTACCATTTATTCCTTCATTTGCAACTAAGATGCGTCCCTTTAAACCAATCTCCTTGCAATAGCGTAAATGCTCTGCAGCAAAGGTTTCTGGATCATCAATGGTTACATATTGGTAATACAACAATACTTGATATTCTTGCTTTTTTTCCATTTTCTTTACCACCTATTCATTCATATTTGCAAGATATAAATGTTGGTAGGTATCTATACTATTTTTTATCTTGCAAATAAACATTGTAGCATGGCTTCATTGCTTTTTCAATTCCCTATAATTTATCAAGGTGCAAATGGCTTTCGACTTGTATTCCTAAAAAAGAACAAGAAAAAGAACCTTGAATAACCAATCGTTTTGTTGCTCATTTCCACTTGTTTTCTGTTCAGAAAGATAAAAACTTAAAGGATTTTTTGACATTCTCTTTTTTCTTTGTTAAGCCATCCGTCAACCTTAACCAATGATCTGTATGATGGCACTGCTTATAATGATTTTGGGGTTTAGTCTGATTTGTACTTATTTTAGCATGTCTTTTTTCTTAATTACCTTTGCCTTTCTCAAAGCCAATTCTAACTATGATAGCAGGATAAACAAGACCGCGTAAACCCATTATTATAGTTATTACCCATATGTGAATACACCCCCTTTTTTAATCAGAGGTCTGTATTATATACAAAAAAGGTAACAGCATTACCTTAGTAAACGGGTAAAACTGAATAGTTGATTCCGCCCTATTTAGGTTTATTAGAAAGACTCTTTAGCCTTGTAACATAATTAAGCTTTCATGTATATAAAGTTATTAGCACCAAAAAATTATCATATTATGCCTCATCTTAATCCCCTTGTTTTAAAAAAAAGTGCCATACGGAAGTAAAAATAAAATAGTCAACCGCATAGTCAATTTAGGTTTTTAAACCATAGAATATTAATATAATAAAATGGAAGTGGGTGAATATTTATGGCAAATTCAGATAATTCATTGCCTAATAAAGTTGTAGAAGTAATGGTGGATAGCATCTTTAGAAAAAATGGTCTGAAATCAGAAGACTTGAAAGAGAAACTATCCGACGATCAGAAAAAAATGTTGAAAGAAATGGTAGAAGATTTAAAGGAGCAGGTAGAACAATTTAATAACAAAGAAAAAGACGAAAAAAAATAAAAAACGAGTCAATAAGTAATATTTTTTATAGCTTGTAAAGAAAACAGATGTTTTTTCTTTATAAGCTTTTTATTTTATAAAAATAATAAACATATATCTTTTTAGACAAACAGTCCGTTTAGATCTGAGTGTAGAGCAACTAGTGTAACTTTCTCATATCTGTTCTTATACCTTTGTGGTGAAAGCCACCTTCGATTCATACAACTCCCTAAAGAACCCGAGCGCAGTTCGCACATTGCTGCGACGCTTTAGAAGGGCTAGTAAAGGCGTTGGGACAGGATGGCAACTCTTGGGCTGCAAGGGCACTGTACCATTGTAAGATCAGTTTTATCATATTTGTGATGAACCCCCTAAAAACTTTTGTGTTCTTAACCTAGAACTAGGTGTTTTCATTAATTTTTATAATATTAGGGAAAGTGTGCAACCATCTAGTTGAAAAATCCATAGATTATTTTATAACCACTAGAAAGGAGTGTTAATATGACAACTTATCGAAGTTCAAATGCTGGGGACCGTTACCAAGAAAATCGATACTTTTATTATGATCATGAACAAAAACATCTTGAGCCTGTAGCGGAAAAACGGCATGAATGTGGATGTGATCATCACTGTGATTGTCATTGTGATCACGATTGCAAAGATACTTGCGACTACGATTACAAGAGTAATTCACATTTCGATAAAAATTATTTTAACGATAGTAACGATGATGCAACAGTTGTACAGGATGCTAACCAATACTCATTTATGGATCAGGAATCTGCTGAACTGATTTGGGTAAGGGAATCCTGTGATATCGAAGTGAACACGACAGATACTCAAGTTGGAGTAACTTTGCAGGCAGCATTACAGTTGGCAATCGCCTTAGTTATTAGAGTCACAATTGGAGATTCAGAACGAGGGGATGCTGTAGCCCAAGAATTAATACAGTTTTCTGATATTGACCAAGTAAACAAACAAAAAATTTATATCTATAATACCAAAGATGCTAGAGTAACCACTACAGATACAGATTTGGCTATTAATATTCAACTTTTGCTTCAAGTGTTAGTAGCGATAATCCTGTTAGTTGATATTTTATAAATTTAATGAATTGAGGTGAGAAGGATGACATACGCTAAAGAATGGCGTGCATTGGATCATTGTGATGACGACAAAAATAATGCTGATATAGAGCAAGAGGCGGATCAGGTTAAATCGGAAAAGCAGTTCTCAGATGAATGGATTATCATTAAAGACTCTGAAGGTGTAGAAGTTACCAGTACAGATACGCAGGCGGCAATTTCTCTTCAGATCGGTATTCAGGTCGCAATCGCAGTTGTTCTTAGTATAACTATTGCAGACTCCGAACGATCCGATGATGTATTACAAGACTTTAAACAGGTAATTAAAGTAAAGCAAAGTAATCGTCAAAAAACGATTGTGGAAAAATCGAAAAATGTAAGCATTACAACAACTGATACCGATATTGCTATTAATATTCAATTGCTTATCCAAGTGCTTGTTGCTATAGTAGTTAGCCTGGATATTCTATAATCACAATTTTTAAAGAAAACAGATAGTAGGTTTATTTCTACAAGTTTCTATTCATGGGTTCCTGTTATGTTGGAAAATTTAAAACAGGAAGGATGAAAGAAATTGGCTAATTTGACAGAGCGCCAGGCAAGGTTGTTATCTCTTCTTCAAAACTTGCAAAACTTAAATACAAACTCATTAACGAATACTGATTTTTCAATTGATTTTCCGAGCATTGATTTAGGTATAGACTTGGGAGGAATTAGTATTGGTAGTGGTGGAAATGGAGAGAACGGAAACGGAGGTAGTTTACCAAGTAATATACGACAAGTATTACTTGGCCTATTAAATGAAAATGTGGATGTCTCTACTCCGTTTGGTATCGTATCAGGACTTCTTATTTCTGTGCTAAATGACTATATTGTTCTGATTGATAATGGAGAACAAGTGCTAGTTTTAATTGATAAAATCGAAACAGTAAACGAATCTTAAAAAGGAGAGATAATTAATGAATAATACGTTTGCAGCTGAATTAGCTTCCCGTATAGGAACAACAATTGAGATTGCTACAGACAATAACCTGATTGAAGGCGTATTATCCAGTGTTTCACTTGGAGTGGTTCTAGTGATTGAAACTGGTGGTTATAGTGGTAGTAATAGACGATATATTGCTTTGAGTGCAATTAATTTTGTCCGCTTTTCTAGTGCGGCATAAGTTAAGATCCTAGTCAAAGATATATTACGGTAACACTTGGTTGGCTGGCGAGTCTATGAGTAGTTTTAAATTTAAGAAGGCTCGCCTGTGCCATCCTCTCACTAGATTATTCATTTTTTTCAATTAAGGTATTTTATAAAGCGTTATATTACTAATTGTTATGTCACATCCCTTATGCACTTAGTTTAATCTGTCTTGAAATTTTGTTCCATATACTTTACATAATCTCGCCATTTGAAATGGTTATTTTTAGTAATGCTTTGATCATGTTCTCTTACATTGTAAATAGTAAAATCATAATAACAAAAATTTCCGCGATCCAATAAGGAATGCAGTACTGTCACATCTTCATATAATCTACCTTCTTCAAAAGGAATTGTTGGAAATCCATGAATTGATTTTAAACTAGATGTACGATAGATTCTTGGACCCAGAGGTAAGGAGTATTTAAATAATTGTTGTTTATGATGAATTTGTTTTCCTTTTGCATGCGTAGTATATATTACTTCATCGTTAGGGAGTTGCTTCCATTTTCTGAAATTACCATAAAGAAGAACATACTTTTTTTCTAAATAGTGGAGATAATTTTTAATGGTTGATATAGCGTCGTAGTCTAACCAATCATCCGCATCTAATTCAAGAATGAAATCGCTATTTACGTAAGAGAGCAATTTATTTAATGCCTTCGCTTTTCCTTTATTCTTTTGATAGTAGGTACGTATTGGTTGAAACTTGGTCCATTGATTAATACGGGAAGCAGTGAGATCAGTTGATCCATCATCCATAATAAGAATTTCATCCGCTGGTTCATTTTGTAAATATGCAGATTGGATGGCAGTGTCAACATAAGATTCTGCATTATAAGCACAAATTAAGACAGCGATTGAAGGAGCTTGTTTGTAGTTAAGTTTAGAACTATAAGAATGGATTACTTGTTGTTTTTCCACTTCAGATCTAGAATTATTAACCTTTGTTGGTTTGATATTTAATATCTTTGATGTACTAAAATTTTCTTTACTTAACCATAAGGGAAAGATTGCCTCTTGAAATACAAGGTGTTTACTTGAATGAAATGGATACTTTATTAATGTTGATATTGGAACTAAGGCAGGGTAGTTAATCGTTACATTTCTATATTCTTTTTCTATATGATATATTGTGTCTTTTGCTATCGAAAAATTACTTTGTAAATAGTCGGTATTATAAAAAAATAATACCGCTGTTGCTTTTGATTTTTCGATTATACGATTAAGCGTTAAACCTAAATCATTGTCTATAAGAGAAATTTGTTCTAGTAGAGGATTGTTAATATCTTTCGTCAAACTGTTATTTTTTAAATTAATACATCGAATCTCCGAAACAGATGATTTTAGTGGTTTAAGGGATTGTAATGTATTCATAAATGTCTGTTTATTCAGGCTATTAATAATACAAACTAGAAAATTGTTCAATTTATATTCCTCCATTCACGGTTAAAATTTATGTATTGAAAAAGAAAATCATGCTTAATAAGTGGTGATTTTTTTATGGGAAGTTGAGCGGGTGAATAGCGAATAATGTCAGATTTTGCGCTAAGATAAACGCTTGCAATTTACTGACAAAAAGAGTAAAATAAAGTTGCAAAAGGAAATTGGAGTTTCAGAAATACTTTACGGTCTCTTTTTCAAGATGATGTAAAAGTATTTAGGATTCAATTTACTTGCAGATCTTGTTAAAGGAGGTCATTTTAATGACTGGTAAAGTAAAATGGTTTAATGCAGAAAAAGGCTTTGGTTTCATCGAGCGTGAAGATGGAGACGATGTATTCGTACATTTCTCAGCTATCCAAGCTGAAGGTTTCAAAACTCTTGAAGAAGGTCAAGATGTAGAATTTGAAATCGTTGAAGGTAACCGTGGCCCACAAGCTGCAAACGTTGTTCGTTTATAATTAATCATTAAAATAAACAAGGACTACCAAATCGGTAGTCCTTTTCTTCTTTTTACTGCGTTAGAAGGGAAGTGTTCATATGGGAAAAAATGAAGAAGTAATTCGTCAATATCAAGAAGATGAAAAAAGAATGGTACTTATATTTGCGCAATGGTGCATCAACCATCAACTAGACCCATTTGCTGTTTATGGAGAAGCTTATCCAACACAAATGAATAATTCCATTCTTAAAGAAGTTATTGATTGGACAGTTGATGCTTCAGAGTCAGATCCGATTGATACGGAAATGATTATTCAGATCCTTCAAGCGTATGGCAATGATGATTTAGCAATGATAGTATTTGAAAAAAGCCAAGAGATGAAACAGAAATAGCTGAATCATTTCTTGGCTATTATATTACTATAAAAGGCATTCGGCTTAGATTTTGTAATTGTTACTTCCACTTATCAAAATCCAAATATATCTATACTGTCATTTCTGATCTGTAGGCAAGAGTTTTAATTAACGCTTGGGTTCCACTATCCTGTTCACCCATATTTGCAAGTTCTTCATATAATTTTATAGCTAGCTTTAATCCTGGAGTATCCAATCCGAAATCTTGAGAAGATTCAAGAGCAATTTTCATGTCTTTAATAAAATGTTTTACATAGAAGCCTGGAGCAAAGTCATTTTCAAGCATCCTAGCTCCCAATTTTGAAAGTGAGAAACTAGCTGCAGCACCAGTAGAAATGGTAGCCAATACTTTTTTCGCGTCTAGTCCAGCTTTTTTTGCATATAGTAAGGACTCACAAACTCCAATCATGTTGGAAGCAATCGTTATTTGATTTGACATTTTAGTATGCTGACCAGCTCCTGCAGGTCCTTGGTAAGATATATTTTCTCCAAGAACTTGAAAAACAGGAAGAACGTAATCATATACACTTCTTTCCCCACCTGTCATAATAGCTAAGGTGCCACTTTCTGCTCCGATATCTCCTCCTGATACAGGGGCATCTAATACGTACAAACCATGTTTTTTTCCGACCGAAAAAATTTCTTCAGCTAATGATGGTTTAGAAGTAGTCATATCAATGAGATAGGAACCTTCTTTGCAATTTTTTATTAAACCTTGATCACCTAAATATACTTCTTCCACATCAGAAGGATAACCTACCATGGTTATAATTACATCACATTGTTTTGCCAATGTTGGTATATCCTCATCCCATTTTGCACCTATATTTAATAAATCATCAGCCTTGGATTTTGTTCTTGTGAATATTCGTAAATAATAACCAGCATTGATTAAATTTTTTGCCATGCTTTTCCCCATTACTCCAGTACCTATGAAACCTATCGTAGTTGTGTTAGCTGACAACATTTTACATTCTCCTTATTTTAAGACCTATACAACAATTCTACAAAATTCCAGTGAATCCTTCTTTTACTTAATAGAAAAATTATTCAAATGTCTTGTCAGTAACTGGAATGATTGAATAGGAATCATTCATCTAAAATCACACATAGTATAACTAGCCATTATTTTATTGTATCAACGTAGCATGTACCAAAAGGGGGAGAAAAAATGATATCCAAACAACAGCAACTTGAATGTAAGGAAGCATTGCTGCAAAGGCAATCGACGTTAATTGAACAAGTGCAAAAGCATACTTTTGGATTGGATGTAGAGTTTGCACGTGAGGATGTCGGAGAACTATCCAATTATGATAATCATCCTGGAGACAC
The DNA here is from genome assembly GCF_000340475.1 of Oceanobacillus kimchii X50. Lineage (NCBI taxonomy): Bacteria > Bacillati > Bacillota > Bacilli > Caryophanales > Bacillaceae > Oceanobacillus > Oceanobacillus kimchii. Next base: position 530,879 of record NZ_CM001792.1, read on the forward strand.
TGGGACGGAATTATTTGAAAGAGAAAAAGATATTTCTTTGCAAGAGCACACGGAAAAAGAATTAGAGGACATTAATAAGGCATTACATTCATTAGAAGAGGGGAGTTATGGTATATGTACGGTATGTGGAGAAGATATACCGTATGAAAGGTTAGAGGCAATACCAACCACTGATCGTTGTATCGAGCATGCAAATGAAGGTGGTAGAGAAAGATACCGGCCAACTGAGGAGCAATCGTATAGTCCTAACCTCAATCCAGATGAAGAATATGAAGACGAACAAAATGTGTATGATAAAGAAGACACATGGCAAGATGTTAGTCGGTATGGAACATCAGAAACCCCTTCCGATTTATATGGAGACCATGAAAACTATGATGATATGTATGCTAATAGTGAGGAGCTAACAGAAGATATTAGTGATTTTGCTGCAGCTAATATTTACGGGGAATTTGAAAAAGTAATGCCAAATCATGAGAAGTATGAAGCTGATTTAGATGAAGAATGGAATTAACGAAGATTGGATTTAAAGTATGTAATATTAATTGAAATTGCGTAGGATTAATAAGAGTGGGACAAAAGTTAATTTGGAATAAATAGGTTTTGAAACCCGCTTCAGTAATATACACCGCTTTCCGTGGGCGGCAGGTGAGCCTTCGTTTGCTATATGCAATCCGGAGTCTCATCTATGCCTTCTCCCCACAAGGGGCCAGGTATATTTCTTACGCTTGTTTTATCCTAACATCCGCTTCTTTTGCCCCAATTTTTTAATGTCCCAACCTCTTTGAAATAAACCTCTAAAATATTATTCTGTCTGAAATTCATCTAATTTTAATGTGATGGAATGTACTTCACCATCACGAACATATTCGATTTTAACATGTTCACCAGCTTCTCCATTCTCATAGAGATGTTTACGTAATTCTATAATAGAAGTTACTTCATTATCATTGACTTTAGTGATTACATCAAATTGTTCCAGTCCAGCGTTATCTGCTGGAGAATTAGCTTGAACATCTGCAATAACCATACCGCCTTTCACATCATCTGGAATTTCTATCTCAGCATGATATTGTGCAGGCACTTGATTTAGTGGAGCTGTACTAATTCCGATAAGTGGACGAGACACTTCACCTGCTGTTTCTAACTGTTCAATGATAGGTAATGCTTCATCAACTGGGATAGCAAATCCAATTCCTTCTACACTGCTTTGTGCAATTTTCATGGAATTGATGCCAATAACATCTCCATTTTCATTAACTAATGCTCCACCACTGTTTCCGGGATTAATAGCAGCATCAGTTTGCAATACTTCAGTAATCCAATCTGCTCTACCATCACTATTGGTATCTACTTCCACAGAACGGTTTAACCCACTAATAATTCCTTTTGTAACTGTATTTACAAATTCCATACCAAGTGGATTTCCGATAGCAAGTACGGTCTCTCCAACTTGTGTATCTGCACTAGAACCGAAGTTAGCGATTGTATCTACATTTTCGCCATCTATTTCAAGTACTGCCAGGTCACTTAAAGAGTCTACGCCAAGTACTTCAGCAGAAACACGGTGCTCTTCATCTATAACGACTTCTACTTCTTGTGCTCCATCAACAACATGTTGATTGGTTACAACATAAGCAGTGCCGTCTTCTTTTTTATAGATAATACCAGAACCAGTGCCTGCCTCTTGACTACCCTCCCACACACTTTGCTGTTGCTTATTAATTACACCAACAACAGCTTTAGATACTTCATCGATATTTGTGGATTTTTCCGCATCATCAGAAGCTAAAGTCTGAACAATATTAGACGTTTCATTATCACCTTCTGAATTATCTTGATTACTTTCTACTGAATTATTAGAAACAGGGAGTATATTGTTACCTAACAGCATCAAGATAATAAGTGAGGAAATTATCCCGCCAATAGCTCCTCCAGAAAAACTTCGTAACCATCCCCGACGTTGTTTGTTTTTTGCAGCTTTTGAAGTTGAGGAATTGCTATCAATATCGTTTTCTGATGTAGAAGCAGTTTCATTATATGGAGATGAATGGTCATCATAATAAGTCTCATCACTACTCTCTCTATCTTGTCGCTCTTGTTCAATATTTGAAGGACTTTCTCGATTCTCCTCTTCTGGAAAATTTCTTTCATCGTTATTATTGTCTCTATAATTCATGCAAAGCACCTCCAATGGATGTTGATATCCTTATTATAGGTGGTTTGAAAGGTAATCATTTGGTACAAATGTGGAAAAAATGTGTAATGACACCTTCTATTGTAATTATTAAATGAATTATGTAAAAATGTATATAACTATAAAAAGAAAAGGTGAAGGTCAATGACAGTTCATATTGGTCTAGTTGAAGACGATACAAACATTCAAAATATTGTTTCTGCGTATTTAAAAAAAGAAGGATATCAAACTACAATTTTGGATAATGCAGAGGATGGCTGGAAGCTTTGGGAAAACAACCCACCTGATATGTGGATATTAGATATTATGTTACCAGGAATGGATGGATATGAATTCTGCAAAAAAATCCGTAATGAAAGTGATGTTCCCATTATCATTATTTCTGCAAAAGATGAAGAAATTGATAAAATACTTGGACTGGAATTAGGTGGGGATGATTATTTAACTAAGCCGTTTAGTCCTAGAGAGTTAATAGCTAGAGTGAAGAGATTATTTAAACGTTCAACTTCACAACGCCAAGATGATGTGGAAGAAGACCGCGTAAAAGTAGATCAGCTGCTGGTATACAAAAATGAACGACGGGTATTTTTTGAAGGAGAAGAATTTGAAACAACGACGAAAGAGTACGATATGCTTCTTTTACTTGCAGAAAATCCAAACAGAGCATTTTCAAGAGAAGAGTTGCTTATGAAAATTTGGGGAAATGATTATTTTGGTAGTGATCGTGCAGTTGATGATTTGATTAAACGAATACGTAAAAAAATGGGCAATATTCCATTAGAGACCGTATGGGGATTTGGATATCGCTTAAGAAAAGATGAGGAATAACAATGAAGCTTCAGTCTCAATTAAACGCTGCCTTTACGGCATTACTTCTAGTTATAATGACAACGGCGGGCTACATTATTTATTCTTTGATATTGGATCTACTCATTCAAGACGAAAAAAGACAACTAGCTGAAACTGGGGAGCTGTTGGTTAGTTTTCTTAATGAACAATATAATGATGATGTCAATAATTATCAAAATATAAATGATTTCTTACAAGATCAGGATTTACAGTTATTCTTATATGATCGAAATTTAGACACAGTATTATTTTCAACTATGAATATTACGGTCGTAAATGAATTTTTCCAACAAAACAATTTTGAGAATAATGAAGAGTTTCTATGGGAATATGGAAATGATAATTTTGTTACGTCACGTATTATTTTCTCCCCGGAGCAAACTGGATTGGAACTTATCCTATTAACTCCGATGCATGATTTGCAAGTGGTACAGCAAAATTTCTTTGTTCGTCTTCTTTTAGTATTTCTTGTTGGGGCGGTAGCTGCTGTTATACTTAGTTATTTCATGACGAATAAGCTTGTGACGCCATTGTCGCAATTGAAAACCGAGTTAAAAAAGGTAGAAAACCGTCAGTTTGATCGAATGAGAAGGGTGAAAGCAACTGGAGAAATAAAAGAAGTAGAGCAAAGTGTATATGATATGGCTCAAACGTTGGAGCAATATATGAAATCCCAACAAACATTTTTCCAAAATGCGAGTCATGAATTAAAAACACCATTAATGACGATTCAGGGATATGCTGAAGGTATAAGAGATGGAATTTTTGATGAAAAAGATACAGAAAAAGGATTAGAAGTAATGGTTACAGAGGTGAATCGACTGAAAGGAATCATTAATGAAATGATTTTACTTGCAAAATTAGATACGGAGCCTGCTGAATATACTCCTTTTCCACTTAAGGCGGATCAATTTGTACGCCAAGTAGTCGACCGAGCACATCCAATAGTAAGTGAAGAAGGTATAGAATTAAACCATCAAGTAGAGAGCGGGATTATCATTTTTGCAGATGAAGAGAAATTACTTCGTGCTTTACTTAATGTTGTATTCAATGGAATTCGTCATTCGAAATCAACTGTAAATATACAAGTATATGAAAAAGAGCAAAAGGTAATGATTGATGTAGAAGATGACGGGAGCGGTATAACAGAAGAAGATGCAGAGCATATTTTCCATCGATTTGTAAAAGGGAAAGATGGCGAGACTGGTCTTGGACTAGCAATAGCTCGTGCAATCATTGAACAAGCAGGTGGTGCTATTTCTGCATCGAATTCTGAAATTGGTGGAGCCAAATTCACTATTCAATTGCCTAGATACCAGTCGACAGATGACAATAAACAAAAGTCAAAATAACTTTCTATTTGTTACGCATGTAACTGATAGTAATACTTTTTAGACTGTGCGACTTATTGAAAAGTTGACTAGGGGATAAACTGTCGGTAATAATTCGTTTCTGTTGGTCATTTGAGACATAGCCTTATAGCATTAATATACATTGCGAGAAGAACGAAATTCCTACTGTATATATTTTCACTTTGTTTGGTTATATGATATAATTAATTGGTTATTCATTTTGAAGATGATAGAGGAGCGTAAAATTTATGCAATTAAGAAATGATATTCGCAATATCGCAATTATTGCGCACGTTGACCACGGTAAAACAACGCTTGTGGATCAACTATTAAAATATTCTGGAACTTTCCGAGACAATGAGCATGTCGATGAACGTGCAATGGACTCTGGAGATATAGAACGTGAACGTGGAATTACAATTTTAGCTAAAAATACAGCTGTTAAATATAAAGATACAACGATAAATATTTTAGATACACCTGGGCACGCTGACTTTGGTGGAGAAGTAGAACGTATCATGAAAATGGTAGATGGTGTTGCCTTAGTAGTAGATGCATATGAAGGTACAATGCCACAAACACGTTTTGTTTTAAAGAAAGCATTGGAGCAAAAATTAACGCCGATGGTAGTGCTCAATAAAATTGACCGTCCAAATGCACGCCCAGAAGAAGTAGTTGATGAAGTACTTGATCTATTTATTGAATTAGGTGCCGATGATGAACAATTGGAATTTCCAGTTGTATATGCATCAGCTATTAACGGAACTTCAGGATTAGAGCCGGAAGAACAAGAAGAAACAATGGATCCGGTTTTCCAAACGATTTTAGAACATATTCCAGCGCCGGTTGATACGAAAGAGGAGCCTTTACAGTTTCAAGTAACCTTACTAGATTACAATGATTATGTAGGGAGAATAGGTGTAGGAAGAGTTGTTAGAGGAAGTATAAAAGTTGGCCAACAAGTGGTTGTATTAAAACAAGACGGATCTCAGAAATCATTCCGAGTTTCTAAGCTGTTTGGATTTATTGGATTAAAACGTATTGAAATCCAAGAAGCTATAGCTGGTGATATCGTTGCACTTTCTGGTATGGAAGATTTAAACGTAGGAGAAACAGTATGTCCTGTGGAACATCCAGAGGCACTGCCTTGGTTACGTATTGATGAACCAACGTTACAAATGACATTCTTAGTCAATAATAGTCCTTTTGCCGGTAAAGAAGGAAAATTCATTACTTCTCGCAAAATTGAAGAACGTTTAATGAAACAGTTGGAGACAGATGTAAGCCTACGTGTAGACCCAACGGAATCACCAGATGTATGGACGGTATCTGGTCGTGGAGAGTTGCATCTATCTATTTTGATAGAAAACATGCGTCGTGAAGGTTATGAATTACAATTATCCAAGCCAGAAGTTATCATTCGTGAAATTGATGGTGTGAAATGTGAACCAGTAGAACGCGTACAAGTAGATGTACCAGAAGAGTACACGGGTGCAATTATGGAATCGCTAGGTGAACGTAAGGGTGAAATGATTGATATGGTCAATCAAGGAAATGGTCAAGTCCGTATTGAATTTAAAGTTCCTTCTCGTGGATTATTAGGTTATACTACTGAATTTATGTCGCAAACTCGTGGATACGGTATTTTAAATCATACATTTGATGCTTATGAGCCACTTATTAAAGGTCAAGTTGGTGGACGTCGTGAAGGTGTGTTAGTTGCACTGGAAAACGGAAAGGCATCTACTTACGGTATTATGAATTTAGAAGATCGTGGTGTGATTTTTGTATCACCAGGAACAGAAGTATATGCCGGTATGATCGTCGGAGAACATAATCGTGATAATGACTTAACGGTTAATATAACACGTGAAAAACATTTAACTAATGTTCGTTCAGCTACGAAAGATCAAACAACAACAATCCGTAAGTCTAGAACTTTATCTTTAGAGGAAGCACTGCAATATTTAAGTGATGATGAGTTTTGTGAAGTAACTCCTGAATCCATTCGATTAAGGAAGAAAATCTTAAATAAAAATGAGAGAGAAAAAGCTGCAAAGCGTAAAGCATAATAAAAAATATTAAGCTGTCGAATTAGTTTCTATACTAGTTCGACAGCTTTTTTTTACAAGACAAGAAACAGTCATGGTCCATGTGAACCGCTTCAGAGATATACTCCGCCATTCTCACGGGCGCTTACACTTTTGCTCATAATTTAAAGAAATAAAATTGTAATAAGGGGTTTTTTTCTAGAGTAAAATGGGTAAACAATTTAGTAGTAGTTTTTTCAGTCACCATGAACCTTACTGTTGGAAATCTTATTTTATAAGGAGGATATAATGCGTATTATATACGGTCTCTTATTCTGCATCTTATTTATAACTGGATGTGCCGAACAATCCAATCCATCACCGGAAGAATCTTCAGATGCCACAACTTCGAGTAATGAGCAACAAGTCGTTGCATCTCAATTACAAACCCCTTGGGCTATTGAGCAAGTAGACGAAACGATTTATTTAACTGAACGTCCTGGTAATATAGTCGAGATCTCAGATAATGGCGAGTTAACAAGAAAGCCGGTAGAATTTATGGATGATTTAGCAGGAGAACCGGAATCTGGACTTTTAGGTATCGCATTCCCAAATGATTTTACAACTTCTAATAGAGCCTATATTTATTACTCCTATCGTAACAATAACGGTAATTTTCAACGAATTACGACTATCTCAGAACAAGGAGAATCATGGGTAGAAGAAGAAATATTGCTAGATGAAATTCCAGGTGGTACATATCATCATGGTGGAAGAATTCAGTTTGGACCAGATAATCTTTTATATATTACCGTTGGTGATGCTTCAGAACCAGAATTAGCACAAAATCTAGACAGCTTAGCAGGTAAAATTTTACGGATGAATCCGGACGGTTCCATACCAGAAAATAATCCATTTGATAATTCCTATGTGTATAGCTATGGACATCGAAATCCGCAAGGCCTGGCTTGGGATGAAAAAGGAGAATTATATGCTACAGAACATGGTAATAGTGCGTTAGATGAAATTAATTTAATAGAACCTGGAAGCAATTTTGGATGGCCTGTTATTGAAGGAGATGAAACAGGGGAAAATATGGTAAGTCCCATTATTCATTCTGGCGAAGATACATGGGCTCCATCAGGAATGGAATTTGCTAATGATGTACTCTATTTTTCTACATTAAGGGGCGAAAGTGTCAAGTCGTATAATCCTGGTGATAATGAAGTAGAAACAATATTAGAAGATGAAGGAAGAATTCGAGATGTTAAATATGGAAATAATGGATTATATATAATCACAAATAACACAGATGGCAGAAGCGATCCATCAGATAATGATGATCGGTTATTATGGATTCCATTGGAAGAGTAGTTTAGAATTCAATGATTCGTATCTTATAATTAAATAACCTATAGTATAATAAGGAATTTTAAAGGGGGAAGAAAAATTGGAACTTGATAGTAGAAAAAGAATGCATTTGCTAGAGCAAGCTTTAAATTATACACGTGTAGGAATAATCGTTACTGATCCTTCTATCGAGGATAATCCAATAATCATTGCTAATAAGGGGTTTTTAGAGCTAACTGGTTATGAAGAAAACGAAATAATTGGAAAGAATTGCAGATTCTTACAAGGTAAAGATACAGATGAACGTAGTATTCAATTGCTTCGAAAAGCAATACACAATAAAGAGTCGATCACCATTCAACTATATAATTATAAGAAAGATGGAACGGGTTTTTGGAATGAATTATCTATTGATCATATGTGGAATGAGCAAGAAAAGAAGTACTTCTTTGTAGGTGTTCAAAAAGATATTACTAATGAAAAGCAAAATGAGTTACTGTATGAGAAGAGTTTAAAAGAGATTGAAAAAATATCTACACCAATTGTTCCGATTATGAAGGATGTGTCTATTCTTCCGCTAATTGGAACCATGAATGACACGAGAATAGAAGCTCTAATAACTTCTCTCTCGGATTACTTAGAGAGTTCCGATCAACAATATTTAATTATTGATTTATCTGGTTTGTTTGAAATGGATACATATACGGTTTCTCGATTCTTGAAAATTCATCAATTTGTATCGATGATGGGAAAAGACTTACTTGTAGCAGGAATTCGACCAGATATGGCGATGAAGACTCTATCGATTCAAGATACTTGGAGTGGCATGCAAACATTTAAAGATGTAAAAATGGCAGTCGAATTCATAAAACAAAAAGAATTAAATGCTAAATAATAGAGGAATCACCGAATGGAATTGTAATTTCATTCGGTTTTTCAATTAAATGAAAGCATTTGCAAAATATGTATATACAAGTTATACTGTTAACAAACAATATACTTGTATATACAAGTTTGCGATATGAAAAAAGGAGGGGAATTCCTTGGAGGAAGCAATTAGACAAGTAGTTTTAGCGCCAATGAATGGAAAGCAAATCTCGATAGATAAAGTACCTGATCCTACATTTTCACAGAAAATGATGGGGGAAGGAGTTGCTATTGAACCGATAGAAGGTGAAGTTGTAGCCCCAGCTGATGGAAAGGTAACACTTACATTTCCTACCAAACATGCAATCGGTATAACAACAAATAATGGTTTAGAAATATTAATTCATATTGGATTGGAAACAGTAAATTTAGATGGACAAGGATTTGAAGTTCATGTGTCAAAAGGAGATCAAGTACAAGCTGGAGATAGACTAGTTAGTTTTGATCTACCGTTTATAAAGGAAAATGCAGCAAGTATCATTACACCTATAATTATTACGAATAGTAATCGTGTACATGAATGGAGTTTCTCGGAAGACCAAGAGGTAGAGAAGGGAAAATCCACTCTATTTGAAGTGAAAATGAAAACAATAAACAATGGATCTTCTTCAAAAAAAGCACAAAATCAAAAAGATGATTATGCTGAAGAAGCTAAAGCAATCGTGGAAGCGGTAGGTGGTCTTGACAATATTTATGCAGCAACTCATTGTGTTACAAGACTGCGTTTTGCATTAAAAGATGATGAAGAAGTAGATCAGAAGAAGTTAGATGAGATGGATATTGTCCAAGGAACATTTGTGACAGGCGGGCAGTATCAAGTTATCATTGGCCAAGGAACTGTAGATAAAATATATAAGTCCATGGTTAATAATGTTGGAATAAAAGAATCCTCTAAAGAAGAAGTAAAAGCAGCAGGAGGAAAAAAACAAAATGCATTACAGCGTGGTGTAAAAACATTAGCCGATATATTTATCCCGATATTACCTGCGATTGTAACAGCAGGTCTGTTAATGGGAATAAATAATTTACTTGCAAACGAAGGTGTCTTCTTTGATGCGTCAGTGGTGCAAGTATATCCTTCTTGGGCTGGAATAGCCGATATGATTAATATCATTGCTAATACGGCTTTTACCTTTTTACCAGCATTAATTGGATGGTCAGCGGTGAAGCGGTTTGGCGGTAATCCGCTTTTAGGAATTGTTCTTGGTTTAATATTAGTACATCCAGATTTATTAAATGCACATTCCTATAGTAATGCAGTGAGTAATGGAGATACTATTCCGACTTGGAATTTATTTGGATTAGAAATTGAAAAAATCGGTTATCAAGGTCAGGTCTTACCGGTTTTAGTAGCTGCTTGGGTATTAGCTAAAATTGAAATATGGTTAAGACGTAAAGTAATTGATTCATTACAACTACTTGTTGTTGCACCAGTTGCATTATTAATTACTGGGTTTCTTGCATTTACATTAATTGGACCAGTTACGTTTACAATTGGTGGATGGATAACAGATGGTATCGTAACTATATTTGAAGCAGCTCCAATTATTGGTGGAATGATTTATGGAGCAATTTATGCACCATTGGTAATCACAGGAATGCATCACACATTTCTTGCAGTAGATTTACAATTAATAGGTTCAACAGGAACGACATTCTTATGGCCAATATTGGCATTATCTAATATTGCCCAAGGTGCTGCAGTATTCGCGATGATGTTTGCATTAAAAGATGAAAAATTAAAAGGCCTGGCTGGCACGTCAGGGATTTCTGCTTGGTTAGGAATAACAGAACCAGCTATGTTTGGGGTCAACTTGCGCTTTAAGTATCCATTCATTGCAGCAGTATTAGGAACTTCTATAGCAGGGGCTTTTATTACGTTGCAAAATGTTCTTGCTACAGGAATAGGAATTGGTGGAATGCCGGCATTTTTATCTATCGTTAATCATACTTGGGGAGCTTTCTTTATCGGGATAGCAATAGTAGTCATTATTCCATTCTTATTAACGTATTTCATCGCAATAAGAAAAACAACGTACAAGTAATAAATAAGTCAGTGCCTGCAAAAAAGCAATTCCGTCTGCAATGGAAATCAAACAGCGCAGCATTCGGAATTTCATACCAAATTCCTTAATTGTGGAAATTGATTCAAATAAGTTTAGGAGTGAATTCAACATGGCAGAGTCAGCATGGTGGCAAAAAGCAGTAGTATATCAAATTTATCCAAAGAGTTTTCAAGATACAACAGGAAATGGTATGGGAGATATACAGGGGATAATTTCCAGACTTGATTATATAGAGAAACTTGGAGTAGATGTCATCTGGTTAACACCTATCTATCAATCCCCACAAAATGATAATGGATATGATATTAGTGATTATTACACGATTGACCCAGCGTACGGAACGATGAAGGATTTTGAACAACTATTAAAGGAAACACATACACGTGGTATGAAATTAATTATGGATTTAGTCATTAATCATACTTCCACCTCCCATAAGTGGTTTCAACAAGCAAAATCTTCTAAAGAAAACCCATTTCGAGATTTCTATATTTGGAAAGATCCTGTAGGGGATGCAAAGCCGTCAAATTGGAAGTCAAAATTTGGTGGATCTGCGTGGGAATTGGATGAAAATACTGGACAATATTATTTGCACTTATTTGATACTTCTCAAGCAGACCTTAATTGGGAAAATGAAGAGATGAAAACTAAACTAGTTGATATGATGGGATATTGGGCGGAAAAAGGTATTGATGGATTTCGTTTAGATGTCATTAATCTTATTTCTAAAGATCAATCCTTTCCCGATGATGATATAGGAGATGGAAGGCGTTTTTATACAGATGGACCAAAAGTTCATAAGTATTTACATGAAATGAATCAGCGCGTATTTTCTAAATACAATATGCTTACTGTAGGGGAAATGTCTTCTACTTCATTAGAGGAGTGCATCCGTTATACGAGACCGGAAAGGCAGGAATTAACAATGACATTCCAATTCCATCATTTGAAAGTAGATTACCCAGGTGGGCAAAAGTGGACGAAAGCTCCTTTTGATTTCTTAGAATTAAAACGAATCTTATCTGAATGGCAAGTTGGTATGCATGAAGGAAATGGATGGAATGCTCTATTCTGGTGCAACCATGATCAACCAAGGGTAGTATCGCGTTTTGGGGATGACAAGACGTATTGGAAAGAATCTGCAAAAATGCTTGCATCTACGTTGCATATGATGCAGGGTACTCCTTATATTTATCAAGGAGAAGAAATAGGAATAACGAATCCATATTTTGAAAATATAGATGAATATAGGGATGTTGAAAGTTTAAATGCGTTTCAAGAAATGAAAGAAGACGGCAAATCATTGTCTGACATTATGGAGATTTTACAACAAAAATCTCGGGATAACGGCAGAACTCCTATGCAATGGTCTGCAGATAAACATGCTGATTTTACAACAGGGGAACCATGGATAAAACCAGTATCAAATTATAGTACCATTAATGTAAACAGTGCATTAAAAGATAGTGAATCGATTTTTTATCATTATCAAAAACTCATTAAATTACGTAAAAAGTATGATATTATTACTTATGGTGATTATCAGCTATTATTAAAAGACCATCCATCTGTATTTGCTTATGAACGAAAATGGATGAATGAAAAAATAGTAGTTGTGAGTAATTTCTATGAAGAATCGGTTACGGTCCGTCTCCCTATCGACGAAGGAGATAAAGTCAAAGTCTTGATTTCAAATTATAAAGACGTTAAAGATTCTTTATCTGAATTGCACTTACGTCCTTATGAATCCATTGTTTATTTTATTAACTAAAGAGGTTTGAACATGCAGAATAAGTATATATCAATTTATGATGATCTTGTAAAGAAAATAAAGCAAAATATATGGCCGATTGGTAGTCTCTTACCTTCTGAGAATGAACTAACAACACACTATGAGACATCCAGAGAGACCATTCGCAAAGCGTTAAATTTGCTCTCTCAAAATGGTTATATTCAGAAAGTAAGAGGAAAAGGATCTGTTGTATTAGATTATGATAAATTTACTTTTCCGGTGTCTGGAATTGAGAGCTTTACGGAGCTTATGGATAAATTACAACAAGATAGCTATACCTATGTTCATGAAATAGGGTTTACTCCAACACAGAATAAAATTTACCGTACGCTTAGTCCAGATAATCAGGATGCTGTATGGTATGTGCATCGGGTTCGTGAGATAGCAGGAGAGAAAATTATCTTAGATAAAGATTATTTTAATGAAGCTATTATTCCAAAGCTTTCAGAGAAAATATGCAGTCAATCCATTTATCAGCATATTGAAGAAACGTTGGGATTAAAAATAGGGTTCGCACATAAAGAAGTAACTGTAGAAGAGCCAACGGAAGAAGATAAGGCTTTATTAGACTTAAAAGGATTTTATAATGTAGTTGTTATTCGAAGTCAAGTGTATTTAAATGATACTACTTTATTTCAATACACGGAGTCTCGACATCGCCCAGATAAATTCCGTTTTGTTGACTTTGCTAGACGTACAAAATGATGCATTACTGACTGTATACTCACGCCATTTAACATAAAAACGAACAATATTTTTGGATTTCTGTTGCCCACTTGCCATCCATTTTATTGTTCGTTTTTTATATAACTATCCATTATCCTCGAGAAATAGGCAATGTACAACATCGGAATGAACCACCGGACTTAATAATTTCAGAGAAGTCTACTTCGATGACATCAAATCCTGCTTTAGCAAGTTCATTATTTACACGTTTATTTTCAGGAAGACTAATTATTTTACTATTTCCTATAGAAAGTACATTTGGTGCCATATGAAATTGTTCTTTCTCTGTTACCTCAATCAACTTATACTTTTGCTGAATTATTTGGTAGGATTGACTATCCATCCCGTCTTTGTAAATCAATGCATATCCATTTTCCAATACATTAAATATACAATCCAAATGTAAAATGTCCTCACGCAATGGTATGGTATGCACCTTATTATTCGGTAAGTAAGAGATAAGCTCTGCAATGGCTGTTTCCGAGGTTCTTTCACTTTGACCTATCCAAATATCCTCATTGTCAACAATGACGTCTCCACCTTCTATTGAAGCGGATTTAACGGAAGTAAAGGGAATTCCTTCTTCATGTAGCCACTCCTTGAGAACAATACTTTCTTTTTTTCTAATTTCACGTTGCATATGTGAAACAAACAAATGATCTCCAACTACAAATCCTATATCTCTAGTAAAAACCTGCTCATTTAACTTAGGGTCTACCTCAAGTTGAATAACTTCAGATCCAACTTTCTTCAACGCATTTATAAATGCATGATGTTGTGTGGTTGCTTTTTGGATATCGATATTATCGTCTGCATAATGTGATTGAGTTTCATTGATGATTTCTTTTATTTTCATATATTTTGGGGAAACGGTGATTACTTTGTGTAAAGAATCATATTCATTTTTGCAATATACGTTGGATATTGGTTCCATTGCTGTTGTGTTCCTCATTCTTCATCCTCCAGTACTTAAGCATCTAAACATCAAAAGTATTATAATTCCAATTATAAACATTATTGCTTAATTATTGAAAAAAATCTATTTTTCATGTAGTTTTTTCTACTCTGATATATGTCAAAAGCATCAGTTATCAGTTAACACTATAATCAGAATAGTAATTTAAAGTAATACTGAACTCTAAAATACCTTGTACAACATTCATTTCGAATGTGAGAACCTCATTTTCATACCTTCCCAATTTGCTCCAGTACAAAACATTCCACTTTACTACGAATATTATCCTCATAATCCTTTATATAATTGAATGATTTATTATAAATACGATGTATTAACACATTATAAACTCATGACGAGGAATTGTGACAACAATCTAACAGATGTGGATTCTAATGTTTATTTGAATCAAAAAAGAGGTTGGGACAAAAGTATTTACGCAAAAGATAAATCCAAATGAATGTCCTTTGAAAAACCGCTTCAGAAATATACTCCGTTTATCCTCAGGCTAGTCTAGGCCTCCCACCCATAAAGATTCTCCGTGTATTTCTTACGCTTGTTCTAGCTATCATCCGTCTTTTGATTAAACCTTTTTGTTATGTCCTAACCTCTTTTTGGAATAGTGATTTTTGTTTCATAACCTTAAATCGTACTTGTTCTTTTCTACACTTCTCCGTTTTTCTTATCTTGTTCTTTTTCATTTGGAATATATCTAGAATAGTATGCTGCAAATACTAAACAAATTAATGCTAAGCCCCATGCTACAATACCGCTCCAATAAACCTCAACTTTAGAACCAATATAAATAATCAGAGCGCTAAGCAAAATCAATATTAATGTATAATATCTCTTCATGATCGATCATTCCCCCAGGTAAGGCACCTATATAATTATTGTTTATTTATTAGTATGTGTTTTTATATGTCCTTATTATACCAAATGAACTTACCTTCTACATATTATTTGTTTTTTTAATCTATGATTTTCATAATAAGATATTTTATAAAATCCGAATGTTGCTTTGTCTGATTTTTTATTGCGGGAAAGAATGTGAAATTGATTGATTCAGGTCAAAGAAAATATCATTAAATTTTAATGAATTTATCAAAAAAGAATCGAAAATTTAGTGGATAAAATGGTATGATATAGACTAGTGAGGGAGTGCTGGGTTTGAGAATGTTACATCGATTTTTTCCTGTTTCTATAATCGCTATTTTCATCTTAATATTCATTAGTTTTATCAATATTGAAACCACTGAGAAAAGGTATAATGTTCATGCTGGACATACATCATTGTTACAGGAAAAAAATTCTCCAACTATAGAAAAAGAAATTACTGTATCTGCTGTTGGAGATGTATTGATTCATAGTCCGATTTATGAAGATGCAAGAGTGGAAGATGGATTTGATTTTAATCCAATGTTAAAACATGTTAAAACACATCTTGATTCCTCTACTGTTACGATAGCTAACCAAGAAACCATGATAGGTGGAGAAGAAATGGGTTTATCATCTTATCCGTCTTTTAATAGCCCATTTGAGGTTGGGGATGCACTCAAAGAGAACGGGGTGGATATTGTAACGCTTGCCAATAATCATACACTAGATCGCGGTGAACAAGCTATAACTAATGCAATTGAACATTGGCAGTCGATAGACATACTTTATGAAGGTGCTTATCAAAGTCAGGAAGATCAAGAGAATATCAGAGTATTGGAAACTGAAGAAGGTATTACAATTGCTTCTTTAGCTTTTACATATGGTACAAACGGAATACCAGTTCCACAAGGAAAAGAATACTTAGTCAACTTAATTGATCAAAAAAAAATGAAAGAAAAAATTATCGAGGCAAAAAAAATAGCGGATGTGATTGTTCTTTCGCTACATTTTGGTAATGAAAATGAGCGCTATCCTAACCAATCTCAGAAAGACTTAGCAAAATTCGCTGCTGATCTTGGGGTAGATGTAATTATCGGACATCACCCACATGTATTACAACCAATTGATTGGGTTGAAGGAGAAGACGGACACCGGACTTTAGTTGCCTATTCACTTGGGAATTTTCTTTCTAATCAACAAAAGTATAATCAACGTGTTGGTGGGATATTTGGATTCTCGATAACCAAACAAATGAAGGATGAAGAAGAAAAAATAGAAATTCATTCTCCGACGTTTGTACCAACATATGTTGATTTTGAAAATGACTACACTAACTATAGGGTCATCCCGATGTTTCAATTAACGAATGATCAATTAACTAATGCTCAAGAAAAATATGAAGAAACAAAACAACATGTCAATCAATATATAAACGAAGTGGAATTTCTAGAAAAATAATAAATAGAGATCTTTATTGTATCGTTTCTGTTCATTTTGGTATGATTGATTTGTTCAAGATTGTTGGTAAAAAAGAGGAGAAATAATGACATGGAATGGAAAAATATATATCGTGGTTTAGCTATGGGAGCAACCGATGTTGTTCCTGGTATAAGTGGAGGTACAATAGCTGTTCTGTTAGGCATTTACGATCAATTGATACAAGCATTGAATGGAATTTTTAGTAAAGAATGGAAGAAGCATTTGAGCTTCCTAATTCCCCTAGGTATCGGAATGCTAACAGCAATATTCTTATTAGCTAGTGTAATTGAGTGGTTATTCGAGCATCATCCACAACAAACACAATTTTTCTTTTTAGGATTAATTTTAGGCGTATTACCGTACCTATTTCACAAAGCTAACGCAAAAACAGACTTTAGAATTAGACATTACGTATATTTAATCATTGGATTTATCGTTGTGAGTATTATGGCATTCTTTAATCCTACAGAAGGGCAAGCAATTGAGAATATGACTCCAGCGACATATTTATGGTTATTTGTTTCGGGTTTTATTGGTAGTAGTGCGATGATCATTCCTGGTATCAGTGGTTCGTTTATGCTGTTATTACTCGGAGTGTATGCTACGGTTATATCAGCAATTAGCAATTTATATTTTGATATAATTATCGTTACTGGGTTAGGAATTGCGATTGGTTTTATTGTCATGAGCAAAATTATTGCCTACTTTTTAAGGAATCATTATACTTCCACTTATGCAGTAATTATTGGACTTGTAATTGGAGCAGTAGTAGTTGTTTATCCAGGTTTTTCAGATGGAATAGTAGGATTAATTATTAGTGTTATTACATTTGGTTTTGGTCTTTTTGTAGCGTATATATTAGGTCGTGTAGAGTATAAATAACAATAGATTGGAGCGATGCGTAATGAAAGCAATTGAAAGTGTTGAAACGTTTAACGAAATTATTGCTAGTGAGCAACCGGTAATTATTAAGTTTTATGCTGATTGGTGTCCAGATTGCAAACGGATGGATATGTTTATCGATGGAGTAATCGAAGAATTTAACAATTATGATTGGTATGAAGTGAATAGTGATGAGGTAGAGGGGCTAGCAGAAAAATATGAAGTGATGGGGATTCCGAGTATGTTAATCTTTAAAAACGGTGAGAAAATTGCTCATCAACATAGCGCATATACGAAATCACCTGAATCTGTGTCGGAGTTTTTACATCAACAATTAGATTAAAATTACATTAAAAAAGTGATCATTCTCTTAGAATGGTCGCTTTTTTTACGATTCCTAGTTTATAATAAGAAGAAAATTGCCTTAATTTATATTTAAATGAAGGAAGGGACATGATTCATGGCAGAACGTATATTAATTGTAGAAGATGAACATAAAATTAGTAGAGTATTACAGTTAGAGCTTGAATACGAAGGTTATGAATCTGAAGTAGCTAGTAATGGAAAAGACGCGTTAGAAAAAATTAAACAGGGAAACTGGGACCTTGTATTATTAGATATCATGATTCCCGAACTAAGTGGATTAGAAGTGCTAAGACGTGTCCGGCGAGCAGAAAATCAAACGCCGATTATCTTATTAACCGCTCGTGATGAAGTGCATGATAAGGTAAGTGGTCTTGACTTAGGGGCGAATGATTATATAACGAAACCATTTCAAATTGAAGAATTGCTTGCTCGCGTACGTGCGCATTTACGAAAAGGTGTCCAAACAACGAATGATAATCAGAATTTATCTGTAGCAGATCTACAAGTGAATTTACATGCATATGAAGTCACGCGTAGCGGTGGGAAAATTGAATTAACTCCTCGTGAATTTAATTTATTGGTATGCTTATTAAAAAATAAAAATATTGTTCTCTCACGGGAACAGTTAATTGAATCAGTATGGGGATACGATTACTTTGGTGATACAAATGTGGTAGATGTTTATATTCGTTATTTACGCCAAAAAGTAGATAAAGACTTTGAGACACCGCTGATTCAAACAGTACGCGGGGTAGGTTATACAATTAAGGACGATAAACAATGATATTTCGAAAAATAATTAATTTCTTCTCTTCCATAACATTACGAAAAAAAATCATCTTTTTCTCAACATTTTTTATGTTGATTTTAATATTAATTGTAAATACGGCAATTTATTTCCTGTTTTATCAATCAGCTTCAGAAGGAGAGTTGGATCAATTAACAACTCATACGGATACATTGATTGAGACAATTGGGAAGAATTCGTCTGTTTCTCGAGAAGAGATGAGCGATTTATTAACGGCGTATTTACCAACAAATGGAATGATTCGAGTTATTGATGAGAATGAGAATGATGTTACTGGTAAACTTGCGAAATCACAAGAATACACTGATGTGCCCATTGAGTATACAACAACGGAAAGAAGAGAAGTTATTTCTTTTAATCAAATGGATGTTGCTATTGTCACGAAACCAATTATTTGGCAAAATGGAGAAATTGTAACCATTCAAGTCTCCGATCATTTAATTCATATGAATGAAACGATGCAAACGTTAAGGTATGTGCTATTTTTCTCGAGTGCGATTATATTAATTCCGACTATTATTGCAAGCTTTCTGTTGAGTCGTTTCTTATTAAACCCAATTCAAAAATTAAAAGAGACGATGCAGACCAATATTTCAAAGAGAGATTGGCAAAAGATAGATATTGAAAACAGATCAAAAGATGAACTTTATGAAATGGAAGTAACATTTAATGAAATGATCGATTCTTTGAAAGAAAATTATGAGAAGCAGGAAATTTTTGTATCAAACGCATCTCATGAATTGAAAACGCCTATTCAGATTATCAAAAGTTATGCACAGTTATTAAGTCGACGTGGGGAAGGTAATCCTGAATTGCTGCAAGAATCTACGGAAGCTATCGATTCCGAAGCTGACCGAATGCAAAATTTAGTCGAGCAAATGTTAGCGTTAGCCAAGAATCAACAGGAACAAGTTATGGAAACATTGGATATGAGAGAACTTCTCCAACAAGTTATCATTACATTCCAAAAAGCGTATGCTCCAAGAGAGATAAATTTATTGGTGGATGAGAAAACAAAGTATGTATGGCAAGGAAATCCTGATCAAATCAAACAAGTTATTTATATACTGTTAACAAATGCGCTAAAATACAGTGAAAAAGAAGTGCATATCCGACTACAACAACAGAACGATGAAATGATAGTATCTGTTCAAGACTTTGGAGAAGGTTTAGCGGAGCAAGATCAGCAACATATTTTTGAGAGATTTTATCGAGTAGATCGTGCACGTAATAGAGAATCAGGCGGTACGGGACTAGGACTAGCAATCGCTAAGGTCATAGTTGAATCCTATCAAGGAGAGATAACTGTCCAGAGCAAGATAGGTGAAGGTTCGATATTCCGTATTCATCTTCCTAACATGGACCAATAAGATAACAGATTCTCATCAAATTCTAATCTTTTTATTAGTATTTTATGATGATTGGTATGATAAAGTTTTCATGTAGAGGTGAAGCATATGAATAAACGTACACTACTCATCGGAGTAGTAGTAATATTAGTCGTTAGTTTGTTTTTTATTTATCGTACAGGAGCTTCTTCCAGTGAACCAAAGCTATCCCAAGCCGAAATAAAAGAACTAGTGGAAGCACAGTACCCTGGGAATCAAAATGAACCAAATCTGCAATTAAAGGATGGCGAGCCTGTATATCAAGTGGAAGTACAGCAGGAAAATGGTAGTTACGAAGTGTTATTAGATGGGAACACAGGTAAGGTATTGGATATCTATCAAACAGAAGCTGAAAAAGCAGAGAATGTGGAACCAGATGATAACAATAATACAACACCTGATGAAAATTCAAATAAAGATAATGACCAAGATGGTCAGCAGAATAATGATGATACAGATAAAGCTGATAAAGACGAACCATCATCTGAACAAGGAAACAATGCGATCATCTCATCAGATGAGGCAAAAGAAATTGCATTACAACAGTTTTCTGGAACTGTAAGTGAACTTGAGTTAGACGAAGATGATGGAACAATGATCTATGAAATTGAAATAGTGGATGGGAATAAAGAAGCGAATATCGAAATTAATGCGTACACGGGAAATGTTATTGTAATTGAAACTGAAGTGGACGATGATTAGGCTACTAATTCATATTGGTAGCTTTTTTAATAAGCTACATTAAATACCTTTCTATAAATTCTCATGAAATTTTAATCTTTATCAAAGCGTCTTATAATCCTTGTTGGATATGATGTAGTTAACAACAACAAGGAGGTAATTTTAAATGAAAAAGAAATTAGTAGTGCTAGTAGGTGCGTTAACAATCTCAACAGCGGTAGGATTAGGACTTTCCCAATCGGATCAAGCGGCTTCAGCTTCTGAAAATCAAGAACCAACTTTATCTTCGGATGACATTACATCCATCGTTAAAGAACAGTATGAGGGTAAAATTACTGATTTTGAACTAGACAGAGATAACAATCAATCTCATTACGAAGTAGAGGTAATCCA
Organism: Oceanobacillus kimchii X50; assembly: GCF_000340475.1. NCBI lineage: Bacteria > Bacillati > Bacillota > Bacilli > Caryophanales > Bacillaceae > Oceanobacillus > Oceanobacillus kimchii. Next base: position 551,999 of record NZ_CM001792.1, read on the forward strand.
TGATGATGAAGAATATGACTTGGAGATTGATGCGGAAACAGGGGAAATTATCAAAGAAAACGTAGAGAAATTTCAACTAGAAAATAAACAGGAAGCAACTAAAAATTCTAATTTTGATAGCTCAAACTTCATTGGTGATCAAAAAGCAAAAGAAATTGCGTTGAAACAATTCTCTGGTAAAGTTGTAGGATTTGAGTTAGATGAAGATGATGATAAGTATGTATATGAAATTGAAGTAAGAGAAGGAAATAAAGAAGCGGATTTTGAAATTGATGCAGTAACAGGTGATATTTTGGAAATGGATACCGAAATTGATGATGATCGATTCGATGATTAATTAAATTTCTTGTTCTATACCCTTGAGTGTAAAATGAGATTACATGAACAAAGAGCTTTGGTTGGATTCTTTTAAAAAAGTATTGTAGGCTGGGTTACTAATCAACAGCTTCTAACTATAGTTAACTGCACAAAAAAGCACAAGAGGTTTGCTCTTGTGCTTTTTTTATATTAATCAAAATACCAAAATAGCTTAAGAGATCCAAAAAGTGGTGAATAGAGCCGTTTTAAAACCCAAAAAAGAGCTTAAAAATCAAAAAGTAGTGAGTAGAAAGCTCTTGGGACATGACCCGCACGAATTGCTATATCCCAAAGTAGACTCGTTATTAGCCGTTCAAGAGTAATCCTGTTTTGTTAAAAGCCGCCGTCCAATTGAATTTCCCAACTAATTGTGATTCATAACCACCTGATAATTATTCGTCGTAATAGCAGCAACACGAGGATGTTTTTCGAAATACGTTTGAATGAGTTCTACAGCATCCTTTTGGATTTCTTTTACTACTTTCTTATGTTTAAACATATCGTAATTACCACCGCCAGATGCACGGTAATTATTTAATACAACGTGAAAAGTATCGTGACTTTTTATTGGTTCACCATGGTAGCACATATTGGAAACACGATCACCTGGTGGATTTGAAATGTTCATTGTATAATCAATTCCATGCCAGATATCATAATTATAATGTTGTGGTTTTGGTTCTACAAAACTAGGATTGACGATAATTTGGTTATCTTCAATAGTAAAGTATTCTGCGCTTTTTTCTAAGGCATCTTTTATGTCTTGTCCAGTTAATTCTAATACAGTTAACGTATTGGGATACATATAATTAGATACAATATCGCGCATTGTAACTTCCGAAGAAAATCCTTTTGACGTGTTATTCAATAACGCAGAAACAGATATATCAACTTCCGCCGCATCCATTTGTACTTTATGAATAAATTCTATAAATGGATGCTTATTAATACGTGCTTGAAAAGAGTCATGAATAACCATATCTCCATCAATCTTCCCAATAGGTTGATCTAACCATGTTTGCGTGGAAGATTCTAATGCTTCCATGTAGTTAAGTACTTGTTGATTGGATTTTACATCTGTAAATTGCTGAATATGGCCTTTTTTACTATCAATCATCCATTTATCCTGTTTATCTTTGATGAGAGTAATTTCGGCTTTCCCATAAGCTTGCCCATTGTGTCCTGGTTGTAAAACGATAACATTATTTTTTAGCTCATTAATTCGACGATGTTGATGACCAGTGAGTAAGATATCGATACCTTCAATTTCTTCAACCATTTGATAGCCTTGATTTTCACCAGTCAAATCTTCGGTAGCTTCTCCTGTATGTAAGTCTTTTTCAAATCCTCCATGATAAGCAGCAATTACAATATCGGGCTGTTCGTTCTCTTTAATGTAAGAAACCCAACTATTCAATATATCAAATGCATCTTCAAATGATAAACCTTCAATATGCTCAGTGGACTCCCAATTAGGAATGTAATGGGTAGTTACCCCTATTATTGCTGCTGTTATTCCATTATTAAATGTTTTAATAATATAAGGGGGACCAAATGCAGGTTCTTTTGTTTGTATATTTATAATGTTTGCAGATAACCAAGGGAAATTAGATTCATGAATGGCTTGTTGTAAAACCGCGTGTCCAAAATTAAATTCATGGTTTCCGATTACTCCCGCGTCTATTTGTAATCGATTCATTATTCCTACCATAGGATTTGGTTTATCCAGATGTTCCTTCACGTAATGTGTCATAAGTGGTGTTCCTTGAATTAAATCACCATTATCAATAACAATTAGATTCTCTTCGGATTCTTTATGTTCCTCTACCACTGTTGCATATTTAGCAAGTCCAATATCTTCTTTTTTATTTGTTCCATACTGTATTGGCATTGCATGTCCATGTACATCACTTGTATATAAGATAGTTACTGTTGATTGATGCAATCAAAAAACATCCTTTCTATCATACTACTGTCTGCTTGTAATCGTTAAAACGCCCTCGAGCAATAGTAGACTTTACTCGAGGACGGAAGAATTGCCATTAATAAGTTTCTTATACAATCTTACGACGAATTTTTGCAGAAGCAAAATCAATGATCGTTACTACAATAATGATCGCCAGCAAAATCATACCCATTTCATTCCAATTACGGTTACTAGATGCGAACATAATCATTGTACCAATACCACCTGCTCCAACGATACCTAGTATAGAAGAAGCACGGATATCTACTTCAAAACGATAAATGGCATAAGACAGGAATTCTGGAATGATTTGTGGAAGGACACCGTGGAATAAAATTTGAACTTTATTCGCACCTGAAGCTTCCATTGCTTCGATGACTTGCATATCAATGGATTCGATAATTTCAGAGAACATTTTTCCTAGCATCCCTGTAGATCCAATCGCAATAGCGAGCACCCCTGCAAATGCATTTGGTCCAACTGCTACTACAAATAGAATGGCAAGGATAATTTCTGGAAATGCACGTACGGAAGATAAGAAAAATTTCCCGATGACCGAAGTGATGATTCCGCCCATCATATTGCGTGCTGCAATAAATGATAATGGAACAGCTATTACTGCTGCCATTAACGATCCAGCGAATGCGATAAAGATAGTCTCTAACATACTTGCGGATACATCACCTAAAGCAGACCAATCAGGACTGAATAATTCTGGGATGACACGCTGGAAATTATTTATAGCTCTTTCGATTGCACGTCCCCAATCAATATCAATAGTCACAAACGTCCATATGTACATTGCAATAACAAGTATAGCAATAATAATATTACGGACTTTCTTCGCTAAAGAGTTCTTTGGTTTTGGAGGTAAGGAAAGATTTTTATTTTCCATTATAATAACGCCTCCCTTAATTTCGTGCTGATATACTCAATGATAATGACAACTACTAAAATAACGACAATAATCATCATTGCATTTGGATAATTATAAAATTGTAATTGTTGGTTCAGTACTAAACCAATACCACCAGCACCTACAAGACCAAGGACGAGTGATGCACGAATATTAATTTCAAATACATAAAGCACAAGTGAAGTAAATTGTGGTAATACTTGTGGGACTAGTGCATACAAAATGACTTGAAATACATTTCCTCCAGATGCGCGCATTGCTTCTAGTGGATTCATATCGACGGCTTCAATCGTTTCACTAATTAACTTTGCAAGAATTCCAATAGAAAATACAATTAGTGCTAAGATACCAGGAAAAACACCGATACCAAACAATCCAACAAAAATTACTGCAAGAACAAGGTCTGGGATAGTACGTAATATATTTAAAAAAGTACGAGATATGTAATATAATGGTTTGACTGTTGTAATATTGCGTGCTGCAAGTAATGATAGTGGCACAGTGAAGAGCGCTGCCACTGTAGTTGCGATAATTGCCATTTGTATCGTTTCAATAATAGCAGGTAGTATTGGCATAATAACTGCTGGATTTGGTGGGAAGAACTTTTCAATTACTTCTTTCATATTAGAAAGTGCATTTTCAAATCCGCTTGTCATTTGTTGTTGTGTATTTATCATGCTATATAAATACATTGCTAGTACAACAAAGAAGATAACAGTAACCTGCATTTTTGTTTTTGCTGGATAAAGAGATGGAATTTCTTTTTTACTCAATGGTTGCTTGGAGTTTGTCACGACTCTTTTGCACCCCCACGTAGGTCATCTTCACGTATAGAGCGACCATAAATTTCTTCGAAGGTACTTTCACTAACCTCCGATACAGGACCGTCAAATACAACTTCACCAGCTCGCATTCCTATAATCCGATCCGCATATTCCATCGCCATATCGATAAAGTGAAGGTTTACGATTGTTGTAATTTTGTCTTCACGGTTAATTTTCTTTAAATAAGTCATTACTTGATGAGAAGTCGGAGGGTCGAGTGATGCGACAGGCTCATCAGCTAAAATATACTTTGGTTGTTGGGTGAGAACACGTGCAATGCTAACCCGTTGTTGTTGTCCCCCACTAAGTTCATCGGCACGGTTATAAATCTTTTCTGCAATATTAACACGGTGCAGACTCTCATAAGCTAATGCAACATCTTCTTTTTTATATTGATTAAAGATAGATCGGATAGTGCCCGTATGCCCAAGGCGACCAGCTAGCACATTTTTAAATACATTAGAACGTTTAACGAGATTATAATTCTGAAAAATCATACCTGTTTTCGTGCGTAACATACGTAACTTATTTCCGCTATACTTTAAAATATTTTCATCATCAAGGATTAGCTCGCCAGTTGTTGGAGTAACTAATCGGTTAATACTGCGAATAAATGTAGACTTACCAGCCCCTGATAAACCGACAATTACAACAAATTCTCCATCATTGATTTTTACATTAATATTTTTCAGACCTTCCGTTCCATTTGGATAGACAAGGCCGACATCCTTAAACTCAATCATAGTAGAAATCCTCCATTACAAAATAAGTCAAAACACTAGGAAAAAAGGGGAGTATAATAACTCCCCTTTTTTATTAGTGTAGTCGATTGAAAAAGCATTGAATTATAGTTCGATATTATCTTTGAACTCCTGGTATGTATCTCGAACAATGTCGTATTCTTCATCCGATGCTTCATCGATTGCATCCCAGTTATATACTTCGTTCATAATTTGAATCATCTCTTCATCATCATTAAAAGACAAGAACGCTTCTTTTACTTTTTGTACAAAGTCATCTGGCAGTTCTTTTGTTACAGAAATAGTGTCATTTGGAATTTCATCTGTATAACCAAGAATTGATAAGTCTTCCATTACAGTTGGATATTCTTCTTCTAATTCCGTTCTTACATCATCAAATGTTGTTGCAACGTCTGCATCTCCATTTAAAACAGAAATAGCTGAGTTGTCGTGTCCACCGGAAGAAATAGACCCTCCGAAGAAATTACTTTCTAATTCAGCAGCTGTATCATAATCAAATTCTTCCATTAATTGACTGGCAGGGAATAAATATCCTGAAGTGGAACCTTGATCCGCATAAGCCCAAACTTTCCCCTCTAAGTCTGCTAAACTCTCAATGCCAGAATCAGAGCGTACTACATATTGTGCCTTATAGGTTCCAGAACCGTAACGAATGGATTTTAAAATAACTTCTGCATCATATTGTTCACTAGCAAGCACATAACCAAATGCAGGGATAAATCCAACATGTACTTGGTTTGCACCCATTGCTTCTACTAACGCATTATAATTAGTCATAACTCGACCCTCTACAGTAATTCCTAGTTCTTCCCCTAGTCTTTCTGCTAAAGGTTCTACTGTATCTGCAATGGTGTCAGAATCCTGCGATGGAACAAATCCCATTACAAGCGTTTCAGGGATTTCACCATCAGCAGCTGCTTCATCTCCATTTGCTTCATCCCCATTCGAGCTTGAATCATCAGTACCTGCATCTTCATCAGAGCTACCACATGCTGCTAAAAATAATACAAGTCCAATGATTAGCAATAAACTGTAAAATTTCTTCATCTTGACCCTCCTATGTAATATAAAGAAATATCTTACAGTTCTATTAAATAATATTTTCAACTAAAAATCTAGTCAATTTCTGTAAATTAACTTTGTTTTAACAATTAATTTTGAGATAGATCGGAATTTTTGTATTATTATTTATGGTTAGTTATGTAATAATTTATGCTTTTTTTTTGAAAACCGATATAATAAAAGTGGGGGAATGTATAATTGAGGGAGTGGAGCAAAGATGGAATTGGTAACGAAGAAACAGGATCCATCCTTAAAGTTACTAGTTATATTATCCAAAGCGTACAAAACAGTAATGGAGCAAGTAGAGTTAGATGTGAAGTCCAGGGGAATAAGTTTAACTGATTTTGCTGTTTTGGAATTATTGTATCATCGGGGGAAACAACCTTTACAAAAAATCGCAGATAAAATTTTGTTAACAAGCGGAAGTATTACGTATGTTGTAAATAAGCTTGAAAAACAAGGATATTTAACGAGAGAACAGTGTGAATTAGACAAGCGAGTTACCTATGCTGTTATTACTGATAAAGGTACAGAATTACTCGATTCTATTTTCCCAGGACATTGGGAAAAAATTAAAAAAATCATGCATGGACTAGACTATCAGGAAAAGGAAGAAGCAATTGTTTTATTAAGAAAGTTAGGAACGGCAATTCGAGAACTTTAATATTTAGTTATTATAATTTTTATCATGAGGCTGAGGCAAAGGTAGAAAAATACTTTTCCCGGTCTCATTTACGCATGAAGCCATTACTGTAAAAATCGGCATTCTGCCATCTGCAATAGAAGCCAAACAAATATCTTATTAAGGGATCTAAGAAGTAGATAACCTGCATAGAGAGTAATATAAGTTAATTTTTAGGGGATTATAACAGTAAAGTTTCAATATTGTTAAGTTAATGTTTAGGTCAATGCTTTCATGGGTAAAAGATAATACGAAGAATAAATTTCGTACTACATCAGGAGGAATGACAATGAGTAAAGTGGTGGTCTATGTTAGTGAAGTTAACGAACCCTCCAAAAAAGTTATTGAGCTATTGGATGACTATAAAATAACTTATGAGATGAAAAATGTAACTAAAAATAAAACGTATTTGCAGGAATTACAAAGTAAAGGGATTTATGGTACTCCGGCTACAGAAATAGACGGAGACATGGTATTAGGTTTTCAAAAAAATAAGTTGAAGTACGCATTAGGCGTAGATGATGTTTCGCATTATTCCTCTTTGTTTGATGGGTTCAATTCATAATATATTTGACTTTCACATCTCATTCTGGCTGAACATATACTATTATAAAAAGTACACCAAAGGGTGTGTGAATCATGCAACGTCATAGGTATCCACGTCAAATGAATACTATTCCTGAGAATTATAACTTTAATCAAGTACCCCAACAACAACCTTTATCTCAATTAACTACTAACTGGAATACACAACAACACCCCTCCACCCCGTACGAAGTTTTTGCGAAACCGGAATTACCATTACAGAGTTTGGTAAATCAGCAAGGGCAAGGAAATTCGCCTAATTCGGCTCAATCTAACCAACAGTTCAACACCGGGGAAGGAGAAAATCCGTTGAAGTTTGATAAGGTTATGAATACAGTTGGACAATTAGCAAGTACGTACCACCAAGTTTCACCAATAATTAAAGAGTTCAGTACGTTCGTTAAAGCTTTTCGTTAATTTAGCTAACCCGCATAACATGCATGAGATTTAGGTAAAATAAAACTGTTCTTCCACTTTTGGAAGAACAGTCGTTTTGGGGAAGCACACCAAAAAGGAGAAATCATTATGATAGCGTGCTTGATCATACACGGCTACACGGGAGGTCCATATGAGGTAGACCCTTTAGCAGACTTTTTAAGAAATAATACAGATTGGCATGTAGAAGTTCCTACATTACCAGGACATGGGGAACAGCTTAGTCTCGAAAATGCATCTTACAAAAATTGGATTCAAGCAGCAGAGGCTGCTCTTGAGCCTTTACGAGATAAATATGAAAAGGTGTATGTAATTGGTTTCTCTATGGGAGGAATGATTGCTGCCTATCTTGCGGCAAGGTATCAAATAGACAAATTAGTGTTATTAGCACCTTCTGGAAAATATTTGAGTTTCAAGCAAATTGGCTTAGATATTGCAACATGTATAGGTGATGGTATCCGTGGGGATTTAAGCAAAAACAAGCTGTATAATCATTATAAGAAGAAGTTAGGTATGGTACCTTTAAAAGCAAATATTGAATTTATGAAATTGGTTCGCTTTACAAGGCGCTACTTGGATAAGGTGAATTCTCCAGTTTTAATTGCACATGGACAACTTGATGGGATAGTTCCTTATAAAACGGCATATTATTTAGATAAGGAAATCCATTCTGAGGAAAAAGAAGTCGTCGTGTTTGAAAGGTCTAGGCATTTAATATGCTTGGGAGAGGATAAAGATACCTTAAATGGAATGGTATATGATTTCCTCATTCAACAACAATAAAAAAACGTATGCTCTTTCCTGGTAGAGCATACGTTTTTTTAGTTATTTATCTTTATCTTTAAAGAATGCCATTACAAGAGCGCCTTCCCCGCCATAAGTCGAAATTAAGGGCCCTGTTTCAGCAAGAAGAGCATCTTTAAAATGATATTTATTTCGTATTTCTTTAAGAACGCTGTTCGCACGATCCTCGTCTCTACAGTGCGTCATTGAAATGATTTTGCTCTCAGTATTTTTTGTGTATTCACCAATTTGATCAATAAAACGACGAATTGACTTTTTATCGCCACGTACTTTTTCAGCTACTTCAATTTCTCCCTCATCTGTAGCTTTCATAAGAATTTTGATATTAAGTGTTTTTGCAATTCGGCCTTTCATCTTTTCAAGTCTTCCCCCAAGTACGAGGTTTTCTAGTGTCTTTAAAACAAATAAAGTAGTTGTTTGTTCCACTCGTTCATGTAGGTGTTCGACGAGGTGATCAAATGAATATCCTTCTTCTAATTTTTTACCTGCTTCATGTAATAAAAGTGAAATTCCACACGAAGCAGTTTTTGTATTGATTACTTCAATTACACGATTCGGTTCTTCTTCCAATAACAACTCTTTTCCAGCTAATGCATGATCATACGTACTACTTAGTGCACTAGAAAGGCTAAGCATAATAATAGGTTTGTCTGCGGGGATTTTCTTATATTCTTCATAAAAGTTATGTGGGCTGGGTGCTGCAGAACGAGGTAACTCACCTAAATCCTTTACTTTTTTATGATAAGCTTCAATTCCCATCGTAACTCCACTTGTATATTGTCCATCACTAAAATGAAGATAGAGTGGAACTACCTTCACATCTAACTTTTCGCTTAAAAATGCTGGAATATCAGCAGAACTATCTGTCATTAGTTGAATATGCATCTCTTCACCTGCTTTTATAGTAACTGTGAACTTTATTATAACAGTTAATGTATAGTAATAATACGATTTTAGCGATTTATGTGTTTATTTATGACGTTTAGTTGAAATTGTTACCTGTTTTTTTCTTGAGGTACTTACGATAAATAAAAATAACCCAAAAATGATAATTGTTCCGCCTAACAATTGAGCCCAAGTGGGGGTTTCGCCTAGAAAGATTACTGCTAGGATACTTGCTCCAATTGGTTCAAAAACAATCGCCATGGAAATTGTTGCCGTACTTAGCCATTTTAATGACCAATTAAATAAAGAATGGCCTAAAAAAGTCGGGATTATTGCTAAGGCAATGAAAATCCACCAATGGTCAGCAGGATAATGAAAGAAATCTTCTTGTCTAATAATATTAAAAAGAATAAGTGTGATAGCACTTACACCGTAAACAACAAATGTATAAGTTATTAAAGAGACATGCTTACGAACTTGTTGTCCAGATAAAAAGTAAATTGTTACTGCTACAGCCCCAAGTAACGCTAATATATCTCCAAATAACGCACTCCCAGAGATTTGGAAGTCATTGAAACCGATAATGATACTGCCTATAATTACAATGGCAATGCTAATAATTGCTCCAGATGAAAAACGTTCCCCAAATAAAAAATATGTTCCAATAAAAGCAAATATTGGTTGCATGGATACAAATACTACAGAACTGGCGACGGATGTATAGTTTAATGACTCAAACCAAAAGATAAAATGCATTGCAAGGAAAATACCTGCTAAGATAGATAAAAACCAATTTTTACTGGTTATTTTTTTGAATTCATGACGATATTTTCCAATAACAATGGGTAATAATAAGAGTGCAGCAAATAATAAGCGGTAATTTGCAATAATAGAGGCGGGGGCTTCTGTAGCAAGCCTTACAAATATAGCTGAAGTAGAAATGGATAAAACTCCTATTGCTACTGCAACATATGGATTAAAAGGTGATTTACGCATAATATGACATCCTTTAGTTTCTTGATGATTCAATACTGTAAATAATATGTTTTAAACGTAATAAATTAAGTAGATACTATTTTATCATGTACGATAAAAAAAATCATTTTAAGCTATAGAGTAGATATATGTACTTTAAATGTGATATGATAATGGGAGCATTCGTTTCGAGGCCTCTTACCAAACGGTGAAGCCTTTTTTATACTTTACATGTTAGAAGCCGATTATTATGGATAACCACATAAAGGTCTTATTATTCCCTTTAATTGCTGACGATGAATGTAAGTTTCATTTCAGCAATTTTTAAATCGTGCAATGGATAGGAGACCCATTGCTCTAATAGGGTTCTACTTCTAAAAATTGTACAACCAAAAGGATGGAATAAAGTATGAGAAAATCACAGGCCTCTTTTGCGATGAATATTCACAAAAAAGGAGTCGACTATTAGGTGACAAAATTCAACGAACTAGGTGTTTCCGCCCCAATCATGAAGGCATTAGAAAAAATGGGGTTTGAGGAAGCTACACCAATTCAAGCGGAAACTATCCCTCATGCACTAGAAGGTCATGATGTTATTGGCCAAGCACAAACAGGAACAGGTAAAACAGCTGCATTTGGTATTCCGTTAATCAATAAGATAAATCCAAAAGTAAGAAAGGTGCAGGGCTTGATTGTAGCACCTACACGCGAACTTGCTATTCAAGTAGCAGAAGAAATAAATCGTTTAGCTAAATTTAAGAGTGTAAGAGCTCTTGCAATATATGGTGGTCAACCAATGGATCGTCAAATTAGAGCGTTAAAAGATGGTCCACATATTGTTGTGGCAACACCAGGTAGATTATTGGATCATATGCGTCGCAAAACAATTCGCATTGATGAAGTGCACACAGCTGTTTTAGATGAAGCTGATGAAATGCTTAATATGGGATTCATTGACGATATTCGTGATATTCTAAAAGGTATTCCAGAAGAAAGACAAACTTTACTTTTCTCTGCGACAATGCCTAAAGAAATCCGTAATATCGCTACTACGCTTATGAAGGAACCAAAAGAAGTTAAAGTTAAAGCGAAAGAAATGACTGTAGAGAATATCGATCAGTATTTTATCGAAATTCCTGAGAAATATAAATTTGATACTTTAAACAATCATTTGGATATTAATTCACCAGAACTTGCGATTATATTTGCACGTACGAAAAAGCGTGTTGATGAAGTAGCTGAAGGGTTACAAGCAAGAGGGTATCGCTCTGAAGGTATTCACGGTGACTTAACACAAGGAAAACGTATGTCTGTGTTGAAGAAATTCAAGCAGGGTCGTGTTGATGTATTAGTAGCAACAGACGTAGCAGCACGCGGTCTTGATATTTCTGGGGTAACGCATGTTTATAACTTTGATATCCCGCAAGATCCAGAAAGCTACGTACACCGTATTGGACGTACAGGACGAGCTGGAAAAATGGGTGAGGCAATTTCTTTCATTACTCCAAGAGAAATGGCTCATTTAAATCTTATTGAACAAACAACAAAGAGTAAGATGAAGCGTATGGCACCACCAACGAATCAAGATGCTCGTCGTGGACAACAACAAGTAACGATTGAAAAGCTAAAGAAAGCAATTAATGAAAAAGACTTAAAAGTATACGAAGATGCAGCGAAAGAATTATTGGATGAGTACGATTCAATTACAGTTGTTTCAGCTGCTATCAGTATGATGACGAAAGAGCGTCGTGATACACCGGTTCGTATTTCTTCTGTCGCACCAATCAGCGTGAAGAAAGCGAAAAACCAAAAAGATAATAAAAATAATAGACGTTCTAATAACAAACGTTTTTATGGTGGTCGTGGACAAGGTGGCCGTAACCAAGGAGGACGCGGTCAAGGTGGTCGCAACCGAAAAGGAAAAGGTAATTACCAACGCCGTAATAGAGATAATTAAGTAACAAAGGCGCGAGCGCCGGACGCGATTGGTTCAGTAATTTAATTGTTTGCTGCACACAACTTTTATAATCTTCCTATGCAAGTTAAAAAATCCCGCTACACAAGATATGTAGTGGGATTTTTTTCGAAGTTTTTCACAAAATATGTTGTCTAGTTATGAGTAACTCGTTTGGTTAATAGGTTACTGAACAATTTGATTACATAGTTTCTGAAACATAATTACAAGAGATGTTTCTTAAAGCAGCTTTATCTGCGATAATTTTGACATTCTGATGTGTTTGAAGAATAGATGCTGGAAAATCCTCATTTACTTCAGCATTTACTAATTTTTCAAGCGCATCTGCTTTCTCGCTTCCAGAAACAAGTAGGAGTATTTCCTTTGATCGCATAATAGATTTTATTCCCATTGTGATTGCCTGTTTTGGTACATTGTCAAAGGAGTCAAAAAAACGTGCATTTGCTTTTCTAGTAGATTCATCTAAATCAATGACATGTGTTTGACTTTCAAAGGAAGTACCAGGCTCATTAAAACCAATGTGCCCATTTCGACCGATTCCTAGAATTTGAATATGAATACCACCAGCCTGTTGGATTTGTTTTTCATAAGATGTACATTCATTGGTTAAATCATTTGCCATTCCATTAGGCAAATGGATATTTTTAGAAGGAATATCAACATGGTTAAATAGAAATTTCTGCATGTAATAGTGATAACTATTTGTATTTTCTTTGTGCAGACCAACATATTCATCTAAATTAAATGTAGATACATTTGTAAAGGAAATTTCATGATTATGATAAGCTTTAATTAAATGTTGATAGAGACCTTCAGGAGTTGATCCAGTCGCTAATCCGATAACTGGTTTATTTATTTGCTTTATGGTATTGATTACGTGCTGGCTAGCGAGCTTACTCATCAATTGATAATTTTCGGTTTGTATTATTTTCATTTTCATCCGACCTTCTTTTTTTAAAATAAACATATACAGTTGTCTATACATGTTAATGTACATTAAACGTTAATTCTGATAAGCTATTTTTAATTAAATTTTTCACTGCATCAATTAAAGGGGTATTAAAATGATTGATAAAAATTCACCTATACCAATTTATTACCAATTAGAAGAATATATAAAACATCAAATTGATAAACAAAAGTGGCTTCCGGGAGAACTTCTACCATCTGAAAGAGAATTTGCTGAACAATATCATATAAGCCGTATGACAGTTCGCCAAGCCATAAATAATTTAGCTGCTGCAGGCCTTCTTTATCGTGTGAAAGGAAAGGGAACTTTTATTGCTCAACCTAAATTTGAACATGATCTTTCTGGCTTAACAAGTTTTACTGAAGATATGAAACAGCGTGGCTTAACCCCATCCAATCAATTGCTATATATTCAGCTTCACAACCAACCAAGTCAAATTGCACATAAACTTCAATTACAACCAGAGGAAGCCTATTATGAAATAAAACGTATTCGTTTTGCTGATAAAGATCCCCTGGCATTTGAAATTATTTACACTCCAAAAAAATTGGTTGGAGAATTGGAAGAAATTCATTTACAAGGCTCTTTTTATCAATATATTGAACAAAAAGTAGGGAAGCATATTATCGTTGGAAATCAAACGATAGAAGGTGCACTTGCAACTAAAGAACAAGCTAACTTCTTAAATATTCAAACTGGTGATCCCGTGTTGATTATGGAAAGAATAAGTTATCTAGACCAACCGACAGAAATCCCAATTGAATTTACCCAAACAATATATCGTGCAGATAAATATAAATTCCATCTCACACTTCATAGAGATGAAAAAACCAAAGGCTAATGTAAGTGAGCCTTTGGTTTTTTAAATAGGCTCTTATATTTACTCTAAGAAATAGTTACTGATGCACACCATTTTTGTACACAGTCAATAAAGTAAAACACGTTAACTAGTATAGTTGTATATACCAGTTAACTGTATTTTACTATATATGAAGAAAATATCAAGAGATTTTTTTGAAATTTATTTTGCACCTAACTTGCAGTAATAACCGTACTTGAAGACTAGAGGTTTAGATAATTGTCCGACTCTGTTTAAGGGACTTTTAGGTATAGTCCTTACTAACATTTTAGTGAGAGAAGAATTAACGCTGTTGATTGCTTAAGTTTAACACTCTAAACGAAAGCCTGAGTCTATTAAGTTATTGTTCAGTTTAGTGAAATTGGTAAAAGTATGTATAATTAACTTTAGAAAATAAATTAAAGTTTGAGAGGTACTATTTATGGGATCTATATTAAAACGACTTCAACAAAAGATTAATGATTTATCCGAAGCAGAAAGAAAAATAGGTGATTTTATTTTACAATATCCAGAGCTAGTTCCGAATATGACTACGAAGGATATGTCTAAAAAAACAGGAAGTAGTGAAGCGACTGTAGTCCGATTTTGTAAATCCGTCGGAATCGAAAGTTTTAAGACATTAAAGCTAGAACTAGTTAGGGAAATCACCAAATCAGATAGTCAATTAACTGATTTTTCAATTCTAAAAACAAAGGGAGAACCATTTGATTTTTTTCAACAGGTCGTCCACGTTAATAAAACGGCGATTGAATCAATGCTCTCGTCTATTGATCGCAAGGCATTAGATAAAGCAGTTAATCTTTTACAACAGGCGAATCAAATATTATTTTTTGGTGTTGGGGGGTCTTCTACAGCAGCATATGATGGGTATTATAAATTTACAAGATTAGGATACGCTTGTACTGCTCCACAGGACTTTCATTTGATGCTTTCGACGATTCCTTATTTAAAAGAAGATGATGTACTTATTGCAATCAGTATGTCTGGGAAAACAAAAGATGTAGTTGATCTTGCTGAAGTAGCGAAGCGTAGTGGAGTTACTGTAATCGCAATAACAAATTTAGATAAGTCTCCTTTATATAAATTAGCAGAAATTCATTTGTGTACACCAACCGTAGAGGATGATTTTAGAATAGGAAGTATACCTTCTAGAATGACGCAACTTACAGTAATAGATGCACTTTATTTAAGTATATTTCATTCTAAAGGTGATCAAGTCTTATCAAAATATCAAGACGCCAGAAAAGAAGTAGAACGACTAAGGCGCTAAAAGTGAAAAACATAAATAAATCATTACTACTGTTCATGAAATTAAATTTCATTATTTATAAAAATATGATTGACTAATAGTTTCACTATTGTAAAATAAAAATTAAGAATAGTAGAGAAAAGGAAGTGAAGATTTGTTAGATAAATTACCAACTGAGCAGCGTAATCCAAAAACGATGGATATCGATACTAAATCTATAAAAGAAATTCTAGAGATTATGAATCGTGAAGACTATACGGTTCCACAAACAGTTCAAAAAGAAATCCCTTCTATTGAGAAGGCGGTTCATCGAACTGTTCGTTCGTTTAAAAGCAATGGTAGATTAATTTATATCGGTGCAGGGACTAGTGGTAGATTGGGAGTGTTAGATGCATCTGAATGTCCACCGACGTTTGGAGTTTCATCTGAAATGGTAAAAGGATTGATTTCAGGAGGAATGGAAGCGATTACAAAAGCCAAAGAAGGAGCAGAGGACTCCGAAATAATGGCTAAACAAGATTTAACAGACATTAATTTAACGGAGAATGATACTGTAATTGGAATTGCTGCAAGTGGAAGAACTCCTTATGTAAAAGGAGGACTATCGTATGCAAAAGAAATAGGAGCATCCACCGTTTCGATAAGTAATAATAAAAATTCAGAAATAGGAAAAATAGCTGAAATTGCCATTGAGGCAGAAACAGGACCAGAAGTGATAACAGGATCGACACGGCTAAAGGCGGGAACTGCACAAAAATTGATCTTAAATATGATTTCTACCTCTTCCATGATCGGTGTAGGAAAAGTATATGAAAATCTAATGGTAGATCTCCAACCAACGAATAAGAAGTTAGTAGATCGTTCCAAGCGAATTATTGTGGAAGCTACTCAAGTCGATTACGCTACTGCAGAAAACTACTTACAAAAAGCAAACAACTCTGTTAAGACAGCCATTGTAATGATTTTATTAAATTGTAATTTTGAAGAAGCGACACAACATCTAGATCAGGCAGAAGGGTTTATACGTAAAACTAATTAGGGGGAGAGTCAATGAAGAAGGAAGAAAGGATAGCAAGGGAGATATTAGAACATATCAGTGGAAAAGATAATATTCGTTCTTTCACACATTGTATGACAAGAGTGCGTATAGATATAAAAGATGATGAGAAAGTTGATAAGTCTGCTCTGAGGGAAATAGAAGGGGTAATGGGTGTCATTGAAGATGAAGTATTACAAATAGTAGTTGGACCAGGTACTGTAAACAAGGTAGCTGCATACATAACAGACATTACCGGTATTAAAATCGGTGATTCTTCTGAATTATTTGGTGACGATGTTGCCAAAGAAACAAAAGAAGGAATAAAGCAAAAAAATAATACACCAATGAAAAATCTTCTTCGTAAAATTGGTAGTATTTTCATTCCGCTAATCCCAGGTATTGTAGGTTCAGGGATAATAAATGGTGCTGCAGGGTTCCTAAAAAACACTGGGGTCGATCCAACATTAACATGGATGCAATTGTTAACCGTCTTAGGTGGCAGTATATTTGGTTATTTAGCCATTGTTGTAGGGTGGAATACAGCTAAAGAATTTGGTGGAACGCCAGTATTAGGGGCTATTGCAGGTATTATTACAATGAATCCGGCATTGGCTGATATTTCGCTGTTTGGAACCAATCTCACCCCGGGGTATGGAGGATTAATTGGTGCCATGTTTGCTGCGTGGCTAATGGTTCTATTTGAAAAGCAATTTCGAAAGATTATTCCAAGTGTTGTGGATATTATTTTCACACCAACACTTACCATTCTTACCGTTGGAATGTTGACGTTAGTAGTAGTCCAACCAATTGCTGGTGTCCTTACAGAAGGGATTACAGTGGGAATAAATTGGGTGTTAGATGTTGGAGGAGCTTTTGCTGGTGCGGTATTAGCAGGTTTCTTCTTACCATTAGTCATGTTTGGTTTGCATCATGGATTGACTCCTATTCATATGGAATTAATTAATGCTTATGATGCAACTGCACTATTACCTATTCTAGCAATGGCAGGTGCGAGCCAAGTTGGTGCCGCAATTGCAATCTATGTTAAAACAAAAAATCAACGATTGAAGAATGTGATTAAAGGTGGTCTACCAACTGGTTTCCTGGGTATAGGCGAACCACTTATCTATGGGGTTACCTTACCTTTAGGGCGTCCATTTATTACAGCATGTATCGGAGCTGCAGTGGGTGGAGCGTTCCAAGCAACGATGAAGACAGCTTCATCTAGTATAGGTGTTTCTGGCTTACCGTTGATACCGTTAATTGTTGATAATAAATTTTTATTCTACTTTCTTGGGCTGTTAATCACATACACTGCAGGATTTTTAGTAACATATTTCTTCGGATTTAAAGAATCGATGGCAGATAATCTAAAATAAAATTTAGTTATAAGAAGACTCCTAATAAATGTGGATTTCAAGGGAGTCTTCTTAGCTTAATAGATCAAATATAAAAGATAAAGATATGGAGGGCATCAGATGTTAGGGATATCCGTATTCTTAAATGATCCGAATTACGAGCAATGGGAAAGGTATATTTATCAAATGAATACAGGTGGGTTTAAAGGGATATTTACTTCCTTACATATTCCAGAAGATGATCCAAACGTCTACGTAGAACGTCTCCAAAAATTAGGAGAACTTGCCAAGAGTTATCATATGGATTTAGTAGCAGATGTATCTCCAAAATCATTAGAATATCTTGGCTATTCGTGGGAGAATGCCTATGAACTGATTGATTGGGGAGTTACTGGTTTACGAGTAGACTATGGTATTGATGATTCAACCATTGCAAACCTGTCTAAGCAGATGAAAATTGCACTAAACGCAAGTACGATTACAGAGGAAAATATAACTCGTATTATCCGTCAAGGCGGGAATCTAGCGAATATGGAAGCATGGCATAATTATTATCCTCGCCCAGAAACAGGATTGGGTTTAGAAGATTTTAATCGGAAAAACCAGTGGTTAAAAACGGTTGGTTTAAAAGTAATGACCTTTATACCAGGCGAAGAAACATTACGAGCACCATTATATGAAAGGTTACCAACACTTGAAAAACATAGAAAAACATCGACATTTTCATCATTTGTTGAATTCGATCATAATGAATGGGTAGACCATATATACGTTGGGGATCCGGGGATCAGTGAAACATCTAAAGAACAAATTCAACAATATGTGCATGAAAAGGTATTCGCATTAAGAATAGATGTTTTAACCAAGGATGAAGAGATAATAAAACTTCTAGATACTAATCATACCAATCGAATGGACGCAGCGCGGGATGTTATTCGCTCTGTAGAATCAAGAAGTTATGCGAGTAAAGGAACATCGACGATTAAACCTCTAGGAATAGATGCGAGAAGCAAAGGTTCGATTACGATTGATAATAGTAATTACGGTAGATATCAAGGAGAATTACAAATTACGAAGGTGGATTTACCTAAAGATAAAAGGGTGAATGTGATTGGTAAAATCATAGAAGAAGACATATCTATTCTAGAGTATATGGAAGCTGGAGCAAAATTTACGTTTCTTTTTTTGGATTGAGAATAGAAGAAGGCATAACTATTTATTTAAAAGATAGCCGCATGAGAGGTGAAAATGCGCTTCGGTCACTATTGAAACTGTCTAGTGAAGCTGCCTTATAGAGACTGTAGTGTATCTGATCGTTAATATAGGCACTCAATTACTATTCAAAGATGTTATTTATATTAAATATTGAAGATACCAATTGATTAATGAATCTCCATAGAAATATGATATGAAAATACCAACTGCGATAAAGGGACCGAATGGAAATGGTTTATTTCGTCGAATTAAATGGATGGATAATAAAAAAATACTGATGACAGAACCAATTACACATGCTAAGAAAAATGCTAGAATAATATTTTTATAACCCAAAACAAGACCTGCTAAACCAAGTAATTTCATATCTCCTGCCCCCATACCACCTTTACTTATTATTATGATTAGAAATATAATGCTAAAACCTATGGCAGCACCTGCAAACATAGACCACCATGGGTCTAAAGGTAGTAAAATTCGTGAAATAATAAAGGTGGGTAGAAAGAAAAGTAACAGTTTGTTTGGGATTACCATGTACATAAAATCTGTAATAGAAATAATAATTAATAAAGATACAAGTAATAAGGAAATAAATAGCTCCCACTGTATACCGATGTGATAATAGCTTGCTGTAAATAAAATTCCTGTTATGATTTCTACTACAATATGGAGCGGATGGATTCCTAAATTACAATTCCTGCATTTTCCCCTAAGAAAAATATAAGAAATAATAGGAATATTATCGTACCATCGAAGTTGATAGAAACAATGATCACAACATGATCGAGCATTAGCGAAGGGAATTTGTTTGGGGAGTCGTAAACCAACGACCATAAAAAACGAGCCGAAAATAGCTCCGAGAGTAAAAAATAATGGCGGATAAATATAATACATAATCGAGGCTCCTTACTGTTAAATGATATTAAATTACTTGCTATAATTTCATTACTTGTTTAGTCTCATAGTTCCATAATTGAGGTTCCTTTCTGTTTAGTAGAATAGTTTTTTAACACATTCAAGTGAGTCTTTTAGACTAATCCTTTTTGTTTATTATATCATTAGTATAGATGTTATTGAAATAATTTTCTGACTTTATTTAAGGGATAAGGTGACACTTTAATTTGCTATGTTGGTTTTATTAGAAGACTTAAAAAAAACACGGCCGTTATAACTTGGCCGTGTTTTTAGAGTATCCCCATTCTTCCTAGTATGCCTAATAAAACAAAGAATCCGATTATGATCCAAAGGAGGTTTTTTCGAATAAATGTTGGAATTCTTTTTTTTCTTCGCCAACGATTAGGGTCAAACTGTACAGCGTCATCATCTGCAGCAAATTTTGTTCTACGTCTTATCCAAGGGGAATAGCTAGCTACATTCCTTAATAATAATGGAGCATAGATGATTCCACTAAGAAAGCCGAAAAGATGACCAAGAATACTGATATTAGGTCTGATAAAGGTCATTACAAGTCCAATTCCGACAATGACAGCTATCATTTGACTGCTGGATTGATCTATTAAATCTTTGCGATACATTACCATAAATACATAAATACCAAATAACCCGAATATCGCTCCAGAAGCTCCTAAATGAGCATAATTCATTGGTTGTAGAAAAAATATTGCAATGTTAGCAGTAATAGCAGTACCAAGATATGCAAGGATAAATTTAAATTTACCTAACATTTGTTCTAATGCTGGTCCAAATAGTACAAGTGAAAATGAATTGAATAACATGTGCATTAATCCACCGTGAAGGAAAATTGGTGTAATTATTCGCCACCATTGTCCATCTGCAATTGCTGCATTGAATCCTATTCCGTAAATTTCGATAAACCTACCAATTTGTAATTGCAGTAAATCGTTAATTGCCCATAATATAATATTGATAATAACTAATACAGAAACAACAGGATATAGACTCATAAATTCTTTAATACTTCGTTCATTACGTATAAACAATGAGGAATCCCCCGATACATGTATAATAGAAGGTAAGAGTGATGCTAATACCTTATAAGAAATACTATCATTATAATACGGAATTATATCAATTATGACCAATATAAGGTCTTTTAAACAATTTTAACCTCTTAAGTTAAGGAGAGAGTACGATTTAAGTTAAGGAGAGAGTACGATGATTTGTGGAGTAGGAATTGATATCATTGAACTGAATCGAATTGAAGCACTAATAAAAAGAGATGATCGTTTTATAGATCGTATCTTAACAGAAAACGAACAAAGGAAGTTTCAACATTTATCAGATCATAGAAAAGTGGAATATGTAGCCGGAAGATTTGCTGCTAAGGAGGCATTTGCTAAAGCTATAGGAACAGGTATTGGTGAGGTGAGTTTCAAAGATATGGAAGTTATCAATAATGTTCATGGTGCACCATACATGAAGGTGAGAGGATATAATGATAATGCGATTTATTTATCTATTTCGCATAGTAAAACATATGCAGTTGCAAATGTTATTTTAGAAACACGTGAGTAATGGAAAATGCATAATTGTATAGTTTGTCTCATATATTTTAGTGCGGTAGGAGGGAACGACATGTTTATTGTCACCGCAGAAGAAATGTACGGTATTGATAGGGAAACAATGGGAAGTATCGGTGTAGACGGAAAGATATTAATGGAAAATGCAGGTAGAGAAGTAAGTAGGGAAATCAAAAAAAGAATAACAAAAAAGGATGTCATTACGGTACTTGTCGGTGGAGGGAATAACGGAGGAGATGGGTTTGTAGTAGCTCGGACGTTACATGTGGAAGGCTACAGTGTAAAAGTAGTCCAAGTTGTCGGTGATGAAAAAATTAAAGGAGATGCAGATTATCATAAAAATTTGTTTCTCCGATGCAACGGATTGATATTTTATCGAGATTTTATATCGGATGAAGTAAAGCACATTATAAAAGATTCAACAGTAATTGTTGATGCAATGGTAGGAATAGGAGTAAGGGGAACATTAAAAGATTCCATATTATCTATTGCACAATTCGTAAATGAATCAAATAAACAAGTGATTGCTATTGATATTCCATCGGGGCTTCCAGCAGATGAATATCATTCTGAATTTTATGCTGTACAAGCTGATACAACAGTCGTAATTGGAGCCTTAAAACAGTCGTTATTTTTACAGGATACAGCTTCCTATTATGGAGAATGGATGATGGTCTCCATTGGTTTTCCATTTGAAGTCATTCATCAATATACGGATAAGCAGTGGTGGAACATAACAGATTTTCAATCTTCTTTTCCTAAGCGAAAGGAAAATTCCCATAAAGGAACGCATGGCAGAGGGTTAGTAATAGGGGGTAATCATTTAATGCCCGGATCTGTCATGATGACTACGAGGGCAGCAGTACGATCTGGAGCGGGATTGACGACAACGGGCACTTCCAAATCTGTAATATCTATGATGGCTTCTAGTTGTAATGAATCCATGTATATACCAATTCAAGAACAAGAGGGTTATCTTTCCGGTGCATCAGAAATTGATTATTCTGTATATGATGCAGTAGCAATTGGAATGGGAATTGGTAGAAAGAAAGTAACACAAAAACTGATTCAGGAAACAATTACTGCAGCGAAAGGTATATTACTTGTAGATGCAGATGGGCTTTATCATTTAAAAGATCAATTAAATGAATTGAAGTCACGACAAAAACCTACAATACTCACTCCACATCCTGGAGAAATGGCAACTTTACTAGATGTAACCATATCAGAAATATTGCAAAAACCATTTAGTTTTAGTAAGGAATTCGCGATGGAGTATGGGGTATATTTAGTATTAAAAGGAAAATTTACTATTATTACATCACCTACAGGTAGGCAAGTTGTTGAATCTGGAGGGAATCCTGGCCTTGCTAAGGGTGGTAGTGGAGATGTATTATCAGGGATTATCCTTGCTATGGTAATGCAAGATCAACCGATATTTGAAGCAATCTGTAATGCTTGTTATTTACATTCTGCTTCAGCAGATAATTTAGTGAAAGAAAAGCATTCCGTCTATGATTTAACTGCAACTGATATTATTGAAGGAATCCCTAATGTCCTGCGTACATTAACTTCTAGTGAGTGAGAATAGTTCCCTTTGTTAATTGAGACAAGGGAGATATGCTGATGAAAAAACACAATGCTTTTAAAGTAGCATTTATTTTAGTAGCTGTTGTAGGTTTGCTGGCAGCATGTGGTGAAAAATCACAAGAAGATGTTGTGGCAAAACTACAAGAAACAACGGAAGATTTGGATGGTTATAAGGCAACTGCGGAAATGGCTATGAATACTGGTTCTGAGGAACAAACATTTGCCATTGATGTATGGTTCCAAAAAGATAATAAATATCGAGTAAAGTTAGAGAATGGAATGGATCAGCAGGAAAGTCAAATTATATTGAAAAATGATGATGGCGTATTTGTGTTAACTCCAGCTTTAGATAAAAGTTTTAAATTCCAGACCGAGTGGCCGGATAATAGTAGCCAACCATATCTCTTCCAATCATTGGTTACGGATGTTGTTAATGATCCAGAGGCAACTTTTGAATCAACGGATAATCATTATGTTTTTAAAACAAAAACAAATTATCAAAGCAATAATAATCTTCCATTTCAGGAGGTTTATTTCGATAAAGATGCATTTACTCCAGCAATGGTTAAGGTTTTAGATAAAGATGGTAATGCATTAGTGAATGTAACATTCTCTAATTTTGAGTTAGACCCGACTTTTGCAGAAGACGATTTTTCAATGGAGAAAAATATGGAAGGTGCAGGTAACAATGGAGAAGAATCATCTGCCACAGAAGATGTGGAAGCGAGCGGAAGTGTTACAGATGATTTAATGGTTGTATACCCACAATTTACTGCAGGAGCAGAGAATACGAGTAAAAGAGAAGTTGAAATGGAAGATGGTGCTCGTGTTATTTTAACCTTTGAAGGCGAGAAAAACTTTACTCTAGTGGAAGAAAAGAAATTAACTGAAAATGTAATGTCTCAACCATTGGAGGTAAATGGAGAAATTATTAACCTTGGAAATACGATTGGTGCATTAGAAGACAATACACTTCAATGGACATTCGGAGGTGTAGATTATACACTCGCTAGTGACGAGCTTACGAAGGAAGAAATGATACAAGTAGCGCAATCTGTACAAGGACAGGTCGTAAAATAAACCAGATGATAGCAGGCTCACAACAATTGGGCCTGTTCTTTGTCTTTATGAGGCAATAAGTAATCATTAAAATGGACGCAAAAGCTCACCAGTTTGTATAGGTTCTTCTACGTGGGATGCAATTCTTTTTAGCATGATTTAATTATTTGTGCATATATTTTACAGGAGTTCCAAATGATAAGAGAAACTTAAAGAAGTATAACTAACATTATATACCACCATTTCTACAGGAATAAACGACAAATTCATATATTTTTTTAATAAAATCGCCAGAACCCCTTTGCAAATCGACCGATGAGATGCTATGATAAAAAAGAATTTAATATCGTTCGTTAACAGTTGTTGGAGGTGCATGGTTTTGTCAGAAAGTCTACAAGAAATCATGGTGAAGATGCCAAAGAACCTACTAAGTGAGGTGGATGGGTTAATGAAATATGAAAATAGCGATCTTAGCGATTTTATTTGTGAAGCAACGCAAATTTATTTAAACCATAAAAAAGAAGAGCATATTCAGCGCTTCCACGAAACGATGCAGCGTGGTTATGAAGAAATGGGACGTATTAATTTGACGATTGCTTCCGAGGCCTTTCAAGCTGAAGAGGAGGCTGAAAACACCCTAGAGCGCTCTGTGATCGGGGTGTAACAATTTGATCGTTCAAAGAGGCGAGGTATATTTCGCTGACTTATCCCCCGTTGTTGGATCGGAGCAAGGTGGGGTGAGGCCTGTCCTAATTCTCCAAAACGACATCGGTAACCGTTTCAGCCCTACTGTTATTGTCGCTGCGATAACAGCGCAAATTCAAAAGGCAAAATTACCAACCCATGTGGAGATTGATGCAAAGCGATATGGATTTGATCGGAATTCCGTAATTCTTTTGGAACAAATCAGGACGTTGGATAAACAGCGTTTAACGGATAAAATTACGAAATTAGATAAGGAAATGATGATTAAAATTAATCAGGCACTGGAAATAAGCCTCGGCTTAAAAGATGTATATGGTGGTTAAACTCCTACTCTTTCTTTGAGTAAGGAGTTTTTTGTGTTTATCTTAACCGAAGAAGCTAAGTGGGGGACCAACTGTCCGTTAAATGTTTAATCCTGTAAAGCTTTAGACCATGTCATGCGGTACTAACATGCGGTAGAAAAAGAGCGAAAAGCCACTGAATCAAGTTTCACTTAATAAAGGTAGACAATCAATAAACGAAGTTACAGATGTTTTTAGAAACTGTATCTGTGGTATAATTAGAAGGGAAAACAGTTCAAATACATACATATATGTATATATTAATTGCACAATTTGATATTACGTGTAACAATATGTCTAAATTTTAATTTAAATTATTTTGGTGGAGGTAGAGGAAGCATGAAACGAGGATTTAGAGAGCTCCTTATAGAAAATAGCGATTCAATTGTTGAAAATTGGTTGGAGGAAATTAGTTCATTAAAAACAGGGAATTATACAGCGACTATTTCGGACGAGTTGTATGAAAGTACAAATCGTGAATTTGTCAATGTAATATTCACTAGTATTCGTAACCAAGGTTCATCTAATGAAGTGGAGGACTTTTCTGAAAAAATCATTAACTTAGGATGGCCGTTGAGTTATTTGACGGATGGACTACAAATTTTTCGAAGAGTATCAACTGAATATTTGCTTAGTCAATCCGAACAAATTGATTCGAACCAATTCTCAATGATTTTGTCTAATGTTGATGAGTGGGTGGAGCCTCTAATTCGCCAATTAGTGAATGAATATTCTGGTAGCTGGGAGAACATCCTATCGTTGCAACGTGTTGCTTTACAAGAATTATCAGCTCCACTGATTCCTGTTATGGAAGGTATTACGGTAATGCCTTTAATCGGTACAATTGATACAGAAAGAGCAAAGTTAATTATGGAGAACCTTTTGGAAGGTACCATAAAACATAATTCAGAAGTAGTATTAATAGATATAACAGGTGTTCCAGTAGTTGATACGATGGTTGCACATCATATTATTCAAGCTGCGGAAGCTGTTCGATTAATTGGTTCTACATGCATTTTAGTAGGTATACGTCCTGAAATTGCTCAAACTATTGTCAATTTAGGTATTGATCTAAGTAATTTCCCTACGCAGAGTTCATTGAAAAAAGGTTTTACTAAGGCATTAGAACTTACAGGACGTGAAGTAATAGATTTAAAAACTCGTGAGGCTGACGTTGAAGGAATCATAAATTCCTTGAAAGGAGAATAAGTATGCGAATTCCAATTTTAAAACTTCATAACTATTTACTTATCTCTATTCAAACAGAAATAGATGACCAAACAGCAATTCAATTTCAAGAAGACTTATTAGATAAAATTCATAAAACAGGAGCTTCAGGAGTAGTAATTGACCTAACTTCTGTTGATATAATTGATTCGTTTATAGCAAAAGTACTTGGAGACGTTGTATCAATGTCAGATTTAATGGGGGCGAAAGTTGTACTTACTGGGATTCAACCTGCTGTTGCAATGACTTTAATTGATTTAGGTATCCATATGCAAAATGTCCCGACAGCATTAGATCTAGAACAAGGTTTAGTTAAGCTTCAACAGGAACTGGAGGTATAATGATGGATCCACAATCCTGCGTGAATATTAAAAAAGAGTGGGATATTGTTGGAGCAAGACAACTTGGTCGTGAAATGGCAAAGCAAGTAGGTTTCGGAACGGTTGACCAGGCGAGAGTTGCAACAGCAATATCTGAATTAGCTCGTAACATATACTTATACGCTGAACACGGTAAGATTTGTTTTGAAGTAATTAAAGGCGAAAAGAAACAAGGTTTATGCATGATTGCTTTAGATAATGGACCTGGAATAAGCGATATTAGTCGTGCTATGCAAGACGGCTATACTACTTCCGGAGGACTTGGAGCAGGACTTCCAGGAGTTAAAAGACTAATGGATGACTTTGATATTGAATCCGAAACAGGAAAAGGTACAAGAATAAAAGCTGTGAAGTGGGTTAGATAAAAAATATCCCATATGACGGTTCGAAACTAGTATAATTTTCCTCTACTTATAAATTACGGGGGATAATCAAATGGAAAAGACAATAAAAAATAATACAAAAAGATACCAAGATTTATTGGAAAAATATATTCATTCTCAAGATGAAGAAGCATTGTATGGCATTGAGAAAGTAAGTAAAGATTTTATAAAAAAGAATATATTACCTGAAGAAATCATTAATCTTCATATACAAGCAATGGAAAGCTTAAATCCACATTTACCGGATGATTACAAGCACTCCATGAACTTTTTATTGGAAGCTATGATTTTTTACGGATTGGCTTTACAAGAAGTAACTAATCTCAGGCAAGAGAAAGATGTATTAGCATCGGAAATATCCATTGCAGCTAATATGCAAAAGACACTGCTAGGAACAAAAAAGCCAGAAATCGCTGGTGTTGATCTTGGAATTATTAGTGTTCCTGCACATCAGATGAATGGTGACTACTATCATTTTGCTAAAGGTAGTGGAGATACCTTTGGAATTGCTATTGCCGATGTTATTGGTAAAGGTATTCCAGCAGCGCTTTGTATGTCGATGATTAAGTATGCTGTTGATAGTTATCCTGAGGAATCCATGCGTCCGAAAACAATTTTAAAAAACCTTAACCGAGTTGTAGAAAGAAATATTGACCCAAGTATGTTTATTACGATGTGTTATGCACATTATCATCCATCGGAAAATTTACTACGTTTTTCTTCAGCTGGTCACGAACCCGGTTATTTTTATCATGCAGAAACAGATACCTTTGAAGAAATAAAGATGAAAGGGTTAGTGTTAGGTGTTATGCCTGACGCAACTTATCAAGAAATCGACTTAACGATGAAAGAAAATGACATGGTAATTTTACTAACAGATGGTGTGACCGAGTGTCGTGATGGAGACCGTTTTATTGAAACAGAAGAAGTACTACAAGTGATTCGTGAATACGCGCATTTATCTGCACAAAAGATGGTTGAGAGTGTTTACAAACATTTTGAGCGGTTGCAAGGATTTCAACTTCGAGATGATTTTACATTATTTGCCATTAGAAAAAATGTTTGATTTTTTATTTGATAGGGTACATAAGTAAAAGTTCTAATAAGAAATACTATGTCTTATACCATTATGTTAATGAACGAGGAGGTACGTAATGAATTTATCGGTAAATACGGAGGAAAAAGATGGTCGAATTGTATTAAAGGTTGCAGGTGAAATTGATGCTTATACTGCTCCAAAATTAAAGGAAACATTGTTACCATTGATCAAAGAGTCCTCTAATCATGTGCAAGTTGATTTAGAAGAGGTAAATTATATGGATAGTACGGGTTTAGGAGTGTTTGTAAGTGCACTTAAAGCTTCAAAAGAAAAAGAAAGCAATTTTGAGTTGATTAACGTACAGGATAGAGTTTACCGCATATTTGAAATTACTGGTTTAGATGAAATCATTCAGTTAAAAGCAGCGATTCGAGGTGTCAATGAATAATGAGTAACTATGATTATATTGAAATGAAAGTTCCAGCAAAGCCTGAGTATGTAGGTGTTGTCCGTCTTACATTATCGGGAGTTGCCAATCGTATGGGTTTTTCATACGAATCTATTGAGGATCTAAAAGTTGCGGTATCTGAAGCAATTACAAATGCGGTAAACCATGCTTATAATGATAATGAATCAGGAGAAATTACAATTGGTTTCGGAATATATGAGGATCATATCGAAATAATGATTGCCGATCGTGGAGAAAGCTTTGACCTAGAAAAAATTAAAAAGGAAACAGGTCCATACCACCCTGAAGAACCAGTAGAAAAATTGAGAGAAGGTGGGTTTGGTTTATTCCTGATTGAAGCACTAATGGACGATGTGAAAATCAACAATCAATATGGCGTAATGATTATGATGACTAAATATATAACAGAAGAAGAGGTGGACGTGGATGACGACCAAATCTCAACCACACAATAAAGGGGGAGATGAGGTTTACCAATGGATTGAATATCTACAGAAAGATCCAACTAACGAAGAAATACAAGAAAAAATTGTCCTGAAGTATCAAGACTTAGTGGGATCCATCGCGAGAAAGTATTCCAAAAATAGTGCGATTCATGAGGATTTAGTACAAGTAGGAATGATTGGATTACTAGCAGCGGTAAGGAGATATGATCCAACATATGGTAAGTCATTTGAATCCTTTGCTATACCAACAATTATAGGTGAAATTAAACGATTTATACGTGATAAAACATGGAGTGTACATGTACCACGACGTATTAAAGAATTAGGACCAAAAATAAGAAAAGCAGTAGACGAATTAACTACGGATAATCAGAAATCTCCTACTGTAACCGAAATAGCAGATTATATTGGTACATCAGAAGAAGAAATTTTAGAAACGATGGAAATGGGTCAGAGCTATAAAGCATTATCAGTTGATCGGAAAATCGAAGCTGATTCTGATGGAAGTACAGTGGCTATTCTAGATCTTGTAGGAAATAGTGAAGATGGTTATGATAATGTAGAACAACGCATGATGCTAGAAAAAATACTTCCGATTTTATCTGAAAGAGAACAACAAATATTAGAATGTACGTATTTTAAGAATATGAGTCAAAAAGAAACAGGAGAACTCCTTGGTATATCTCAAATGCACGTTTCTAGACTACAACGTCGTTCTTTAAGAAAGCTTAGAGAAGCGATTCAGTCGGAGAGTACGGAGGTTTTAGATTGATTTCTGGAGAACATGTAGATGTCTCTGTATTTCAAGAACCGAAAAAAGGGAATTATGAATGTGGAGATAGCTATTTTTATATAGAGTTAGAAAATGAATTTCTATGTGTAATAGCAGATGGACTTGGGAGTGGTGAGATTGCCAAAGAGTCATCTCAGGTAGTAATTGATATAATTAAAAGCCAAGTTCAAGCACCAGTAGAAGAAATTGTGCGAGTATGTAATGGTGAGTTAGCTGGAAAAAGAGGCGTCGTTCTTGGAATATTAAAAATTAATTTCCATAATAATATTGCATCATTCTCTTCGATCGGTAACATTGGAATTATGGTCTTGGAAGAAGGAAAAAAGAAAAAGCGAAATATCCCGAATGCGGGTTATCTAGGTAGTTTCAATCGTAAATGTAAAGTAATGACGTATCAACTTAGAAAAAACACAAATTTAATCATGTTTTCTGATGGTGTTCAAGATAAAGAGTTATCTCAACGTTTTTTTATTGATTCTAATGTAGAAACTATAATTGATACTTACCGCCAGACTACGGATAAGATAAGACACGATGATACTACTTTAATTGCAATGCGATTTAAGAAATAAGCTGATTTCATAACTAACGCTAAGTTAGTCTCTTATGAAATCAGCTATTTTTTGTGTTAAGAATGAACGAACCCTATCAAAATTAGGATTCAAGTGAAGTTTTTGATAAAATAGATAATATATTCAAGGAGGAGTAGTAATGTCTGAAATAGATAAAAGTTTGTTAAAAATTGTAACTGATGAAACCAAAGTGGAAACAACTACGGTTGAAAAAGTAATTGCATTACTAGATGAAGGAAATACCGTTCCTTTCATCGCAAGGTATCGTAAAGAAGTTACAGGTGGATTAGATGAAGTTAAAATAAAGTCAATCCAAGACAAGTGGAATTATGCAGTTAACCTTTCTGAACGTAAGCAAGAGGTTTTGCGAATCATTGAGGAACAAGGAAAACTTACCAAAGAACTAGAAAATGATATTAAATCTGCTACGCAATTACAACGAGTGGAAGACTTATATCGTCCATATAAACAAAAACGTAGGACGAGAGCAACTATTGCGAAAGAAAAAGGCTTGGAACCTTTCGCTCTAATCGTTTGGTCACAAGAGAAAGATATTGATCTACACGAAGAGGCAAAGCGATATCTTTCTGAAGAACATGAATTACATACAATAGAGGATGTATTGCAAGGTATGAATGATATTATTGCAGAATGGATATCCGACGATGCAAAATACCGTGATTATATCCGTGATATTACGTTTAAGCGTGGCCTCATTCAATCTGAAGTGAAGAAACAAGAAGACGATGAAAAAGGAATATACGAAATGTACTATTCTTATAGTGAAGCGGTACGCTCATTAGTTTCTCATCGAATTTTGGCATTGAACAGAGGGGAAAAAGAAAAGATATTAAAAGTGCAAATTGAACCCCCTGTAGATCAAATAACATCTTATTTAGAGAAGCAAACCATTAAAAATAATATTAATGAACAAATTACCAACTCTTTGAAAATGGCGGTGGAGGATAGTTATAAACGACTTATCCAGCCATCTATCGAGCGAGAGATTCGTAATGAACTCACTGAGAAAGCAGAATCGCAGGCAATTGAAGTATTTTCTGTGAATTTAAAAAATCTTTTATTACAACCACCATTGAAGGGGAAAGTTGTCTTAGGAGTGGATCCTGCATTTCGAACAGGTTGTAAACTAGCAGTAGTCGATGAAACTGGGAAGGTACATCATATTGGAGTAATTTATCCAACAGCTCCGAAAAATGATGTCAAAGGAGCAGAAAAAGTCGTTTTACAACTCATTGAACAGTTTAATGTTGAACTAATTGCTATCGGGAATGGAACTGCTTCTCGTGAAACAGAGCAATTTATTTCTGATGTTATTCGAAATAAAGAGCTAGATCTTCCGTATATTATTGTCAATGAAGCAGGTGCCAGTGTTTATTCTGCATCTCCTTTAGCTAGAGAAGAGTTCCCAGACCTACAAGTAGAAGAAAGAAGTGCGGTATCTATTGCTAGACGTGTACAAGATCCTTTAGCAGAACTTGTAAAGATTGATCCAAAATCTATTGGTGTAGGTCAGTACCAGCATGACGTGAGTCAAAAAGAGTTATCCGGGTCATTGTCATTTGTAGTAGAAACAGCCGTTAACCAAGTCGGTGTAAATGTAAACACTGCTTCCTCTTCATTACTGCAATATGTCTCTGGATTAAGTAAAACAGTGGCGAATAATATGGTGAAGCAGCGAAATGAAGAAGGAAAATTTACGAACCGTAAGCAATTAAAGAAAATTCCAAGACTTGGAGCGAAAACGTATGAACAAGCAATAGGCTTCTTGAGAATTCCTGATGGAGATACGGTTCTTGATCGTACTCCAATTCACCCAGAAAGCTATGATCAGACAAAAAATCTATTACAGATGTTAGGGTATACAGAGAATGATATTGGTAGTGAAAAACTACAAGAGGATCTAAATAATATAGATAAAAAAGCTACTGCTGAGAAATTAGAAATAGGGTTACCGACGTTAGAAGATATAATGGAAGCATTAGGGAAGCCTGGTAGAGATCCTCGTGATGATTTCCCTCAACCCTTGTTAAAGAAGAATGTAATGAACATGGAAGATCTAAATTCAGGTATGGAACTGCAAGGAACAGTGAGAAATGTAGTTGATTTTGGCGTGTTTGTTGATATTGGCGTTAAGCAAGATGGACTTGTGCATATTTCGAAGATGTCGAAGCAATTCGTTAAACATCCAATGGATATTGCGTCGGTTGGTGATGTAGTAACAGTCTGGGTTGATCAAGTCGATGTACAAAAAGGTAGGATTGCATTAACGATGGTTGGAAATGATGATAAATAAATAGCATGGCTCTAAAAAGAGCCATGCTTTAATATTAATTAATAATTATTTTACGCTTTCTGGTACTTGTAATCCAAGACCTTGAGCTACGCGCTCTCCCCATTCAGCGTCTGCTTTATAAATATGCTCAATTTGACGAAGTTTAATTTCATCTTTAGTAACTGGAGTCATATGACCTACAAATGCTTCAACTAGACGGTCTTTTTCATCTGCTGACATAAGTCGATAAAGATCACCAGCTTGAGTATAGTGATCATCACTGTCGTAAGTTACACTATCTGCTTGACCATATATTTCAAATGGTTTGATTTTGGATTCACTATCTTCTGTAGGACCATTTACGCTATTTGGTTCATAATTTGGCTTGTTTCCACCATTACCATCTACACTCATAAAACCATCACGCTGATAATTATTTACTTCGTTTTTAGGACGGTTTACTGGAATACTATGATGGTTTGCTCCTAGACGGTAGCGATGTGCATCAGAGTAACCGAATAAACGACCTTGAAGCATTTTATCTGGAGATGCTTCAATTCCAGGTACGAACTGACCAGGAGAGAAAGCAGCTTGTTCTACTTCTGCAAAGTAATTCTCCGGATTACGGTTTAATACCATGCGTCCAACTTCAATACGAGGGTAGTCTTTTTTAGACCAGATTTTTGTTACATCAAATGGATCCCATTTGTACGTTTTTGCATCTTCGTAAGGCATAATTTGCACATATAGTTTCCAAGCAGGGTGATCCCCTTCTTCAATTGCATTAAATAGATCTTCTGTATGGTAATCAGGGTTTTCACCAGCGATTTTATCTGCTAGAGCAGGGTCTAAGTTTTTAATACCTTGTTCACTAATAAAGTGATATTTAACCCAGAATGCTTCTCCTTCTGCATTCACCCATTTGAACGTATGACTTCCATATCCATTCATGTGACGTAGTGTAGCAGGAATACCACGATCACTATGAAGATAGGTAACTTGGTGTAATGATTCTGGTGATAACGACCAGAAATCCCATACCATATCTTTATCTTTTAAATGAGTTTGTGGGTTACGTTTTTGAGTGTGAATAAAATCAGGGAATTTAATCGCATCACGAATGAAAAAGATAGGTGTATTATTACCAACTAAATCGTAGTTACCTTCTTCAGTATAAAATTTAACTGCGAAACCACGAGGGTCACGTACAGTATCCGCAGATCCTAGCTCACCAGCAACTGTAGAGAAGCGGATGAACATATCCGTGCGTTTACCTTTTTCACTGAGGAAATCAGCTTTTGTATATTTTGAAATTTCGTCATTTGTAACTTCGAAGTACCCATATGCACCCGCACCTTTTGCGTGTACAACTCGTTCAGGAATACGTTCTCTATTAAAATGAGCAAGTTTCTCTAGTAAATGAAAATCTTGTAGTAGTGTAGGTCCGTTATGACCAGCTGTAATTGAGTTTTGGTTATCGCCTACTGGAGCTCCAGAAGCAGTTGTTAATGTGTTTCTTTTATTACTCAATGTAAAATCTCCTCTCTATTCATTAAGTATTAAATCTTCTACACTTAATATTATAATATACTCCAGATAAAAATCAATATTTAATTACAATTATTTTAAATAACAAATGAATACAGGATTAAATTGGTAAGAGAACAGGCATATGGTAGATTGATTATATTTACTTAAAACCCTTGATTTCATGCATTTTTTCTTATAACTAAAGAGAATCAAAATTTGCGGAGTAGTTGTATGCTTTTTACTACATATAATAGGAAATGATAATAACTACTGTAAATAGTTTCTTAATATGAATCAATTTCATAATAAGATATTTTAATGTAAAATTTTAATGTTGACTGTTTAGATTTTCATTACAGATGGGCGCTTTTTAGCAGCCGATGGGTTTTTAGCTAACTTGATAAAGAAGAACACTTTTCAAGTGGATTTTCAGCTCGCTATTCTGAGGAGGAGTAGCCGTCTTCCATTACAATCAAAGCCAAGTCATTGCTTTAATCGGAATATTGTTATATAACTATCACTAAAATGTTCGTTTTTTAAATTAAACTTAGCTATGATGAAATTGACTTAACATATTAAACTAAAAAAATAGTTAATGGTAAGGTAAGGTGAGAATTTAAATGAGAATTCCTAGTGATATTGAATTGTTCGAATTAGTCGATAAGCTATCCTTAAAGTATTTTAACAAACATTTTGTTGATAAGGTGTATTTCAATACACGTTTAAGAACTACTGGTGGCAGATACCTACCAAGTAAAAGAGTAATTGAACTGAATCCCAAATATGTAATAGAGAGTAATAAAGAAGAGTTTTATGGAATAATAAAGCATGAATTATGTCATTATCATCTTCATATAGAAGGGAAAGGATATAACCATGGAGATCGCGAATTTAAAGAACTTTTAAAAGCTACTGGATCTCCAAGACATTGTTCTCCATTACCTTCACAACAGAGAAAACATCGTTATGAATATCAATGTAATCAATGTGGTTTTGTTTACAAAAGAATTAGAAAAGTAAATATGAAAAAGTATAGATGTGGGAAATGTAGAGGTAGTTTAAAGGAAATTTAATTTTTTTCAAAAGAAGTATTGACTATGAATATCTATCCATGTTAAATTAATTAAGCTGACAGTTGATCAGACAAGCAATGCATCAATCGATTTGAAAAAATATGTATTAACTTGTTGACAATCAACAAAATATGTAGTATGATATTTTTCGTTGCCGTAATTATTCAGTTACGCTATACATAATTATTATTCCACAGTAGCTCAGTGGTAGAGCAATCGGCTGTTAACCGATCGGTCGTAGGTTCGAATCCTACCTGTGGAGCCATTAAGGGAGAAGTACTCAAGTGGCTGAAGAGGCGCCCCTGCTAAGGGTGTAGGCCGTTTACGCGGCGCGAGGGTTCAAATCCCTCCTTCTCCGCCATTACTTTTACTTAAATAATGGCCCGTTGGTCAAGCGGTTAAGACACCGCCCTTTCACGGCGGTAACACGGGTTCGAATCCCGTACGGGTCATCCTTCTATATAAAATAAATATTGGTCCGGTAGTTCAGTTGGTTAGAATGCCTGCCTGTCACGCAGGAGGTCGCGGGTTCGAGTCCCGTCCGGACCGCCATAAGTTGGGCCATAGCCAAGCGGTAAGGCATCGGGTTTTGATCCCGTGTACCCCAGGTTCGAATCCTGGTGGCCCAGCCATTTTTATTTTTGAAGGTACAATACTATTAGCATTAATAGTATTTTTTTATTGTTTTTTATATAAGAGCCACTAGTAGCTCAGTGGTAAACAACGAGCGAAACATCGACCGAATTAACGTCGAGTAACCTCGAAGCATAGACATGCTAGAGTAAGCTAGTAGATGTAGAGGTTAATACTTTGAACTACTATGTTCATGCTTATAAGGAATGCAGCATCATTGAAATGTCATACAACATGACAAACCGCTACATTGTATATTAAACAATTTCTGTTTTACATGTATTTTGAATTGGAGCCATTAGCTCAGTCGGTAGAGCATCTGACTTTTAATCAGAGGGTCGAAGGTTCGAATCCTTCATGGCTCACCATTTTGCGCGGTCGTGGCGGAATGGCAGACGCGCTAGGTTGAGGGCCTAGTGGGCGTATAGCCCGTGTGGGTTCAAATCCCACTGACCGCATCTTCATAGGAAACCAGTAATACCAATGGATGAAGTTCCGTTGGTATTTTTTTGTATTGAAAAAGAATAAGAATTCTTGTTCGTTCTATACTTTCTAAGTGTCCATGAAATGTCCAATTTATTAAAATAGGTCATCTAAACGGTCTGCCGTTTCACGTTGTTTGTTCGGAAATAGGTGACCATACACATCAATTGTTGTTTTAATAGAGGCATGTCCTAAGCGTTCTTTAATAGTTGTATAATCTTCCCTTTGATGTATTAATAAAGCTACGTGAGAGTGTCTAAAATCGTGTAATCGAATGGCTTCTATTTTATCATCTCTTTCACATATAGTTCTTATCTTTCTACTGAAAATATCTTTAGTTGGTGCTTGATCTTTGTACTGGAAGATATGGATATCATTAGAATGCTTCATTCTATATTTAGAAAATAAATCTTGTTGTTCCTGTTTCCAATCATGTAGTAACTCAATAAGTTTAGAATTGATACTTATTCTCCTGATTGAGTTTTTTGTCTTAGGTTTTGTGATAATAATTTCTCTATTTATATAAGTTAGAGATTTATATACGTTAATTTCTTTTCGAAATTCATCAATATCATTCCATGTTAAAGCAAGTATTTCTCCACATCTCATGCCCGTAAAATAAGCGAAGGTATAAAAGACCTTAAACATATATTCATCCTTATTGATAAGTTGAATGAATAATTTAAACTGTTCTGGAGTCCAAAATTTCATTTGCTTATTATCAAGGCTAAGATTCTTAACGGACTTACATGGATTAGTGGAAATTACTTGTTCATCAATAGCTTTATCAAAAATTTTTTTTAATATTATCATGATATTATTAATTGATTTATAGCTTAAACCATCATCGATTAATTTTGATTGATATTGTCTAATATCAGTTGGAGTGACCTTTTTAATAATGCTATTTTTGAAGGTTGGTATTATGTGCTTGTTAATAGTATATTCTTGTATTTTATAATAATTGGGTTTGTGATGAAGTTTACTTTCCTCAAGATAAAAGTCTTTTACGGTACTGAAATCTAAATGTCGATCACTTATAAATTGTTGTGATTTATAAAGTTGTTTCGTTTTACTAATCCATTCTTCGGCATCTTTTTTATTTTTGAATATTTTTCTTTTTCTCCTTCTTTTACTTGTTAATGGGTCAATACCAATACTTATATCAGCAAAGAAACGACCATCATTTAACTTTCTTATTGACATATTTATTACCCCTTTCAGCAAATAACAGAATATACGTTCGGTTTTTAGTGATAAAAAATAAACTGATTATCAGATAACCCGTTTAATTTAGATTGAATTATTGGAAGTGGTTGCCCAAAAAGTATTGCTAATTGATGAATGTTATTCTGCTCGATTAAATCTTGTTGTTTTAAAATTTCAACATCGGATATAAGTAGCTCAGAAGCAAATTTAATAGAAAGTTGATTATCGATATTATTAAAAATAACTGTGTGATCTTGTTCATGATGAAGATAAAAGTAACCTATTATATAAGCTATTAATGCTTTTTTATATTTAATTGAACTATCAATATGGATTAATTTTTTATAGTTATGATCTTGTAATATTCCTTTTACGCTGTGCAAGTCATTATAAAGGATATGTAATCTTAAACATCGACATAACTTAAAAATGTCTCTTGTCTTATAAAATGATGTAATATCTTCTACTTCTCCTTTAATGTTGTTTTCGGTAATGATAATACCCCTCCTTGATATTTAAACCATTTCAACCCATATTGTATAGTTCAATATTATATGGAATTATTTGTATAATGTCTATTATTTGGAATATTATTTCTCATTTCGTTTCATCTCGTCTACAAATTTCATCCCATTTATTAATGCTTTTTTTATCATACGAATAGTTTCCTCATCTAAATTAGATTCATCAAGGTATATAGTGGGGTCATTACCGTTTTGAATTTCCATTACAACCTCGTCAAATATATTATCTAATTTAGATTTTTTTTGATTATAGGAATCTTTATTTTCATAATCAGTTAAACCAAGTAAATAATCGGTAGAAACCTCATAAATTTCACTTAATTTCTTTAAGGTTTTTGTGTCTGGGTCAGTTGTATCTCTTTCATATGCTGAC
This sequence comes from Oceanobacillus kimchii X50, assembly GCF_000340475.1. Taxonomy (NCBI): domain Bacteria; kingdom Bacillati; phylum Bacillota; class Bacilli; order Caryophanales; family Bacillaceae; genus Oceanobacillus; species Oceanobacillus kimchii. The sequence goes on from NZ_CM001792.1 coordinate 590,539, forward strand.
AGTGATATATTAGAAATATTTAATTTTTTTGCAACGTCTTTTTGAGTTAATTTTTTTCTCATACGAGAAATTCTTAACCTTTCTCCCAATGTCATATCTATTATCTCCTATTCAAAATATGTGATGATTAAAGATTTCCTTAAAATTAAAATAAATGATTATAACTATTATAACAATTTGTTCTATATTTTTATACATATTGTATATAATTTTATCCATTGTATATTTTTATACTTAGTTAATTAATATTAAAAAAATATAAGAAATCTTTAAATTATGTATTGACTTTAAGTTTTATTAAATCTATAATGTACTTAACAGTTAAAAGATATCTTTAAATAACAAGGAGGGAACAAATTGATTCAAGATACTTCATACGAATTTTTGACAGTTAAAGATGTACAAAACATATTACATGTTAAAGAAGCCAAAGCCTACCAAATTATAAGGATATTGAATAACGAACTAAAGAAAGATGGTTATTACGTTTTACCTGGTAGAGTTAATAAAGAAAAATTTGAAGAAAGATTTGTTTACAATAATATTAGCAGTTTTTGAATGCAAAGAGTGTCGATTTTTAGGAGGTGGTTCATTAACAGTAGAGTAGTAGAGTGAAAAGTTGACTTAATAAAAAGTAGAAGGATGGTTGGACAATGATAATTGAATATAGAAAGAAAGGGCATCCAGCAATATAAACCATATGGATTATATAACCGAAAGCCCTAATAAAATATCAGCAATTTTATTATATCATCTTTTCGGTTGTTTGTCATGGTTGCCTGAGTATTAAGTGTCGCAGTTATACACTTTTGAAAAGCTGTAGTACGTAAGAATATGCGTGCTGATGGTTATGAGATAACCTACTTTAGTTTGCCATGATCTATATAAATGGGGAGCAAATAAAAAGTATATTGTTTTAATTAAAAATGACAAATAATAAATGAAAATAATTAAAAAAAGAGGAGAGATTTTATAATGAGATTTGCAAATGGAATTCGCCCAGATGAAAAAACTACTTTTGGTGATATGATTTTTATGGGATTAAATAGAGAGAAAATGTTTTTTGATAGAGATAAAGGAGAACGTACGGATATTTTAGAGTCAAGAATTTATAATTTAGCTTCCAGTGCACAAAAGGAACAAATTGAGGTTACGTTACCCGAATATGTTGACCTTAAAGAAATTGAGTTTAATAAACCAGTGAAACTACAAAATCCAATTATTAAAATGAGAGCGCAAGCAAACGGTAATTTCGCAAATGTTGTATTTACAGTGGAAGCCGAAGATATTGTAGAAGTAGGTCAAAGTGGAGTGAAGAAAGAGCCAGTTGCAGCAGGAGAAAATAAGAAATAAGGTTTGATTAATTGAATCATATCTTTATGATCAAAAAAGTATTGAAGGTGGTTTTATCGCAAACATTAAAGAAGCGCTATGGAAATATAAAGGTCGAAGGATAACCAAGAATATGAGAAATGGAATAGTAAGAACGGCATTATATATTTATGTGCCGTTCTTTTTGCTTTCTATGGGGATTATATTTATACCGCATATCCTGAACTTTGGAGAATGGTTATCGTTTGAAGGATTAATTTATATACAAGACTGGAATTGGAGCTTGATACTCAAAGGTATTCTTCTCAGTGTGGTAATAGGTTTTATTCCGATAGTAGTTGCCTATTTTTTATTTTATGGCACATATAAGAAGATATGGCATAGGCAAAAGATTGCTCGAATGTTTATTTCGAATAAATATGCGGAAAGTGTACCAATCACAAGAGAATCACAATTTGGGGATAAAAAGCTAAAAAAGGAAAAGCTAAATTATTTCCCCAAAGCGTATTATCGAAGCAAAGAAGGCTATATTTATTTAAAAATTGCCTTGGATATGACAAGACACCAAAAAAGGTATTTAGAGTTAGATGAAGAATTAGAAAAAGGTTTGTTTGCGGAATTAGTGGATAAAACAATCGAAGAAAACTATGTCAATTATAAATTACTTTATGATATTGAGAAGAATAGAATAACTATTCATGATGTAGAAGTGTCTGACGGTAAAATAAAGCTGATGAAGCATATTACTTGGGATTATGAGAAATTACCTCATATGCTAATTGCTGGTGGAACTGGTGGAGGTAAGTCCTATTTTATGCTAACGATGATTCTATCATTTTTAGATACAGGTGCAGAATTAAAGATATTAGATCCTAAGAATTCGGATTTAGCTGATTTAGAAAATGTATTGCCTCGTGGTTCTGTATTTTCAAAGTCTACAGGGATTATGATGATATTGCGTAAAAGTGTAGAGGCAATGTTAGAGAGGTCAGAACAGATTAAAGAAATGCCGAATTATAAAACGGGTTCTAACTATTCGGATGTTGGATTAAAACCAGTTTTTATTATTTTTGATGAGTATGTTGCCTTTTTGGAATTGATTAGTAGAGAAGATAGAGCGAAAGCGTTGGAGTATATCAAACAGATCGTGATGTTAGGTAGACAAATGGGATACTTTCTTGTATTAGGACAACAGCGACCAGATGCGAAGTACCTTGCAGATGGAATCAGAGACCAATTTCATTTTCGAGTAGCGTTAGGGAAAATGAGTGAAACCGGTTATGGCATGATGTTTGGAGATACAGACAAATTATTTACATTTAAAGATGTAAAAGGTAGAGGGTACGCAGATGTAGGAGGTAGTGTTATTACAGAATTTTATACACCAATTGTACCTAACGATTATGATTTTATGACACAAATAGGGCATGCAGTGCAGGGGCAAGAGAGCGGGGCGACGGCAGTCGCCAACGGCAGTGATTAGCGAACGCCCCAAGCGAAATGTCCGTCGGAGGAGTGAGCGTAGCGAATGACGACCAAAAACCCCCCCTACTCTAACAGGGGGGTAGTAATGTTAAAAGATGAAGAAAACCCGTTAGAGGCGAAAATTGATTATTTACGAGTGTCCTTTAAAACCCACGATGTCGATTTGATATTAAATAACGTTGTGCATATTAAAAAAGAGTTTATGCAACACAAAGAAAGTGGTTTCTACGGCTATGTTGGAACGTATCAGTTAGATAATATAAAAGTATTTTATTCTCACGGCTTAGATGAACGAGGAATATTAGTTGAAATGTCGGGGAAAGGTTGTAGGCAGTTTGAATCGTTTCTAAAAGCGAGGAATAAAACATGGTATGACTTTTTTCAAGATTGTATCGACCATCAAGGGAAGTTTCCTCGTTTAGATGTAGCCATTGATGATAGGAAGACCTATTTTGATATTCCGATGGCATTAGAAAAGGTGAAGAATGGCGAAGCCATTTCTAGATTTAGAAAAAGTGATTATAATGGTTCGTTAAATATTGAAGATGGAGGCTATTTAGGAACAACCATTTATTTTGGTTCCAAACAATCCGAAGTTTATCTATGTTTCTATCAAAAAAATTATGAACAAGCAAATAAATATCATACAGAGGTTGAGGAATACGGGGAATGGAACCGTTATGAGTTACGAATTAAAAATGATCGAGCGCATAAAACGATTTTAGAAATGCTGAAAACAAAAAATTTACTCGTAATAGCAAAAGGGATTATGAATAATTATTTAAGATTTGTAGAAAAGGAGAATTCAGAAGAAAGAAGGCATTGGAAGACCTCTTTATTTTGGGAGGAATTTATAGGCGACGTAGGAAAGTTGAAATTATATACAGACCCAAGTGAAGATTTTTACCAGAAATCAAAAGAATGGTATTTAAAGTATGGCATACGCACGCACAAAATGATAAAGCTAGTTGATGATACGTTAGGTACGACAGATTTAGATGATGCTGTATTTAAATCGGAATTAACACCAAAACAGGAACATATGTTGATGGTTCATCTTGCGAATGTTCAAGAGATGGTTGTCTAACCTTGTTTTTGAGGTGTGAGGTTGGCTAGTCGTGTGGGGACTAAACCCCACGTAATGAACATACGGTTAGTGTTTTTTAATGCGTAAAAAGTCAAACGTTTTTGTCGGTATCATGATTAAGACAAGTCGAATCTAATAAACCTCGTTTTTGAGTATGTTCGGCTTGGCGACATAAGCAAACCGACAAAATGACGGAAAGCAAGGGGGAAAAGATGGAGATTTTTTAGCGTAGCGATCTTTTTGGGAAAAAAGAAAAAATACGATCTGTCCCTTGCTTGGAGTTAAGTTATATGAATAGGTAGTACAACTGTAGCATTTTATAACATTCAGCATAAGATGATTTTATAATTTATATGCCTATGGGAGGAAAGAAAAATATGTACCCTTATCAATATCCTTATTCGTATCCTTATTATGCTTACCCACCAATTTCTAATTATTATATGATTCCAAATGATCGGAGTATGTCAAATGAATCTGATTATGCAGTTAACTTTTGGCCATATACAAACACTCAAAGTGATAGAAACACTGTACTAAAAGATTATGGAAAAGAACCATTTGTAGTGAATATAAACCAAGCTACCAAGCATAACAATACATTTCGTACAGCTATATGGACGGGAAATCATTTACAGGTTACTTTGATGAGCATAAATGTGGGAGATGATATAGGTCTTGAAGTTCATCCCAATATTGACCAATTTTTACGTATTGAAGAAGGTCAAGGATTAGTTCAAATGGGAGATGCGAAGGACCAATTATATTTTCAAAAAAGAGTTTATGATGATGATGCAATCATGGTACCAGCTGGTAAATGGCACAACCTTATTAATACGGGAAATAGACCACTTAAACTCTATACAATCTATGCCCCTCCTGAACACCCATTTGGTACGATTCATAAAACAAAAGCGGACGCAATAGCTGCCGAGGAAAATCATCACGAATAATTGAGTTGAAAAAATGTTTGCCTAAATCTTTAATTAATAGGCCTATTTATTGGATATCACATCATAAAATGATCAAACTTTTTGTGGGGAATTTATACTAAATTATAAGTGAAGAATCCATTTTGAGTAATCTTTTTTAAAATGGATTCTTTGTGTTTTCCACGGTTTGCGGATTTGTTCTTTGAAATGATCAAACTTTATTCCAAAGTAAATTTAAAATTTTGTTAGGAGGTTATATTTTGATAACGAGCAATGAACGATTTGAAAAATTAGGTTTTATTGCTGATGTGCCAGTAATGAGAAATGGGAAGTTTACCGAACCATATAAAGCATATATTAAAGATTTAAGTCCACATACGAGTTTAATAGTAGAAGGATATAAAAAGAAAGGATACTCTACGTATCGGTATAGTTTTTATAAAGTTACCTATATAAAAGGTGGTCGAAAAATTAATCAAAAAGTATATGCGGAGAATGTTTCCTTAGTAAAGGTGTTACGACAAGTAACATCTTTTTTACATTTCATGGAAAAGGGTGTGAAACATGGATAAAGAAAAGAAGTCTAACCGTTTTAAAGAGCGAATGAAACGAGTGAAGAAACAACCAAAAGAAAAAGCAGGGGTTCGAAAAGATAGGTCGAGACTTATCGCAACCTGTTTATGGTTGGTGTTAATTACGATTTTTTTTGTTTCTGTATTAGGAACATGGTTGTCATTAAATACACGTTCTTCGTTAAATGAAACCAATCAAGTGGTAGAAGCGAAGCAAGCAGAAGATGAAGAAACGTTTAATGTGATAAGTGCAGATGAATATATAAGTAACTTTGTTCGTGCGTTTGTGAATGTAAAAAAAGATGATACTGCATTAGAAGAAAGAGCAGAAACATTGCGAAATTACTTTGTTTATACGCAAGAATTTCAAGATGAAAGCAATGTGATTTATACAATTCCCGACTTTCAAGGGGAGAGAACATTAAAACGTTTAAACCTTTTTAATGTCGTAGAAGAAGATAACCATTATGTCATGCAGTACAAGGTGAATATTACAAATAAATTTAAAAAAGAGGAAATAGATCAAGAACTTTTATTACATGTACCTGTCTTGATGGAAAATGAAAAGTATAGTGTGAAATCGGCACCCTATTTTACAGAGGTTTACTCGTTAAACGGAAATATTGAAGTGGAAGAAGATAACCAAACAATAGAAGAATATAACGGGGCAGAAAAAGAAAATATACTCGCCTTTGTAGCGAATTTCTTTGAAAAGTATACCACCGAAGATGTGGAGGAAATGGGTTACATCATGAATAACCCGACCAGTTTAAATGGTGCCTTTGTTTTTGATGAAATGCAGGAGACAAAAGTTATTCCGGAAGATGACCAATTCGTTATTGTTACACGTGTTGTATTTCGAGATGGATTAACGAATATCCCGCATGTGAATGAAGTGGAGTTGGTGTTAAGTAAAAGCAACAATAGCTATTTCGTAGAAGAACTACATTATCATTAGGAGGAATATGAACATGAATATGTTACACACGTTATTAATAGCGAGTGCGAATTTACCTAGTTTAGATGGAATTACCAACTGGGGGCAACAAATTATTGAACAAGTGGTTATGTTGACGGTGTTCTTTTTGGTAGGAAAATACCTAATCAATTTAAAAATCGGAAAAATCGTGATGATTACGATACTAGGTGGCGTGATTTACTTCATTATTCGAAACTGGTCAACTGTCAGCAACTGGATTAATGCGTTTATCGACACATTGTAAGGATGATCAACCATGAGATATGTATTTAATTATCGGAAGTCATTTCGTGAACCCAAAAAAATTAGGCAGATAACAGAAAGGTATTATCTGCCTTTTGCGGTTGAATTAGTACCTGCAATTAACTTTTTTATTTTTGTAGGAATAACGTTTGTGATTGGATTAGGGATACGTCAATTTTATCCCCATGCATTCAGTAGTACGTGGGTTATATTTTTAATTGGTATACCACTTGCATTAACGATGCTTGTGACAAAGGTTAATCCCGAAGGGAAAAATATTTATCTGTATATGATTGATATGTTTAAGTATTATTTCTTGATTAAACTTCCGAAAAAGAAATTTTGTAATGGGAAAGAAGTATCCTATTTGGATGATAAGAAAATCACATTTAAAAAACCAGTGAAGGTGGTGCGAAAAGGGAATGGCGAAATTAATGCCGGCGTTAAAGACGATACACAAGAATTTGTTTATTACGAGAACGGGCGACATGTACGCAGGATACAGAATCAAGAGCGAATCGATTTCCATGAGAAACAAGAAAGCAGTGGAAAACTATAAATCGAATTGGCAAGATTTTTTTGAAGAAATCACGAGTTATGAAGAATGGCATTTAATGATGTATCCCCAAGAATACCGATTAGGGGAACGATTAAATGAATTAAAATATGTTTTATCCCATGATAGTAAATCGGTTGGAGCATATTATTTAGATGAAACGGAACGTATTTTAAACGCTCGTTTAGGTGTGATGACAAAAGATGATTTTATTTTATTTATCAAATTGCGAGATGACCATATACGAATGGATGCCGATTTAAAAGACAATGTATTTAGTTTATTTAGCAGTTTAACAGATAATGTTGTCCGTCTGTTTGGGTTGGAACAAGATATACCCGTTTCTTTTTTTGAACGGTTTCAAGAGGAAGAGGAAAATCTCAGTAACATTGTGGCTAGTGTAGGTGGTCGGAAGTTAACTTATGAAGAAACGGTGTATGTGAACCGGTATCATTATATACGAGGTCTAAAACATGAAATTGCAGATGAAAAAATAAATGGGAGTGTCGAATCGATTACCAATACGATTATTGACCCGACAGAAACCTCGGTATTGAAATTAGATACGGATGAGGATGAAGGATATACGGCCATTTTGGTGGTGGATGATTTCTTGCATAATATGGCAGAAAGTAACTTGTTTTATCGTGTACAGTCCTTGCCGTTTCCTGTGGAAATACAAATCAAGGCGAAAGCAGAAAAGAAAGCTACTACCAAAATGAAATTAAATTTAAAACAAAAAGAATTGAAAGAATCATCCATTGAACAGGCGAAAACAGGAGATAGAATTGATTCTAGTGTCAGTGAAAGTCATTATCTCGTTCGAAACCTACAAGATGATATTAAAAAGTCGGATGTTTCATTAATCAATTGGATAGCAACTATATTTGTGTATGGCAAAACCAAAAAGGAAGTGTTGAATCGGGCGAAGGAAGTCAAACGGCATTTAAAAAACTGGGAAATCAAATGCCATGTTCCTGTCGCTGATCAATTGAGTTTATTTTATAAAATGTTACCAGGAGAACGATTAGACACAACGACAACAAATTGGCTTCAAAAAACAACCCAAGATGGATTGGCTGAATGCATGTTTGGGATAAATACCGAAGTTGGTTCCAAAATTGGTTTCTTTATCGGTTGGGTAGACCGTTTTTCCAAGCATGTGAATTTAGAAAGAGCAAAGTTAAGTAGTCGAGACCCTGTCTTCTTTCATCCGTTTTTAGCTAATGAAAATATTAGTGGAAGTAAAACACGTTCTCCGCATGTATTGATTACCGGAGATACTGGAAATGGAAAATCGTATCTAGCAAAAGTGATATTTAGTTATATTACCTTGATGAGTGTACGAAGTTTATATATTGACCCGAAGAAAGAGTATCGAAAATGGATTAATAAAGTGATTAATGATAGTGTGGTGAATCGTGATTTTCCGTTATATGTGGAACATTTGAAACGATTTAAATTTATTACACTGGATTATGAAGATGAGCGAAACTGGGGAGCATTGGACCCAGTAGTTTTTATGCCACCAAAACAAGCGAAAGATTTAATTGAGGATATATTCTTACAAGTATATGATTTTAAAGGAAAAGACGAAATATATACGGTATTTCTACAAGCAATTAATGAAGTCCTAGAAGCTCGACAACGTGGAGAAAGCGTTGGTTCGATGCATATTATTGATATGATGCAACATAGTGAAGAATCTTCTGTTCAAAAGGCAGGAGATTTTCTAAATGAAGTGATTGTGAATAGCGTATTAAAATTATGTATTCATGATGGGAGTCATGAAGGACTGAACTTAGATAATCGAGTTTCGGTTATTGAAGTAGAAAACCTTGATTTACCAGAGGCGAAAGATGACTATGAAACGTATACCAGTAGTCAATTAAAATCCAATGCGATTATGTTGGCATTAGGGAAATATTGTGAGTTATTCGGGAAACAAGATAAAGATGAAAAGACCGTAGAATTTATTGATGAAGCATGGATGATTACTTCTAGCCAACAAGGGAAGAAAGTCGAAAAAAGTATGCGACGAGTAGGAAGAAGTTATAATAATGCGTTGTACTTCATTTCCCAAAGTACCAAAGATGCGTTACGAGAAGAAGAAAATGAAACGAATAACTTTGGTGTTGCATTCGCATTTGATGAGCCTTCCGAACGTGAAAGTATATTGAGATGGATGAACATGGAAGTAACGGAAGAAAACAAAAAAATGTTTGATGATATGTTGCAAGGACAATGTTTATTTAAAGATATTTATGGTCGAACATCTAAAATAACCATCGATTGTTTATTTGAAGAATGGGAAGGTGCGTTGGAAACAATAACAAAATCCTCAGTCGCATATGCAGAAGAAAAATATTTATAAAGAGTCGTCTGAGGATGGCTCTTTTTTGTGAGGTGAAAAAGTGAATATCAAAAAGATAGTGTTATCTTTATTAACACTTGGATTGCTTGTTCTATTGATTGTACCATCGGTGTATGCGGATGATTCGGAGTATATGGAACGTCCACGAATAGAAGAAGATACGGTAAATCTGTTGATTGAAAGGTACGATTTAAATCGTTACAAGGTTAACAATGAAGATGAAGAAAATCGGTTTAAGGGTGCGCTTATCTCGTTGAATAATGGTATTTTTCAAATTACAAGTTTTGTCGTAGAAATGGTAGATACTGCATTAGACCATATGTTTAGTATTGATATGTTGAATGAGTTTGCGGATGATATTTCCAACATCAGTTATCAAATGTATGTGATGTTAAAAACGAATTTTGGAGAAATGTTATTTGTCTTTGCATGTGGGTATATTATATGGTTAGCGTTCAGTAAAGGAACGTTTCGAGAATCCATAAGAAGAAGTATTTTATTTATTGCGGTATTGGTTGTAGCTGGGTACTGGACATTTAATACGGGAACGATTATAAAGGTCGTCAATAATATTTCTAATGAAGCGCAAACCAAGATACTTGATACCGGAAATTCGATTATAGATGTTATTGATGATGGAAGTGGTGTATTTTCCGATACTTCTACGATAAATACAGGGAGTACGGATGAAACGGTGAGTAGTACATTAACGGTCATGCGGAATTTATATTTTGATTTGGCATTTGAACGACCCTATTTATTTATGAACTATGGAGATGTAAATAAAGAAGAAATTAATAATCATGATTTAAATGGGGATGAATTGTCCATCGGGAGTGGTTATGGTCGTGTAGATAGACTACTCGCATTCAAAAATACAAAAGATGCGCAAGAAATGCGTTTAGAATATGTGGAGAATGATGAAGTAGATGCGTTAGGAAATACGAATATGGGTGGTGGAAATGCATACTCACAACTGGGTATTGCTTTTTTATCTCCATTTTTAGCCATTGGTTTGGGGATACCATTTTTTATCCTCGCAAGTTTTAATTTTATTATCCAGTTGTTTATTATTTTGATCCTGTTTTGTATCCCGTTTGCGTTTATTTTGTCGTATATCCCGCAATTTGCGATGAGTGGATTTAAAATGATTGGTTATTTATTCACTGCGTTTGCGGTAAAGATTATTTTAAGTTTGTTTGTCTTATTTGTGTATCTCATGTGTTATTTAGTAGATACTTTTTTAGCCCCAACCAATATAGGAATGTATTTGTTGAATGTGGCAGTATTAGTCGTATTATTATTATTCATGATTATCAAACGAGACATGATTGTTAAAGTAGTTACGGCTGGAAGAGTACAATCGTTAGATAGTGGATTCATGAATAATGTGAACCAAAAAATGGTCAATCCAACCTTTGAGAAAATCAAAGATAAATTAACATCGAAAGGAAAGACAAATGAGGAAGTTTCTCCTGTTCCAAATCCAAATATGAATGCGAATCAACATAATGGGATGGCAAATGGAAAAGGAACGAATGTCAATCGAACACCGCAAGGGGAAAATGGAGAAGTGAATAAAGGGCAAGAGAAAGGTTTTTCGGTAAATCCTAGAGAAGATAATCATCGAACTCCACAAGGGAATAAGGAAGAAAATAAAGAGGGCAATAAAGAAAATAGGGAAATGGGTCAAGAAAAACAACCATCTACTCTTGATGAAAAACCTCAAGGTTTACAAACTGCGGAAGGAAATACAAAAGAATCCAATGAAAATGAAGACAAAGATAATAGAAAGATAGAACGAACAATACAGAAAGAATTAGAGGAACAAGAGAAACCATCATCCGTAGGTACAGAGGATAAAAAGGCACAAACGGAATATGTGGATAATAATCAAGTAGATGTAGAACGAGAAAAGCCAAAAGCAGTTCATCAAGAAAAAGAGAGACCTGTTCAACAAAGTCCTGTAGTTAATGTCCCTAAAAATGAAAGTCAATCATTGCACCATCAATCAGGTAAAAAGGTGAGATATGAAAAGTCTAGCAATCTTGGATATGGAACTTATGAGATAGAGAGAAATAAAATAGATTTTACCGATAGTAAAGGGAAGAAGGAATAAGAAGGAGACACGTTTTTGGTGTTTCCTTTTTTTGTGAGGTGAATAGGGTGTGTTCAAACTTAAAGTGATAATGATTGTTTTGTGTGTAAAAATATTTGTAGTTTTTATTGGAATTGCGTTTTTTGTGGTAGTAATGTTTTCGGTTGATAGTGGAGGGTTAGGTGGAGGTGAATTTGATGGCATGGAAACGGAGTATACCGTCAATGGTATTGCGCCAGAAGTGGAAAGGTTTCGCCCCTATTTTATAAAATATGCGAAAGAATATGGTATCCCAGAACATGTGGAACTATTAATGGCAATGGCGATGCAAGAAAGTGGTGGAAGGTATGTAGATGTCATGCAGTCATCGGAATCCTTAGGATTACCTAGAAATTCGATCACTGATCCCGAGGAATCGATTAAACAAGGAGCAAAATATTTTGCGCAAGTATTAAAAAGTGCGGGTGGAGATGTAGAACTGGCTTTACAATCGTATAATTTTGGGAATGGATTTATTGACTATGCGAAAGAAAATAATAATGGTAAATACTCGGAGTCGTTAGCATTGGATTTTAGCCGTTATATGGCAGAGAAAATGGGTTGGGATAGATACGGGGATGCAAATTATGTACAGAATGTGATGCGCTATTTGGATACCTCGACAGGAACGGCTGGGAATAGTGATGGATGGGCGTTACCACTTACAAATATAACGATAACTAGTGAATTTGGACCTCGTGTTCATCCAGTGACTGGAGAAGTGAACAAATGGCATGGTGGTTTAGATTTTTCGTGTACGCCGGCAGATATTATTATGAGTGTGGCAGATGGAGAAGTCGTGGAAGTTATTCATAGTAATGTTGGCTATGGAAATTATGTAACGGTGAAGCATGGAAAAAATGAATTTAGTCGATATGCCCATTTATCTAACATCGATGTAAGAAACGGTGATGCGATTTCACAAGGAGATGCGTTAGGAAAATGCGGAACAACGGGAACAAGTACAGGCAATCATTTGCATTTAGAACATTTAACTGCATTAGGGCAAGCGCATGAAGATAAAAAAGACCCAAGAAAAACATTAGGATTATAAGGGTGGAAAAACATGAAGAAATATTGGGTGGTTATTGGTGTATTAGGGGTGTTTATAATTTTTATGATGTTAAATAATAATGAATTAAGAAAAGAGGTGGAAGGGAATACTCAAGAAATACAAGCATTCGAAGAATCGGAAGATATCATTTATTATGAGGCAGGAGATGTGGCGAAAGCATTTGTGGAAAATTACTTTAATTATACTGGTCATCCTGTAGAAGATAATGTAATCGAATTTGTATCAACCGATGTATTAAAAGAATTAAGTTTTGGTTCTAGTGAATATAGTGATGATTTAGAGAAAGTGGAATCAAGTGTTCATCAAATGAATGTGTACTATGGCGAACAAACAGAAGGAAAACAAAAAGTATTGATCTTGTTTGATAATGTAATTGAACTGAATGATTTGGAAAGTGTAGCAAAAACAATAATGGAAATAGATGTAGAACAACAGGAAGAAAATTGGAAAGTATCGGAATTTACTTTTAATCAATATTAGTTTTGGTATAATAATGGTAAATTAACATTTATTAGGAGTGGTACTATTCGAAAATACATTCTTTTGTTGAGTATGTTTAGTTTCATTTTATTAATTGGATGTTCAGGAGAAGCAAAAGAGAAGACAGAAGAAGATTATAATGAATTAGTTGAATTAGCTTTTGAAGATTTTTGGCATAATTTATCAGATAAGATGAAATATGAAATGTATGAAGACGATTTTAATAGTCTTAGAGATAATTCAGAGATTAAGATTTGGGAAGATGGGAGATATATTGAATTAACTATACCTAGGAAGGATGATGATGAACGTTCTAGTGTAAGTCGTACTGAACATGAAAATGGTGAATTTAGGTTCTTGTATAAGGAAGATTTTGAATTAGCAGTTGAAGGTAAAGATATAGTCTATCAAGAAAAAGAGGGAGAGATTATAAAATTAATAAGTCTCTCTCTTTTTTAAGGCTTCTGTAATTTATGGGTTCCTATTTTCAAATTCGTCATAGGAACCCATTTCACAAAAGTCAATGGAGTAATTATGATCATCATGTTTATGGACAATTACTGAATCTATGTTTAATTTTTCTAGCACATCATATGTTAGTAATTCTTTTTCTTTTAAATTCATAACTTGTCTTAGTAGCCATTCTCCAAGTGATTTGTTTGGGTTAGACATAAGTGCTTTGCTGTTGTCTTGACATACTTTTGCAGATAAAATTGTTTTATCTGGTAAACGTAATTGAAAAGGTTTGTCACGAGGAGGGAAAAACAAGTGATATTCCCTATGAATCCATCTAGGAATTGGTATATATATTTCATTAGGGTTTCTCGTTCGTCCTGAAGCATTCCATTGGTTAAGTCCACTTTTTTCTGGAACGTGACGTTTTGAACCACGATCTGAAAAAAGCGGTAAAATTATAAATTCCAGATTTTCATATGGATTGGCAATTATCGGTTTTGTTTGATTTGGTATAATTTCAAACCCAAATAATTTAGCTAGCTCTTGATAAGGTTTTTCAAGAATTTTGACGTTAATTTCTTCTATACACTTTTCTGTTATAAATCGTTTATACAAAGTGCTTTTAGTAATGTTAAAACTATATTCATGTAAACCATCTATAAATGATATTGTATTGCCATTGTTGCTTACCTTTAAGATTTTTATAGACTCAGCTTGAATTAAGTCCATTGACTCTTCAAAAATCATTATTTTATTTGGTTTTCTAGTTACACAGTGATATACCATTGAATCAATGTTATATGTTCTTTTAGTGAACTTGATTCTCTCATTACGAAGATTAGCAATAGTTAATATAAGTTCTTTGGGAGATTTTCCGCGATATAGATCTGAATCTTTATTAAATTCAGCTATCTTTTGCAATGTCTTTCCATTCCCATGTAAAAAAGTTTTGATTCCGATTCCAATATTGTCTTTTGAAGCATCAGCAGAACAATCCGATCTTCCAAGGTTATCTGCCCCCAACGCTTCACAAAAAGCATTCTCAACATTTCTTGAAACTAAATAAGGTGAATCGCTCTCAGAAAATAAATTAGATAAAGAACCTGTTGAGCTAAGCATTTGTTTGTAAGATTCCCTATGTCTAAATGGTTGGTTGTTAAGGAACATTATTTTTCCTCCTTTAATGATTTTAAGTTATCTTCAAATCCCAGTAGATAGTCTGCAGAAACATTTAATGTCTCTGAAATTCTTTTAAATGTTTCTAAGGAAGGGACTCTGTTTTCACTTTCATATAATGACCACGTACTTTTTGTAACACCTACTTTTTTAGCAATATTACTGGATGATAATCCCCGAGTTTCTCTTGCATTCTGTATTCGATTTCCTAAAAAAGGTATCATATAGCACCTCCAAGATTTTAAAAATATGATATCATTTCGAACTCTTTTAATAGTGACAAGTTTGCTATAAGCAAACATATATCAGAAATATATGATTTGTTAAATTGTAATTTTATAGCTATTCAATAGTAAAACTTACTTCATAAAACTCA
Source organism: Oceanobacillus kimchii X50 (assembly GCF_000340475.1). Lineage (NCBI taxonomy): Bacteria > Bacillati > Bacillota > Bacilli > Caryophanales > Bacillaceae > Oceanobacillus > Oceanobacillus kimchii. Next base: position 605,799 of record NZ_CM001792.1, read on the forward strand.
GCCGTTATGGTAAAATTTAAGGTAGCAAACAAGCTTTTTTTAGTTTGCAGGGAGGTAATTAATCTTGACTTATCGTGTAGGAAGTATGTTTGCAGGTATTGGAGGAACTTGTTTGGGATTTGCTCAAGCAGGAGCTGAAATTGCATGGGCAAATGAAATAGATAAAAATGCTTGTATTACTTATAGAAATTATTTTGGGAATTCTTATCTAGAAGAAGGTGATATTACTAAAATAGATAAACGTCAAATTCCAGAAATAGATATATTAATTGCTGGTTTTCCATGTCAGGCTTTTTCTATAGCAGGTTATCGTAAAGGATTTGAAGATGACAGGGGAAATGTGTTCTTTCAGATATTGGAAGTATTGAAAGCACAGGAAGAAGTGTATGGACATTTACCGCAAGCAATAATGTTAGAAAATGTGAAAAACCTATTTACTCATGATAAAGGTAATACATTTAAAGTAATAAGAGAGGCATTAGAGACATTTGGGTATTTTGTCAAAGCTGAAGTGCTCAATTCGATGGAATACGGAAATGTTCCTCAAAACAGAGAAAGAATTTATATTGTGGGGTTTCAAGATAAAAGTCAAGCTGATAGTTTTATTTTTCCAGACCCGATTCCTCTAACTAATAAACTTGATGATGTAATTGATAGAAGCAAGAAAGTAGACAGTCGTTATTATTACGATGAATCCTCACAGTATTATAAGATGTTAAAGGAATCTATGGTAAATAAAAATACAACTTATCAATTAAGACGAATATATGTTAGAGAAAATAGAAGCAATGTTTCTCCAACATTAACAGCTAACATGGGGACAGGTGGACATAATGTACCTCTTATACTTGATAATGAAGATAATATAAGAAAATTATTGCCAGAAGAATGTTTACTACTGCAAGGTTTTCCAAAAGACTATCATTATCCAGAAGGTATGGCAAATACGCATAAATATAAACAAGCTGGAAACTCAGTTACCGTTCCAGTGGTAAAGAGAATTGCGACACAGATTATTACGACATTGAATGGAAAAAAAGAAGAAAATCAAGTATATAAATATATAACTGCCACTTAACCAACTAAAATGAGTTGGTTTTTTTTTTGACTGAAACTTTATACCAATTTCTTATAGATATTATAATTTTGGTAAATTATTAAGTCATTTAGAGGAGGTGATAACTTAGATTAATTAAGTTTAATTTGGAGAACATAAGACTTTTAAAATTAGTATAAATGCATAGCTATACTCTAAAGTAATATCATAGAACCTTTGTATTTCATAGCAGGAGAATTAAAAAATACGTCGAATATAGGTATAAACAACTATTTTAGTGGGAGGGTGTATATGCCTACATTGTTAGGTTCTTACTGGTGTGGTTCTTGCAAAAGTGAATTTGTTTCAAAAGATGGGGTTGTTGTTGGAGAAGTGCGTACAATGGTACATATCAAATGTGGATTATCCGATAAAGAAAAAGAGATTGATAGAGGATATGTAGAAGATATGATTTTAAAGTATAATTTTGGGGAGCCTTTTCAATATTAAGAATTGATATTATTAATCTTACAGAAGAGTGAGATTGAAAATATATTTCGAGTTATAGTTTCTGAAAATTTTAGTCATTATTGTTCACTTGATTTAACGTAATGTAATATGGAGGGGTTCAATGAATCTTATTATTAAATCAACTTCCAGAAACTCAGGTATTGGTGATGATATTATCCTAAGACAAACAGAGAGTACTAGACTTGTATTTCGACCTGAGATTGTAAACAATACAAGTAACTCTAATGCGTCTATTAAAGGTAGTTTTAATTTTCAAAAAAAGAGAAAAAATGGGAATTGGGAAGATCATAAGGAGTTTGAGAATAATAAGCTTAGGGCTGATGAATGGATTAAACTTACCATTAATACAGAAGAGACTTTAAAGCTCTTTAATGAACTAAAGAAATATTATAAAGTACATGAAGAATATGGAGTAAGACAGGGAAGTTATACAATTTATAAAGCTAATCCTGAACTTGAAAAAATTTTATCTTTGTTTGAGAGTAATAATAAAATATTTACTCAACTTTTAGATGATGACAAGAGTGATGTGTTGGAGAAAACATTAGAGTGGATTGTTAATAATGAAAACTCTGATAAGATGTTAGACAAACTTAGCAAGTTACAGGGAAATGAGTTAGATCAATTAAATACTCTTGTTGGACTGACTAATCTCAAGAAATTGTTAGTAATTTGGGAAGCGAACAAAGACAATGATTTAGAGAAGTTTTGGCAAGACTTATTAAAAGAACATACATGGATATTAAGTCAGTTATTTTCGAACCCTACTGTATTAATTGATAATGAAGTATATGTTGGAGGGAAAACAACTAGCAATGATAATGGTAAGTTAGTTGATTTCTTGTATGCTAACCCTTTTTCTAAAGATGCTGTTTTGATTGAAATCAAAACACCAACAACTCCACTAATTAATAATGCTCAGTATAGAACAGGGGTATACTCAGCCCATAAAGAGCTTATAGGTGCTATTACCCAAGTTCTAACATACAAAGGTGCTCTACAGAAAGAATACTCAAATATACTTGTTAACAATATTAATAATGGTAGAAATACAGAATTTGATGTAATTAATCCTATTTGTGTAGTCATAGCAGGTAGGTTTGATAATTTAAAAGAAATAAGTCATAAACATTCATTTGAACTATATAGAAAAGAACTGAAAACAGTAATAGTAATAACATTTGATGAGTTATTTAAGAAAGTTGAAAATTTGATAGATTTATTAGAAAAATAAATGAAAACGTATTTTTTGATATTTACTCTAATAGAAATAATACAAATTTGTCCAATCAAACATTTATAAATGAGTTATATGTATCTAAACTGTAAAAGTTTAAATCCTTCTCTATTGCATCTTCACTGAATAATGGTTTATAGAAAATCTAGAAAGGTTTGTGATGGTTTGGATCCAGTTAATTATATTAAAGACATGTTAGGAATAACAGAAGAAACAGTTATAGATAAAGCAATGGATGTTAGTCTAGGAACAGCACCATTAATCGGAAAAGTTTATCAGTCTTTCCAGATGTTAAAACTTCAAAAAAGGATGCAAACAAATATACAACAATTACAAACACTTAAAAATAAAATTGAGTCAAATGAGAATGAAGTTTTTTATAAGCAAGAAGTTTTCCCACTTATATTTAAAAAACTTTTTGAGGAAGATGAAGATATTAAAGCATCAGTTGTTATCGGTGGTTTTGAATACATAATTGACCATGGTATAAATGAGATTGAAACAATCTATCATTATTATGATGTTTTAGCTGAATTAAGGTTTAGCGATATAATAATATTAGTTGAAGATTTTATGCCATATGAAATGAGAAAGAATCCTTCATTAAAAATAAATTTTCCAACAAATGAAGAAATGCGTTCTAACAAATACAAGGAGCAACAAACGATCAATACTTATCAAAAAAATAAAATGGTTCGATTGGGACTTTTAGAGAATAGAGTCGATAATATAGATGGTGAAGATTATAAAGGCAAGAGTTTAATTAAAGAAGAAATTATTATTACTGATTTTGGAAAACGTTTTTTAATACTTTTTGCATTAGATGAAGCATCTGAGAAACGAGAATTTACTTGAAAAGTTGAATTATGTTACGGAAAGACGAAAATATAGATGTTATCGAAAAAATACAAAATTGTTGGCATGAAATGCGGTCAAAAAAGACTTGTAACTGTATAACAAGCTATCTCAATATTGAGGGCTTAGTGAATTATTGTGATCATCCTTGCTTTGTAAATATTCAAATAGTTTTTTACTTTATATAATGAAAAAATGATGTACTTAAACTAATGGGGCAGGATAGTGCAAGAGTCAGTTATTAATGAGGTGATTTTATGAAATCTAATAAAATAGAAAGTTCTTTAATCGTCGCTAAAAAGCATATCCCTTTTATAGCAACAAAAACTGAGGATGTACTACCGTCAGAATTTGTTGCACGTTTCGAACTTTATCCAGAAAATAAACGAAGACCTGTCAACAAAATTTTGTTTAGAAACGATTACTTTCAATTGACATATAGTATGAAGAAAAAAGATTTGGTTATATCGTCCAGAGGAGATATTGTCTATTCAGCTATTCCTTATGATACAGCTAGGAACTATATCCAACGTGCAACTATACAGTACTTACTCCATCCAGAAGAGGTACGAGAGTATATTAAAATGCATAAAGGTAATTTAGAAAAATACATTATGCTTAGTATTTTTCAAGTCACAAAAAAACGTGTTGATAAAAACTCTTTTGAAGTTAAACAAGCTTATAATGCAATATTTCAAGATCCATTATTTGAGATTCAAATTCTTGGGCGACTACTGCAACATGATGAAACTGGGCCGATTTCTGCAAATCTAGCAGGTAAGTTCTTGTTTAGTGAGAATGTATACACAGGAATATCTGAGTATATTTTCGAATATCTTAACTTTGTCGTTCAACTTACTAAATCTTTACCAATAAGAACTGATGGAAAAAGTGTTAAATTATTAGAAACAAATCTTTTAAAGCGATCTTTTACCAATAATAGAACTAAGAATCAGTTTTTAACCAATAAATCAGATATAAAACTAGCATTGAGTATAATACCTCAAGTAGAAAAGGTAAATACAGAAAATCCAATCGTGATTGCCAAACAGTCCTTGCATTTAAATGATAAGCCGATTTTACGATCCAGGTCAGGGGAAGAAATTTCTCAATTTAGAAAAAAATATATTCCGCATAGTGTTCATCCTAAAGAAGCAGAAAAATATTTTGAAAATGTTCTTTCAACAGAGAATACAAATTTATTGAATGTTGTTTCTGATGTCCACACTATGGACGGGAAGCTTCCATTCGTTAACAAGAATTTCAATATATTGGTAGGGGATATTTCAGATTCTCGTGTAACAAACGAAGATATTAAAGGTATTTATGTAATTGGAAATCATGAATTAGTAGATGTATTGCCGGATAATAATAATATAGAAGAACTGCAAGGAAAGAAATGGAGTCCATTTTTGAATAGTGAATGGTTTAAACAACTTTTAGAAAATCCTGATGAGTCATGGTACATGTTGCCTGTGGGTAACCATAAATTTTACGAGGTAGTAAAGGTTGAACTTGAAAAAAGATTTCCACAATTAAACGTATTACATAACAATCATATAGTTCATGAAGGAGTCCGATATATCGGACTTACAATACCTGTTGCTTTAGTTAAGAGAAAGAAAGAGCAACAAAAATTTATTCTTAAATCATTAAAAAAATTACTAAACAACGATTATGATATTCCAACAATAATAGTCTCACATGCGCCACTATTTAATGAACTGAGTATGCTTTCAATAAAAAGTAAAGCGTATAATAAGGATTACAATTTGTCCGAACCTAAAATTGAAAAATTATTTAAGGAATATAATATAATCGGAGCCATACATGGCCATCACCATATACCAGCGTCATCTGGCCAAAGCAAAATTGTGAAATTTGCAAGCAAAGAGCTATTTGTGGTGTGCTCAATTTATTCTAAAATGAATACAGGATTCGAGTTAATGAATCTGATAAATCCTAAGTTAACGAACTAAGAAATTCAATCAATAGAATAACGTGTGCTTTAATTGAAGAAAGTTATAAAAACAAAAATCTTATTGTGAAAAGACGAATGTTAGAAGGTATTTATTGAATATTGTTCGTATATGAGTTTTATCAAAAATGACCAATAATTAACCAAAATAAATTAAAGTATAGAATAAAATAAAAAACTAATAACATAAAATGCGATCAAATAGAGGATTTATACCCTATTATAAGTTCTCTCCATATTGAGGGCTTAGTGGGAAATAATCCCGTGGAGGTTCAAATCCTCTCGACCGCATTTTTATACGAAAGCAGTGATACCAATGGATGAAGTTCCATTGGTATTTTTTTGTATCTATATTGTTTGTAAATAACTTTAGTGTTACTAAAATATTCACCAATTGCTAAAACAAGCTATCAAGTTGCTCAGCAGTTTTTCGTGTTTGTTCAAAAATAAATGACCATATACATCTATAGTCGTTTTAATAGAAACATGTCCTGATATACAAGTAAGTCTCATTGTGATTTTAGTGATTAATAATGAATAGGAGGAATACTCTAAAACATATAACATAAGAAAAATATTACTAATGAACTAAGTTTTATTGGTATTTTAGATTTATCTTATTTAAATTGAGCATTATAATTTGATATTTTCCTAGTTTTTCATAAAATAGTATTTTTATACTAGTTTATTAGAGATTAATTTTCCTTTTTATCCCATTTAAGGAAACTATTGCAAATATATTCATAGTATTATATGCTTATTTTAGACATATTTCTAAATATTTGGTTTTATGTCTAAATTAAAAAGAAAAGAGGTGTTAAAATGGGTAATTTGGAATGCTTAGATAACTCTTATACTGAATTGTCAAGCGAGGATATGTATGATGTATCTGGTGGACTAGCAATTACTATAGCGGGTGTTACTCTTGTAATTACTGCTAAAGGGCTAGGAATGTTAGCAGGTATAATTGGTGGTACGTATTCTATTGGTTACGCAATAGGTCAAGGATGGGCTTATATCAAAAAGTAAAAAAAGATGAGAGGAGTTTTTGGTTATGGCAGAAGTAATGAAGTTTGATCAATTGAATAATGAGTTATCATTAGAAGAAATGTATGATTGTAATGGTGGACTAGCAATTACCATTATGGGGGTAACCTTTGTGGGGTGGAAAGCAGCTGCTATTATTGCCTCTGGTGTTACAACTTTAGCTGGTGTAGCTGGATTAGGTTTTTGGAATGGCTACAACGGTACTAAAAAATAATTTTAGATTATTTGAAAAATAATAGTAGAAAGTAATATCCTACTAGGAGGATTTCATTATGCTTGAGATTTTCGGCAAAGAATTCAAGTTAGATATTTTAATATTCTCATTTATTTTTATACTTAGTTTAGGTATTATCTCTTTGAATTTATTATACTTCTTTAAATTTAATTCGAGTTTAATTAATTTAAATATGGGAGCAGGCTTAATTTTGCTTATCTATTCAAGTTATAAATTATTTATTAAAGGATAACTAGGGAAAAATATTTATTTGAATTTATTAGAGTGGATTATCAAACTTGCTGAAATGAGAAGTTGATAATCCACTTTTATTATCATTTTTATTAAAATGTAATTCAATCTTGGGGGACAAAATGAAATTAAAAAAATATAAATATGTAAAGCAAAAAGATCAAAAAGACTGTGGTCCAGCTAGTATTGCAACAGTTCTAAAACAATATAACTCTAATGTAAGTATTGCAAAAATAAGAGAAGTGTCGGGAACTTCTGATACAGGAACTAATGCATTAGGGATTGTAAAAGGGTTGGAGTATTTTAATTTTAAGGTAAAATCCATAAAAGCTGATATGAATATCTTTAAAGAGAAAGATTTACCTTATCCTGCTATTGCTCACATAGTTAAAGATAAACTATTACTTCATTTTATTGTTATTTTAAATGTTGGAAAGAAAAAAATAACAATAGCGGACCCAAGTGAGGGAGTTAAGAAGTTAACCTATGAAGAATTTGAAGAAATGTGGACAGGAGTTGTATTTTTCTGTCTTCCAAATGATAACTATGAAATGGTAAAAGATAAAAATGAACAATTAGAGCAAATTTTTAAAATGATTATTAGTGATAAAAAATTAATAACCCATATAATACTAGCTTCTATACTTGTTATTTTAATTGGGATAGGAACTTCTTTTTACTTTCAAACTATTATTGACTCAATAATTCCTTCAGGTGCTGAAAAAACACTACATATTATATCTATTGCACTTATAGTATCATATATTTTTCAGTCTCTATTTGAATATATAAAGAATTATATGCTCGCAGTATTAGGAAATAGGATGAGTATCAAAGTAATGTTGGGTTATTATAGGCATGTAATGAATTTACCAATGAATTTTTTTGCTACTAGAAAATCGGGCGAAATAGTTTCAAGGTTTATGGATGCTAGTAAAGTTATAGATGCTTTGGGTAGTGTTGTTCTTACGAGTATTATTGATGTTTCTATGGTACTAATTGTTGGTGCAGTTCTTTACTTTCAAAATCAAACTTTATTTTTCGTTACCGTTTTAACAATTCCCATATATGCCTTAATAATTTTATCGTTTATAAAATGGTATGAGAAAGCTAACAAACAAGAATTACAAGATAATGCACATTTAAATTCATATATAATTGAGTCATTAAACGGTATAGAGACAATTAAAGCTTCACAAGCTGATGAATCATCAGTACGTAAAGTAGACAATTTATTTTTAGTATACATAAATTCTATGATGAGAACTTTTAATATAGATAATCTACAAACACTATTAAAGAGAATGATTCAGTTAGTAAGTACGGGAGTTATATTATGGATAGGTGCTACACTAGTTTTAGATAATGAACTTTCTATTGGTCAGTTGATAACATTTAATTCTTTATTGGTGTATTTTACTGACCCATTGTTAAATATAATAAATTTACAGCCTAGGTTGCAAACAGCAAAAGTTGCTGCAGAAAGGCTTAATGATGTGATGATAATTGATTCAGAAATGGAAGAAAACGAAAATAAAAAAATTTCAAATGATATTATATTTGATGGGGATATTGAATTAAAAGATGTATCCTTTAATTATCCTACAAGAAGAGAAGTATTAAAAAATATAAACATTAGTATAAGTTCAGCTGAAAAAATTGCTATCGTAGGTAAAAGTGGTTCTGGAAAGTCTACGTTAGCAAAATTATTAGTTTCTTTTTATAACACAACCAAAGGAGAAATATTGTTTAATAAATACAATATTGAGGATGTTGATAAAAACTATCTGAGAAAAAAAATAACGTTAGTACCTCAAAAACCCTTTTTTTTCAGTGGTACAATCTATGAAAATCTTACCTTTGGTATTGACAGAGATGTTAACTTAGAAGAGATTGTTGAAGTGTGTAAAAAAGTTCAAATTCATGAATTTATATCTAGTCTTCCTTTAAGATATAATTCTTATCTTGAAGAGAATGGAGATAATTTCTCTGGTGGTCAACAACAACGTTTAGCTTTAGCTAGAGCTTTGTTAAGAAAATCTAAGGTTATTATTTTGGACGAAGCAACTAGTAACGTGGATCAATTCACTGAAAAAAAGATAATGAACGAAATATTAAATGATAAAGATTTGACGATTATAATAATAGCACACAGGCTTTCTATATTAACAAACTGTGATTCTATTTATGTTATTAAGGACAATATTATTGCTGAGAATGGAACTCATAAGGAATTAATAGAAAAAGGTGGTTTATATTATGACATGTGGAATATTTAATAGGTGGGGTATAACATGGTTGATATAAACTCTATTAAAGTAGAAAGTGAGATATATAAAAAAAAATATAGCAAAACCGGATTAATTATAATCTATCCTTTTTTAATTTTTATAGTAGTTTTATTATTATTTTTATTTTTAGCTGATAAAGAAGTTTATATAGAAGTACCAAGTAGTGTGAACACTTATAGTTCTAGTACAGATATTAAATCAAAAGTAGAAGGGGTGGTTCAATCAATTAATGTTAAAAATGGAGATTATGTAGAAGCTGGGGATATAATTATGGAAATAGATTCTCAGGAAACTAAAGAAGAAATAAAAAATATTGAACAGGAAATAGATCGATTAAATATAGAAAAGAGTAATATTGATAATTTTAAAAAAAGTGTAGTTGAGAAATCAAACTATTTATCTGAAGATAACATAGAGTTTCAAATCATGTATAATAATTATATAATACAGACAGAAAAAATAACCCTTGAAAACCGTATTTTAACTCATAAAATTGAAGAGGTTTCTAATGAGAGTATAGTTGAAGAATATAGACTTCAACAAGAAATTAATAATAAATCTCAGCAAGAGCTAAAATATCAATTGTTAATAGACTCATTTCAAAAAGAAAAAAATATTATAGAAAAGATTGATGAAAGTTTAAATACATTAAGTGAACTTGAATCAAGAAGAAATAATATGATTTTAAAGAGTGATGACAGTGGCTATGTTCAATTTAATAATCAAGTTTCAATTGGTTCTCAGATTATGGCCGGAGATGATTTGTATACAATAACAACTAATGATAAATCCGAACTATATATACAGGGGTTAGTATCTACAGATAAAATTAGTGCATTGAATAAAGGGCAAAAAGCAAATTTCTCAATTCAAAATAGTATTGATAAAGAAACTAATATTGTAGAAAGTGAAATTATAAATATTGGTAAAACACCTGTAACAACTGAAGAAGGTAATTATTATATAATAGAGACGGATATTATAGAGAATGATAACCTAACTTTAGGCATGACAGGTAATTTAAATATAATAACTGATACCGTTACTTATTTAGATTATTTTTGGAATAAATTATTTTAGAAAACACGAATAATTTTTGTTATAAATTGTTTTATGTTCGGTTAATTGATTGTCCACATATATACCAAAATATAAATAAAAACGTATTAAATTATATAAAATGGGTTAATAGATGCGGTCAAATAAAGGATTTGCAACGTATTATAAGGTCTCTCAATATTGAGGGCCTAGTGGGCGTATAGCCCGTGTGGGTTCAAATCCCACTGACCGCATCTAAATATGAAATCAGTGATACCAATGGATGAAGATCTGTTGGTGTTTTTTGTATTGGAAATAGGTGACTATACACATCTATTGTTGTTTTAATATAGAAGTGCCCTTGGTAATCGGGGAGGAAAAGATGGAGATCTTTTAGCGTAGCGATTCTTTTTGATAAGAAAGAATAGTATCTGAACATAATAGATAAAAACTCACCTCCCAATCATAAGAGAGATTAGGAAGTAAGTTTTTTATTAACTGATATATTATTTTTTTACAGCATGGATGTAATGAATCGTTTCGAAAGCAGACAAATAGTCATTGCGATTATGAAAGAATCGATTATTGATCGTAACAGGTGATAAATGTTCATAGATAAGTAAACCTGCATTTTCTAACAATCCCTCTATTTCATCATAAGTAAAACATGATTTCATTGGCTCACCACTAGCTGAAGCCATTTGAACCATATTTTGCACTCGATTAGACATTCCTTTTTCTTTAAAAAGTTTTTCATCTGCATAATCAAAAACAATAGAACTTCCAGATGGAATTTTAGTGAATAATTTATCAACCAAGTTGGCAATTTCCTCTTTTGTTAAATAATAAGAAACACCTAAAAGACTAAAGAAAGTTCTATGATTATCAAGCTCTTCCTCTATTAGGCTTTGATAGGAAAACTTTTTGGTAAAGTCCATAGGAATAAAATGAAGATTACTAGGAATTTTGAACCTAGCTTGATCCAGTTTTTTCTTTTTAAATTCCTGAGTACTTGGATGATCAATTTCAAATATTTCTAATTTGTTTTTCATTTCTGGATGGCGGAAACAAAAAGTATCTAATCCGGCACCAAGTATGACATATTGCTTTAAACCTAGCCTGACTTCATTAAGTAATACTTTTTCACAATACGCAGCTCGTGCCAAAGGTGTTGGAGAAAGTTGAACCTGAGTAATCCATTTTAGTATTTCGTCTGTATCATCTTTAAATTTTTGTGCGATTTCTTTGTTGAAGAACTGTATGCCTTGAACCATATTGGCTTTGATGTCGTTAAATTCTTTTTGTGAAAATAAATCTTTAGCTAAATAATCATTAAAAATCTTAGGTGTATCAAATTGACTATGATAAGCTCTACCGAAAGCTGCTATTAATGATGTTAAGCTCGACTCATTTATTTTCATATCACACCACTCCTTCAATTTAAAGAAATAAAAATAGGATTCTCCTGGCCAGGAGAATCCTATTATATAATGTAATGTATAAAAAGTAAATTATAGCACAAAATAATTATTTTGTCAAATGATATAATCGTTGTTATTTAAGAATCAATAGCAATTGTTGAAGAACATATCAAAAAAATGTTCAAACTTTTTTAATAAAAATTATATGAATTCATACGGAAAAAGCCATTTTGATCAATCTTTCAAAAGAGTTATTTGAGTTTTCTACTAAAACTTCTCTAAAAAACTTCTAGTTGGTTCATAAAATCTATAACGTCAGAGGAAACCCAATATTCTTTAATTTTATTATTTTCAATATAGAAAATATCGGTTCCATCAAAGGAAACTAACTTTCCTCTTTCTGCTTTTGCTTCTTCCATTTTACCATTATAAACACCTTTAAAATTCCACCGTGCAGAGACATAATTTCCATCTTCTATAGGTTCAACTACAAGTGACATTTTCACATTTTCAAAATAGTCTTTAGCTGATTCAATAACATCTTTCAAAGCATTTAACCCTTTTGTACTACCTGAATCTTTACCATCAGTTCTAGCTTGATGAACTACACAATTTTCATCTGTAATTTGATTAAGAAAAGATATATCTTTGTTCCAAGCATCCATCCAATTTTGATATATTTCTTTTCCGTTCATAAACGAACTCCTTTCTCTCTTTTATATCATAGATTTTTTGATATCTGAGTCTTACTACCCTTTTTAGCATTATTCATAACATTAATCAACTAATCAATCTTTACATATTAGGCATACACTTATATTTCCTTTGTGTTTTATTCTTTTAATGCGTAGTACCTTTATGTAGGTTGAGGGCTTACTGGGAATTAATCCAGTGGAGATCCAAAATACTTTCGACAGTATTTATATATAAAGCGAGTAAAATCAATGGATTGAATCTACTGATTTTTGTTATTGTGATTATCCCATATTTTTAAATATTCAAATATATTTTTGCTTTGATATAATGATAATATGAAGTAAAAAATGTGAAATAGTGTACTTAAACTAAAGGGGCAGGATAGTTCAATAATCAATTGTATATATGTTAATCAATATGCCAAGGGGGGACAATATTGAAAAATATTTTTAATCAATTGCATGCAGAGGAAATTATAAATCGTATTGATAATTTAAACTCATCTTCAAAACCGCAATGGGGTAAAATGGATGTTGCCAAAATGCTTGCACATTGCTCATCTTTTCAAGACATTGCAATGGGAAACGCTTTTCCTTCGAGAGGTTGGTTGGGGATATTAATTGGAAAGTTTGCGAAACCAATTTTTTATAACGACAAGCCATTAGCTCGAAACATGTCCACAATCCCTACTATTTTGATTCTAGACGAAAAAGAATTTGAAACAGAAAAAGAAAAACTAAAACAAAAGATTCTAACATTCCAAAATAATGGCCCTCAAAAGTGTACAAATCACCCACATCCTTTTTTCGGTAAACTTACTTCGGAGCAATGGGGAAAAGGGATTTATAAGCACCTTGACCATCACTTGAAGCAGTTTGGTGTTTAGTTAGCCGAAGTGAAGATTTTTTACTAACGGGTAGGAGTGTACAATAAGAGTATACCCTTCTTTTTCTATTGGGCAGTTTTGTTGAAGAAGAACTGAAATATGTATAACAAAAGTATTAAGGCAAAGGAGGGGGAAATGATTCAACTACATAAAAATTCTGATACTGTTATCATTGTAATACATGAAATTTATGGGATTAATCAACATATTGAGAGTTTTTGTAAGTTATTATCAAAATTCAGTTTTGATGTAATTTGCCCAAATCTATTACAACAAGACACACCTTATGATTATTCTGAAGAGGAAGTTGCTTATCGGAACTTTATGGAAAACGTAGGATTCACTGACGCTTCACAAAAAATAAAAGATATAGTTTCAGATGTTACAGATAACTATCGAAAAATATTTATCATTGGATTTAGTGTAGGGGCAACTGTTGCTTGGTTGTGTAGTGAGGAAGAAAGTGTGAATGGAATAGTTGGATATTATGGTTCACGTATTAGGAATTATGTAGAGTTAACACCAAAATGTCCCACAACTTTATTCTTTCCCCAAGAAGAGTCATCATTTAATGTCGATGAATTAATTTCAACTCTAGATAACAAAAATATCGAGGCGCATAAGTTTAATGGAAGACATGGATTTAGTGACCCTTACTCTCCAAAATATAATGAAATATCAGCCCAAAAGGCGTTTGATGAAGTGGTAGATTTTATTATAAAACAAATGGGTTGCTATTAAGTAATCAGCGAAAGAGTTGAAAAAGGGAATGCTGTGGCGGGGGCAGTTTTGTTGAAGTGGAGGAGTTTAATGAAAAGAAAGTTTCCAATAGTGATTGCAATTGCTGCGGTTTCAGGCGAGGGAAAAAAACAATTGACTCTTAAAGAGGTTTAGGGATATTTCTGTGCTGACTTTAATTAACGATAAAGATTATGAAGAAGGATTAGAAAGAATGAAATATGATGTGAAAACTAACCCTTGATAAAACAATAGTCAATGACTTTGCAGAAATGTTTTGTACTGCTAAAAAATTAACCTAACGGGTGTAAGAGTGAAATAATAAAATCATCAAATTGATGATTTTTATTTTTGGGGATAAATGTATAGAATATTATGAAGTGACAAAGGTCTTGTGCTAACGGGGCAGGATAGTTGAACAAGGAGTGAGCTATTAATCAATAATGGTTATATTCAATATTCAAACATATGATTGGACAATCAATGAAAGAGCTTCAACATTCGTCCATTTATTGTTCGGCAGGAGTTCACAGATATGGAAGTATAGAAATTATAAGATTAGTCCGATAAATTTTATTCCACTTATTAAAGCTTTTTTAATCTGATCGAAAAGTTTCTTTATCTAGATTAGATTCATCAAGATAGATGAGGGTCATTACCATTTTGTACTACCATAACTACTTCACTCAATAGTAATTATGAATACTGTGTATCAGAAAATGGAATAAAATCAAGCCTTGAAAAAGAACGTGCGTTCCCTTTTATTTGTATCTAGAAAGCTTATAAATGAAATAAATTCGTCTGAAAGTAGGTTGGTATACAGTGAAAATTGACACACCCAAAATCCCTGAAGATCTATCAGTGAGAAGATTTACAGATATTTTTTTTGAAGAAGATCCAGAATTTGAAATGTGTATGGTTACCGATTCTGAATTTGTCGATGAAGTACTTGATCGAGTGCGATTATATAAAACAATGATTAGGAACTGTAATTTTACAAATACGGACTTCAGTCGAATTGATCTTACCGATGTGTGCTTTGAGAATTGTGATTTATCCAATGCTAATTTGAGTAATGCCTCTATGAATCGAGTTGAGTTTCTTAATTGTAAGTTACTTGGTAGCAACTTAACAGATTCTTATATCGGTAATGCAATATTTCGGGAATCGATTCTAAATATGGGGATGTTCGGTAACTCAAAACTTGAAAAGGTGATTTTTGATAATACGGAGTTAGAAAGTGCTGACCTTTTTGATTGTAAGCTTAAAAAAGTAGAATTTCTTTCATGCAATCTCAATGGTGCAAATTTTGAAGAAACATCGTTAAAAGGAATTGACATAAGCACATCCGATTTTAATTTTTTAACAGTTACAATGGAGAATTTAAAAGGATGTATAGTATCATCGTCTCAAGCGATACAATTTGCTTCGTTATTAGGTTTAAAAATTAAATAGAATTGAGACTGTTTAGTACCCTTTAATTTATACTTTGATTTTAAGTGGCTTAAGGCTTTTCCTATACAAGGCAGTTTTTTATAGCATCTGTCTTACTAACAATGTAGTGATATTACAAAAATTGAAATGAAAGGTTGAAAGATGACAACTTATCATGTTATTGATTTAGAAAATTTTTCAAGAAGAAACTATTATGATTATTTTATGGCTACAGACACAACTTTTGAAATGACAGTAAAAATTGATGTTACTCAAGCAGTTAAAAAATGAATCTATAAGCTTCTATGCTTACTCTATTTTTAATTTAACTAGATCGGTTAACGAGATTCCGGATTAGAGGTATGCCCAGATAGATGAGCAATTAGTTGAATGGCAAGAGTTAGTACCAACATTTACGAACTTTAATCAAGAAATAGATTTATTTTATAGTTTATGGTTGGAAGAATCAACAGATTATAAATCAGTTGACCTTGAATTCAAAAAGCTTATAAAAAAGTATGCAAACACAACAGATATCGCACCAATGGGACTTGTTCCACCCAACGTGGTGAATATTTCATCAATTCCTTGGTTGCACTTTGAACATTTTTCATCTCAATCAGGAGCTAACAAAAATAATCTAACACCAATGATTACCACTGGAAAGTACGAGAAGGTTGGTTCACAGTTGCTGATGTCAGTGAATATTAAGGTGCATCATGCAACAGTAGATGGCTATCATGTGGCGTTATTTTTTGAAATACTGCAACGTGAAATGAACCGTTAGCCGTTTAAATAGACGGAAAGAGTCTAGGTTTTTATTGCTGATGTTCTAAAATGAGGAATAGAAAGTTTACTCGGCCTTATAAAGCATACATCACGATAAAAGAGGAAATAATATGCTATCTTTTTGTATATAAAATGTAATTAAAACCGACTGATAAAAGCATAAAAAGTCGGGTGCAAAGTGGTTTCTCTTGTTATGTTATAAATGAAGGGAGTTGAATTATGGATATGATGAAAGGGATGAACAAGGCGCTAGATTATATTGAAGTTAATTTGGATAGTCATATCGACTTGAAAGAAGTGGCAAAAAGAGCTTACTGCTCTGAGTATCATTTCAAACGACTATTTTCTTTTCTATCTGGTATCACGTTATCAGAGTATATTCGCAGACGTCGATTAGCAATAGCAGCTTTGGAATTAAGGAATAGGCAAGTAAAAGTAATTGATATTGCCATCAAATATGGATATCGATCTCCAGATGCCTTTTCCAGAGCATTCCAAAATTTTCATGGTGTTAATCCAACTTTAGCTAGAAACCCAGAGCAGAATTTGAAAGCATATCCAAAACTATCCTTTCAACTAACTATTCAAGGAGGAACCCAGATGAAATATCGTATAGTTGAAAAAGGACCTTTTAAAGTCGTTGGAGTGAAGTATGTGGTTGAAATGGTCAATGAAATTCTTTCACCTACTTACGAAGACATGATAGCGGGGATTAGTGATTACAAAATGAAAGAACTGGAATCGCTCTCCAATAAGGAACCACATGGGCTTGTTCATGTCTCAGTCAATTACACGGAAGATATGGAAGGTAAGGCAACTTTTGATCAATATATAGGAGCGGTTACTACGATAGAAGATACTAATGGGTATTCGACACTGGATATCCCTCCATTATTATGGGCGATTTTTGAAGTGGATGGGGACTGGACGCAAGTTGAAGACCATTGGCAACGGATATATTCCGAGTGGCTTCCTTCATTTTCTTATGAGCTGGCAGAAGGCCCTGAAATACTAGCTAGTAAAGATCATAAAAGTGAGATTTGGATTTCTATTAAAAAGAAGGATGGATATCAAAATTGTGACTAAAGATACACAATATTATTTTGAGATGACTGAATGTTACTAAAACATTTAAACCTAACTGTAAATGACGTTGATGTTTCAAGACTATTCTTAGAATATTATCTTGAAACAAGTTCACTGATAAAAGTGTAAAAAACACTAGGAATTATGGAGGGGGACGCATGCGGTATATCTTTATTCATGGTTTAGGGCAAAATTCATCGAGTTGGGAGAAAACTATTTCCTATTTAGGTGAAACTAATAAAATTCTACGCCCTAATTTATTTGAACTTCTTCAAGATAAAGAACCTACGTATAATAATCTATATCTGGCTTTCACTGAATATGTAGACAAGATATCTGAACCAGTGGTTATTATCGGCTTGTCCTTAGGAGCGGTTCTTGCGTTGAACTTTACTATTGATCATCCTCACAGAGTTCGTTCTTTGGTATTAATAGCACCACAATATAAGATGCCCAAACTTTTACTAACAGTTCAATATAATATTTTTAAATTTATACCTGATTCGTCGTTTCGAAAACTTGGTTCTAATAAAGATGTTTTTATATTGTTAACTAAGTCAATGGTAGAGTTAGATTTCAGTGAAGATGTAAAAAGAATTCTATGCCATACTTTGGTTCTGTGTGGGAATCAGGACAAAGCGAATAAAAGAGCATCAGAGAGATTGGCAAGGCGTATACCCAAAGCGAAATTTCGTGAAATTGAAGGTGCTGGACATGAACTAAATAAGGATACTCCAGAAAAATTAGCTTCTGTTCTCGTAGAATTTCTGTGGTAGTATTGAACATGCAATTATTATAATTATTCTATCTTTATTTATATAAAGGAGGAAAAATGCTTCTTCTAATTGTTTTTATTATATTACTAATCAATATATTAACCATTGAACCTAAATTATCGAAAATAATAGAACAGAACGACATATTGATCGGAATAGAAAACAAGCGAACTTAAATTATTATAAGATCCTAAAAACCACCAAGGGAATGCCCTTGGTGGTTTTCTTTACTCTATAGTAATACTGCCATTATTCGTTCGCATTTTTATAAGATTTTCTCCGTTGCCGTAGACGGTATCCCAATCTTTTGCATCAAAAACAGTAATGCTTCCATTATCTGTACGTAAATCTAGTGTAGCGTTGGTTATTTCAGTACCAGTATGCACATTTATTTTACCATTAGCAGTTTGTAAATCCATAGAATTACCTAAGTTTTCATTTCTTATAGTAATAGATCCATTATCTGTTTTTGCTACGATATTATTTGCTGCTTGTTGAATT
This sequence comes from Oceanobacillus kimchii X50, assembly GCF_000340475.1. Taxonomy (NCBI): domain Bacteria; kingdom Bacillati; phylum Bacillota; class Bacilli; order Caryophanales; family Bacillaceae; genus Oceanobacillus; species Oceanobacillus kimchii. The sequence continues at coordinate 624,605 of NZ_CM001792.1, forward strand.
TCTATCTTCCCGTTATTTGTAATTACATTCACTTCGCCGGCTACTTGGTTTAATGTAATTTTTCCGTTGCTTGTTTCTGCGTGGAGATTAGATGCTATTTGCTCGGCGTTAATTTTTCCATTATCTGTATTCAAAGAGATTGTAGTTGCTTCTATACTTGAAACAGTTATTTTCCCATTGTCTGTTTTCGTTTGTATACTTTCCAATGATTTATCTGGCAAGTATACATGTATACTTGGAGTTTCAAATAATAAGAAGTCAATATTGAAAAAAGGCAATTTTTTTTCTTCAGTATCTATACTTAATGTGTTCTCTGTTGTTTCTACATTGAAATAATCATTTTCCTTATTACTTGAATATTCCACTCGTGGGCTTTCGTTTTCAGATGATAGGATAGTAACAGATGCATTATCTGCATTGATTTTTAATTGATTATAATCCATCTCTGCAATATTAATGACCCTTGTTGTTTGTTCATCATCACCATAAGGGAAAGTAACAATGGTACCAATTATACCAACAATAAGAAGGAAGGATGCTAGAAGGATAAATTTCTTTGTAATATTCATTTACTTGCACCGCCTTTGACAATTCTAATATTAAAGTTTAAATAGCGTATAAAAAGATGGATAAGATACTTTGATACATAATACATTGCAATTCCTAAAAGTAATCCTGAACCAACTAGTGTAATAGAAAAGAATAATTCAAAAAGCTGGAAAGCACTCGGAGTTATTATGACTTTTACGATTAGAGCGATAAACTGAAATACAAATGAAGCGGAAACTGTCCATAAAGAGATAACTATACTAGCCACTACTAACAAAGGACCTAATACGATGACTACATTTAGGAATCCTAATCCTAAAACTGCCCAGGTTGCTCTAAATATGTTTTCGGAGGAAGTGTTTTGGTTTACTTTTTCAACATGATAATTAGCTGTAACATCTTTTGCTAATTGTTGAGGCGAACCTAAGGAATCAGCAATTTGTTCTTCCGTCTTTCCTTCCTCTAAACCAGCGATGAAATGTTCCTCTATATCGCGAGTTATTTCTTTTTGTTCATGATCTGGGATGTTAGTTAGTTTAGCTTGTAGCTTTTGCAAAAACTCGTGTTTATTCATTTTATATTTCCTCCTTCATTAGGGATTCCACCCCGTGTTTGAATGTGTTGTATTCTTCCTTTAAATCTTTAAGGTGTTTTTTTCCGTTATTTGTTAAACGGTAATATTTCCGACTTGGCCCCTCCGAAGATTCTTGTAAATAGCTTGTGCAGAGGTCTTGTTTTAAAAGCCTTCTTAAGATTGGATAAATGGACCCTTCGGAAATATCGATTTTCTCAGTTATTCGTTTAATTACTTCATATCCATATAAATCTTGTTTCTCTAAAAGTACTAAAACGCATAACTCCAATACACCTTTTTTAAATTGAGCGTTCATGGATTCATCACCTCTTAATGTGTACTATTGGTGGTTATAACTATAATATAAAGAATACTACTATTTTATGCAAGGTAGTATTTAAAAGATATTAATATAGTTGTTTTAAGCATAATTAGAAATATATATAATAATGAAGGAAAAGTGATATGTAGATGTAAATGAATTCCAAATATTTTTTTATTAGAAATCCCCTTGCGTAGAATGGAGAGACATGCTATATTATTAAACGTTGATTCATTAATTAACAACAAACAACAACAAAAAGTATTATCATATCTTAATTATTTTTGTTGCATACCAACTGAAAAGATGGTACAATATAAAAGTTCGCTCTTAAGCGCCTGTAGCTCAATTGGATAGAGCGTTTGACTACGGATCAAGAGGTTAGGGGTTCGACTCCTCTCAGGCGCGCCATCGGGAAGTAGCTCAGCTTGGTAGAGCACTTGGTTTGGGACCAAGGGGTCGCAGGTTCGAATCCTGTCTTCCCGACCAGGAGTTACATAATTATTTATTAATTGAATAATTGCGGGTGTAGTTTAATGGTAAAACCTCAGCCTTCCAAGCTGATGACGAGGGTTCGATTCCCTTCACCCGCTCCAGAAATGGGCCTGTAGCTCAGCTGGTTAGAGCGCACGCCTGATAAGCGTGAGGTCGGTGGTTCGAGTCCACTCAGGCCCACCATTTCTAAAAAACACTTCAAAAAGTTTCGAAAAAGTGTTGACAGAGAATAAAAGAAATGATATATTGATAAAGTCGCTTTTTGAGAGCGACACAGAAATTGCTCTTTGAAAACTGAACAAAACAACCAGTACGAAAGAAGAAAAACACCTCGTTTTTCTTAAAAGAAATGAAGTCAGAAGTTGACTTCTGAAGCACAA